>DASYWM010000001.1:0-4711 GCA_035936075.1 Thermomicrobiales bacterium
GTCAGGTCGTGTGCCGGTGGCCAATCCGTCGGCCTGAGCGAGGGCAGGGAGTTATCCAATGAGGTTTCGGTTCGATATTGTCGTCTATGCGTTCCTTGGTATGGCGGTCGCAATCGCTATAGCAGCAGTCGTCTCAGGGAGCGGAGAGGCAGACGCCACCGGGAGTGCTGCTGTGCCCCATTATCAACGGGCTGATGTGCGCGTTCGGTGTACCGATGAGCCACAGATCTCGCGAGGCCAGGACCCGATGCTGGTGCAGGAGGAGTACGGCACAATCCCCAGCACCGTGTCACATTTGACGATCCTGACTGACGAGAACTGTCAGCCGGACGCGGAGGGCGTCTCTCATTGCCGCAACCGTGTGCAGTTTGAGACGGCGACGGGGATCGAGCAGGCAACGCTTCGGCATCATCATCGTATGGCGGAGGAGCCCTGCTTCACGCCGGGTCAATACGTGGAAGTGGTTCGATAGGGTCAGTGGGTGAAACCACATCTGCAGGGCATGCATCGGGAAGCGTGTGCGGACGTATCGCTGACGCAAGATTGGCCGTATCAGTCCATCCTTCCATGGCTCCTGCTGGGGCTGTGACGGAAAAGCGTGAGCAGCTCACGGAAGCTTCCCAGCTCCACGAACTGACCTTTCCATCCGGGATGGTGTTCGATATCCACATGCTCCAGGTGCCAGGTCATGGGATGGGGTATCAGGACGGCGTGCAGGCCTGCCTCAAGGGCCGGGTGGATGTCGGAGCGCGTGGAGTTCCCGATCATCCAGGTTCGCAAGGGGTCAAGCTTGAGTGACTCGACAATGTCCCGGTAGGTGTTGGTGCGTTTCTCCTGTGTGATGACGTGAGCATCGAAGATCTGGCTGGCCGCAGACCGGTCGATCTTCAGGCGTTGCTCCTCCGGGTCTCCTTTGGTGATCAGGAAGAGATCGTGATGGGGGCGAAGTGCCTCCAGCGTCTCCTGAACGCCCTCGATGGGCTCCATCTCGATGTCGAGGATGCGGAGACCGAACGCGCGGACGCTTTCCAGCGCTTGCTCGTCGTTGGAACCCGTGATCTGCTGGAAGGTCTCGGAAAGACTGTGGGCGAACGCCCGCGCACCGTAGCCGTGGGTGGACACGTTGGCCAGCTCGATCTCGTCGAGCATTGCGCGTATTTCTCGGGGGGCGAGGTGCTCGTGATCGAGGAAGCGCACGAACTCCTCGACCGAGCGCTCGAAGTGAACGTTGTTCTCCCAGAGCGTGTCGTCGGCATCAAAGAGCAGATGCTGCCGATCCAGCGGGATAGTGGGCGGGGCGTCCTTCTCACTTGATGGATTGTCACCGCCGACGTTGGTTTCCACGTTTCCCTACCGCTATGTGCTTATTCGACCTGCTGTGCCGACGTGGTACGAATGTGTCGATCCGGCAGTTCGGTTGGTCCTGGCACGCTGTCAAAGACGAGACCGTGCGCGAATCGCAAACGAGCACGGGCGGTATCGGTCCATCGCTCGATCTGGTTATGAGACGTGGAGTCAGGCTTTCTGTTCATCCTCCATGGGTGTGAGGACAAAGACGGGAATCTCGCGACTCGTCCTCTCCTGATACTCCGCGTAGTCGGGATAAGCTTCGACCGCGCGTTCCCACCATACGGCCTTTTCCTCGCCTGTGACTTCGCGGGCGAGATAGTCCCTTTTGACGGGTCCGTCCTGCAGCTCGACATGTGGGTTCTTCTTCACATTGAAGTACCACGCTGGGTGCCTCGGGGCGCCACCGAGCGATGCGACTATCGCGTATTCGCCGTTGTGCTCAACGCGCATGAGTGGAGTCTTCCGAAGCTTCCCGCTCTGGGCTCCGACGGAGGTCATTACGATAATGGGCATGCCGCGCAGCGTGTTTCCGTCCTTACCCCCTGATGTTTCAAAGAGCTCGGTTTGCTGGCGGGCCCAGTCGGACGTGGTTGGCGCGTATTCTCCAGTGAGTGGCATGTGCGGACGGCCCCATGTGTTCAAGCGGACGGCGCTCCCCATTTGGGAGCAACGAACGAAGGATTCGTTTTTACATTGTGTGACGATGTTCCGGCGAATGCCAATCCGGATGTTTCCAGAGGGCATGGTTCCTGACCCGGCAAGGAGCCTGGGGACAGGAAACAGGCCCGGGATGCCGGTCAGAGAGTCGCTGCATGACGGACCTTTCAGTTTTCCCTGACCCTTGCGTTTTGATTTCGCTGTCCCTAGACTTTTTGTCGGGACAGATTCACTTTTGCGAAGCGTATCTGAAGAAGGGAAAAGAACCGTGTTGCGATCAATCGGACTCGTATTGATGGTCTGTGCGCTGCTCATCGGCAACGTGGCAGCGTCGGCCGCACAGGAAATAGACATCTCGTTCAGCGATGTGAAGCTGAAGGAGCTTGGGTATCCAGAGATCCATATCACGGTTGGACCTGACGGCGTTGAAGCTCCGTCCGAGATCGAGGCGGGATATTACCTCGTCACGCTCCACCCGACGGAGGAATATTCCGCTTACCTGGACTTCATGAAGCCGCCTGCCGGGTTGTCTGAAGACGAGGCGACGGAGCTCGCGCTCCAGGCTGCGGCCAATGATCTTGTCCAGCCTGACTGGGAGTATCTCGGCGGCACGAACACATTCGAGATCGGTGTTCCTGTATCGTTCGCCATCCATTTCCAGCCCGGTGAGTATGTAACCGCCGCCTCGTACTACGCCCCGGAGGAGGGCGCTGAGGAGGTCATGACCCTGGTGCCGTTGGTCGTCACGGGCGAAGCCACTCCGGCCGCAATGGTCGCCACACCGGTCGTAGCGCAAGCATCGCCTGTAGCCAGCGCTCCAATGGCCGACGTGACCCTGGAGATGACGGACGATCTGGAGTACATCGTCTCTCCAGACCCGGTACCAAGTGGTCCCCAGCTTTGGGAAGTGACGAATACAGGGACCGAGCAGGCCCATCACCTGGTTATGCAGAGAGTCCCGGAGGGGGTAACGGCAGAAGAGATCGTGGCCGAGTTCGCGGGCCTGATCTCCGGGACGCCGCCTGCCGGTGAGCCGCTCGTCACCCAGTTCACGTACGTTGGCTATGCCGCGCTGCAATCCGGTGGCCACACGACCTGGCAGGAGTTTGACCTCGACCCGGGGACCTACGCCATCACCTGCTTTATCATCGATCCTGCCACTGGCGTGCCGCATCTCCTGGATGGAATGGTGACGACCTTCACCGTGGAATAGAAGCCCGCGGCTGAGCGGCGGTGACACTGACATTCACTCCGGGAATCGTCAATTCTTGTCCCTGTCTGCCTGCACGCTGTGCGGCCGACGGGGACATTTTAATTAAGTGACGTCCGAGAGCATCGTGGAGATTGCTGGACTACTCCAGGCAGGGTTCCGGGTGGGATACTGGCCGCACGTTGAAGGGAGAAGATCGTGCCACTGAGAAAACGGGAAGATATCCAGAAGCGGGAACGCACGACAATCGAAGAAGCGCGCGAGCAGGGGATTGGCGAGCCGGGAGACGGAGTGGAGCCAACGGTGCCGACGTACACGGACTCCGGTGGTGTTTCGGATCTTGGCGTCGATGAACCAGTCGTACCGGGGCAATTGCGCGGAGACCCGTCGCCGGAACCAGAGGGTGACGTGGACGTAGCGGGACGAGGGTCGTAAGACCTCAGCTTTTCGCCCGCGTGGCTCCCTGCTCAAGGTCGTGATTCCCGCTCAGAGCCCTGTTTCACGTGGCATAACAGGATAACCTGTCACTGCAATTGGCTTTCTCCCAGAGCGTTCAGTTCCATCACCGGTCGTCTCCGGTTGTGGAAGCGATGCATGATCCGTATGATGCAGATGGGACCCATGTTTCATGTTCCGATCAATGTCGTGCTGCTGCGCTCTGGTGAATCGGGAATGTGGCGTGTCGCCGTTTCATGTTGGTCATGGCGCGAGAGGAGAGCAGGTATATGGATGCCGGATCCTACCGTTTCATGCTCGGGGAGTTTGAATGCCTTGCCGTCAGCGATGGCGCCTTCAACTATTCCCCCGGGAGCCTGTTTGCCAACGTCCCTGAGCAGGAAATCGAGAGCGTCCTCCATTCGCGGGGACTCCCCACTGACCGGGTCACGACGCCCTACACCTGTCTGTTCATAGACACTGGTGACAACCGGGTACTCGTTGATACGGGTGCCGGAAACCTCGGTGAAAGCGCACCAAAAGTG
This sequence comes from Thermomicrobiales bacterium, assembly GCA_035936075.1. Lineage (GTDB taxonomy): Bacteria > Chloroflexota > Chloroflexia > Thermomicrobiales > UBA6265 > UBA6265. Next base: position 4,198 of record DASYWM010000001.1, read on the forward strand.
GTCCCGAATGTCGACCACTCGACGACCGCGACGGGTGCCTTGCGCCGCAATCTGGAGGCGGCAGGTATCCCGGCGTCCGAGGTCGATACCGTCATCATCACTCATGCCCATCCCGACCATGTCGGAGGCACAGTGGACGATGCAGGGGAGCTCGTCTTTGCCAACGCCCGGTACGTCATCGGAAGAGAAGAGTCGACTTTTTGGACGTCAGAGGTCGGTGCCCGGCAGGCTCCGCCCATCATGGTCGATATTGCCAGGCGCAGCCTGGACGCAATCGGAGATCGGCTCACATTCGTCGATACCGGTGAGGAGATCCTCCCCGGTATCCGGGTCGTTGCCACCCCCGGGCACACCCCGGGACACATATCGCTGGAGATCTCATCGGGCGATGAGATCCTGCTGCACATCTCCGATGTCGTGATCTACCCGCTGCACCTCGAGCATCCGGATTGGACCCCGGTCTTCGACATGCTCCCCGAGGCGGCTGAGACGAGCAAGCGCCGCACGTTCGATC
>DASYWM010000002.1:0-3265 GCA_035936075.1 Thermomicrobiales bacterium
CGGGACGCTGGTGAAGCGTTACTGGTATCACTTCACCTCGCTCATCGCGATCATCGTCCTGATGATCATCGGGTTCACACCGCTACGGGCGGTGGTCTACGCCACAGGTCTGGCCTTCCTGCTCAGCTTCCTGCGCCGGGACACGGCAATGACGCCGAATCGAACCTGGAACGCGCTGCGCAGCGGTGCGGTCAGCACCCTGTCGGTTGCGTCCACCTGTGCCACCGCCGGCATCATCGTTGGGGTGATGACGTTGACCGGGCTCGGCCTGAAGATGTCCGACCTGATCGTCGATCTCGCCAACGAGCAGCTTTTCCTGACCGTGCTCTACACTGGGCTGGCAGTGTGGGTGCTCGGCCTGGCGGTGCCGGTGACGGCGTCGTACATCATCGCGGCGGCCATCACGGCTCCGGCGCTGATCTCGATGGGCGTCCCGGACGTCGCGGTCCACATGTTCATCTTCTACTATGCGGTGCTCTCGGAGGTGTCGCCGCCAACCGCTCTCTCCCCCTTCGCGGCGGCGGCCATCACCGGCGGCAACCCGTTCAAGACGATGATGCTGACATGGAAATACACCCTGCCCGCCTTCGTCGTACCGTTCATGTTCACCCTGAACAAGGAAAACGGAATCAACCTGCTGGCGCTTGGTGAGACATCGGACATCATCCTCTCCACGGTGACCGCCTGCCTCGCGATCCTGGCACTGGTCGCGGGCGTCGGCGGATGGTTGCTCAAACCTGCCACCTGGCTGGAACGGGGAATCCTCGTCGCCGCCGCGGGGCTACTGCTCTACACGGGTCCGGTGCAGGATGTTACCGGCACCGCCTTGCTGGTTGTCGGCATTGCCCTGCATGTCATGCGCACACGGGGCAGTAACGAGGCGGGACCGACGCCCGCCCCGGCGGTCTAGACCCTGTTGTGTCGCGTTGGGCCCCGGCACAATATGCTGCCGGGGCCCAACGTCATGAACAGGTCTACGGGTGATTGGGCGTCATTGACCCCCGGTCGCGCGCTGCAGCAGCACCGGGCACGGGGCCTCGCGCACCAGTTTCTCGGCGACACTCCCGATCGACAACCGCTTGTATCCACCTCGGCCATGGGTGGCCACAACGATGACGTCCTCCGGCGTTAGCGCCCACATCAGGCTGAATGCCGCCGTGCCTTCAAGGACCTGTGTCTCGACCCGCAGGCCGGATTGCCTCAATCGATCGGCATGGCCCTCCAGATACTCTGCCGTCTCGGCCATGACGTCCCTTTGGGTGTCCTCATAGAGCGTTGGCGGTTGCTCGTGGGGAGGCTTGCCAGGGTCGCGACGTGCCGCCACGGCGTGCTTGATCTGATCCACGCTCACTGCCCGCATCAGGACCATCGGCAACCCGAGCGCACCCGCCAGCCTGGCGGCTACCGGCAATGACCGCTCGGCCAGCTCCGATCCATCCAGGGCAACCGCCACCCGCTTCGGTTCACGGGGGGATCGGGTAAGCTCGCCGATACGCAGCAACAGCGTCGGTGTCTGCCCGTGGCGCACGACATGATCGGCAACCGATCCGAAGATGAGGCGACCGGCCGCGCCACGGCCATGCGTCTTCATCACGATCAGGTCAGCATCCGTGCCGGCCTCGATCACCTGCTCCGCGATGTCACCCGACCGGATGTCGATGCTTACCTCGCGCTCCCCGTTGCGCAGGCGTTCCGCGAGCTGCTCCATGGTGCCGCGGGCGGATGCTTCCTCCTCGTCATCATCCTCCCAGCCGGTGGCCCACTCGGGAGCAATGACGTCGTCATCGACGACGACGTGCAGCAGCACCAGCTCCCTGCAAGGGATTTGCGCGGCGTATGCCAGCGCGGCTTCGGAGGCATCTGAGCCGTCGAGTGGCACCAGAATACGGCTGTATCGCTGCTGACCCGTTCCCAAGACCGGGTTCTCGACCATGGAGTCCTCCTTGCCTGGATGGCGACTCAATTCGGATGATCTGTCCTTATCAATGATACCGCCGACCGGGACTGCCGCGATCTAGGAAGGCGGTTCCGATATCTCTCCACTACTGCCATTCGCGTGGGATGTGACTCTATCGGCGCGGTCCGGATCGAGGTCGGTGCGCCATGGCCCTCTATCGTTTCGGAAAGCACCCATATCATGACGATGTGAAAGGACCTATCTCTATGGCGCGCGTTCCTGGCGCAGAAGCCGTCTATGAAGTCGCCGATCTCTTCCGCTAGAGGTGTCTGGTCGAGAGCAAATCTCTGCTCTGGCCGGACCACAATGCATGGACACTTGAGAATCTCGATAACTTCTGGGCAGCCTTTGTCGACCATCCAAACGAGAGTACCGATTCATTCGTCGTCAAACTGGGCGGACAGCTTGAGGCTCAATCGGACGACATTCACCGAATTGCCGTTGATTTGGTCACAGTTTATGGGCCCTTCCCTAGTAGTGGACCAGGAGGCATGGGGATGAAGTCCAAACTCAATCTAATTGAGGAGACCCGACAGTTGCGGCTCAAAGACTTCGGAGTAGATAAGAAGACGTGGAGTCAACTGCTGGAAGCATTTAAGCATCCAGTAGGTGCGCCAGGAATGTTTTATCTCGCCGGACGACCCTTCCAAATGGCGTTCTACCTCGGATTCGCCAGGCGATTGATGGCAGAAGGTGTAGATCCGTTTAACGCATCTCAATGCAAGGCACTCGCTGATGAAGTCAAGCAGCAGGTGAAGCAAGAGACAGGATCCCAACCGGGTTTGGGCAGAAACATACTGCTTCACCTGCTTTTCCCCAATGAATTCGAACGGATCGCCAGCGACGACAGCAAGAAGCGCATCGTCGACCATTTCGCTCAAGATGCGTCTGTACCTTCTGGTACCGATGTCGACAATACGCTTCTCATTATCCGGAACCACTTGGCTAAAAAATGGATCGCCCCAATTTAGATTTCTACGAGGAAAACATCTACCAGCTATGGAACCCGTCAGAAATTATGAATCGCGGTGATGACGACAGTAACGGCGATGAAACGCCCGAATCACAAAAACTCGATGAGTTGATGGAAGCAACGTATGTTAGCAAATCCTTCCTCCAAGAACTCAACGACATACTCCTCGACAAGAAGCAACTCATCTTCGAAGGACCTCAAGGTTCGGGGAAGACCTACGTGGCCGAGAATTTTGCGCGGTGGTTCACCGGCCAATCGCTCGACGTCAACACCCCGCCCAACGAGCAGGTCGAAATCGTTCAATTTCACCAGTCATATGGGTATGAGGACTTCGT
>DASYWM010000003.1:0-2539 GCA_035936075.1 Thermomicrobiales bacterium
CCATTGGTTTCGGCGCCATCAGTGACCAGTCCGGTGAAGCGCTCGAACTCGGCATCGTCCACGTCTGCCCCAGGGGCGACCACGGCAACGGCATAGGTGGCCGTCCCCGTCTCCGAAACCATGCGCGGATCTCCGGTTGACCACGTGGTCAGCACGCGGCCAAAGCGTGCATCTGCAGTGATGGGGGCAAGGGCCCCTTCCACTGCCCGCTGGACCGCCGGGTCACTGACCAGACGATTCGCATCGAAGAGAAAGACAAGTGAATCGCTGCCATGGCCGAACTCCCTGGCGAGCGCCTCGTCGACGCGGGCGGATTCTGCTTGCTCTGAGACAAATCCATCCGCGGAGAGGTTGGGTGAGATCAGGACAATACCAATAATCGCTACGACCAGCGACATCAGTGAAACAACGGCAACAAGACGTCGGTGGGCTGCCAACAGCAGTCCTCAGGATGCAAACATGACACACTCCTTCCAAGCCGGGCACCTATCCTGGTTCCCGGGCATCATCGATAGCTAAGAGAGTTGAGATACAGACTTTACGACGGTGGTCATGGAGCGGCGCAGGATGCCGGCCTGCACGGATGGGCGTGTCTGACGACCATCAGATGGACTGTGGGCGATGCTCCTCCCGTACGAATCCCAACATGACCATGCGCACGAGCGCATCGAACATGTGGTCCCGACGCTGCCGTCCTTCGTCCGGTGACGTTGGCGGCATCCCGGGGCCATCTCCTCCAGTGAGATGGTGACTCAACTCAAGTGAGACGAACCCGTGCACCGCCGACCATGCCGCAACGGCGATGACTGGGGCTGGCAGGTCGATAAACACTCCTTCCTCAACGCCTCGTTGCGCGACCTGGACCAGCGTGCCGAAACCTCCCTGATTCGCGTCCGGGTAGCCAGCTCTTTCCGGCTGGGGTGGTGTCTTGAACCCTCCAAAGACCAGGCGGTAGAGATCCGCGTGTTCAAGCGCGAACACCCGGTAGGCGTGGCCCAGGGCCATCAGAGCATCGATCGCCGAGGCTCCCACCGGCAAGTCCGCGACGGCCTGTTCACAACGGGCACCAAGGCCGTCGGTTCCCTCGAAGTAGAGACCGGCAAGGATCGCTTCTTTCGAGTCAAAGTATTCGTAGAGGGCACCGGGCGAGTACCCGAGGCGAGTGGCAACGGCACGGATCGTAAGACGGTCGATCCCCTCGTCGGCGATGATCCTCGACGCGGTGTCAATAATCGCGAGTCGCATCTCGCGCCGACCGCGTTCGCGCCTGGCACTTGCTCCACTAGGAACCGCTTTACCTAACAATGGTCAATCTCCTGAACATCGTTTAGCAACTTATGACTCCATCCTATCATGAGGTTCCTGAATGTCAATAGGCATACCGAACAATGTTCAGTGACGGAAGGTCGGCGAACAGTCACCCGCCCAGGGAGGCAAGTATGTTCGTCCTATTCGGCTTGAAGCAATGCCGGAAGAGGGGACGAACATCATGCTACCAAGATTGATTGGTCGACATGCACAGCGTCGGCTGTTGGACCGGGATCGAGTAGTCAGGGTTACATGCAGCTGGCGATGCCGGACCAAGCCCTGCAGACGGCGCTCCTGCCTGGGGGCCAGTTCATCTCCATGCTGCTCCGGCAGCCCCGGCGAGGGAGCGCCAAAGCTCCCACCGGACGCATCGGGAGAGGCAGGGCGCGCTTATGCGGAGACTTTGGCAATTACCTCCTCTGCCACCCGCGTTGCGATTCCGTCCGTATGGGGCGTTGGCAGGTAGAGAACAATGTGCGTTGCCCCTGCCTCAACGAAGCGTTGCAGCTCGCTAACGGACGACTCGAGATCATCGGCCTGGAGCCGGTGCTGATACGAGAGGACAATCTCTCCCGGATCCCGACCCACCACTGCACAGTGGTCATGCAGGACCCTCACCTTGTGCGTGAACTCCTCAACTGAGGGTCCGGTGTAGTTCCAGATGTCCGCATGCTTGGCGACCACCCGCAGCGTTAACTGCTCACCACTGCCGCCGATCACAAAGGGCGGATACGGCTTCTGCACCGGCTTTGGCTCGCTGCGCGCATCCTTCAGCTGGTAGTAGCGACCGTCGAAATCGAGGGTCGGCTGCGTAAACAAGCCCTTGATGATCTCGCAGGCTTCGTCGAGGCGGCGAATGCGCTCCCCGGGCTTGTACAGCGGGATGCCCATACTCTCGTGCTCATAGACATTCCAGCCGGCACCGATCCCGAAGTCGAGCCGACCATCGGAGATGACGTCCATCGTTGCGGCGATCTTGGCCAGCACTGCCGGGTGGCGATAGGTGTTCCCCGTCACCATCAATCCCAGGCGCATTCGTTTCGTGACGGCGGCGAAGGCGGCAAGGACCGTCCATCCCTCAAGGCACGGACCACTCACGTCCCCCTGAATCGGGGCGAAGTGGTCAAAGAGCCAGGCGTGCTCGATGCTGGGAATCTCCTCGGCTTCCTGCCAGACCTTCAGCATGTCGTCGTAGGTCGTGTGCTGCGGCGCGGTCTTGATCCCGAAGCTC
>DASYWM010000004.1:0-5893 GCA_035936075.1 Thermomicrobiales bacterium
CCCACCCGGCCTGGCCCTCAACGCTAGCTGGAATGTATCGACTCCGTGCGCGGCGATTGATGCCTTGTGATAGTGCATAGGCACCTCTTGCCTGGAATACCGCGAAGGCACTTACCCCTTGACGGCGCCTGCGACCATCCCGGCGACCACTCGTTCCTGCATGACCAGGTAGAAGAGAATGATTGGGAGACTGGCCAACGTAACAGCGGCCATGATCCCGGGGACGTTGACGCTGTACTCGCCCGAGAACTGCATCAGTCCCAGTGGAAGCGTCATATTCGAGCGGGAGGACAGGAGTACCAGCGCAAAAACAAATTCGTTCCAGGCATAGATGAACGTATAGATTGCCACCGTGCTCAGCGCTGGGGTGCTCAGTGGCAGGATGATGCGCCGGAAGACCTCAAACGGTCCCGCTCCGTCGATCCTGGCCGCTTCCTCCAGCTCCGCGGGTAGGTGGCTCATGAACTCGGTGATGATCAGCACGGCCAGCGGAAGATGGAAGGCGATATAGGGTCCAATCAGCGCAAGGAGTGTGTCGTAGATGCCAAGGCGGTTGGTGAGTGTGTAGATCGGGATCAGGGTGACATGCACCGGGATCATTGCGCCGGCGATAAAGAGGAGAAAAAGCGGCCGGTTCAAGCGGAATTTCATCTTGGCAAGAGGGAAGCTTGCCAGTGATGCAAGCACGAGCGTAAGCACCACTGATGAAACGGTCACGATAAGACTGTTGATGAAGAACCTGCCGATGCCCCCCTCCACGGCCTCGAGATAGTTAGAGAGTTGCAGGGATGCCGGCATCGCCCAGAGGTCAGCGATGTACTCCTTGACCGATTTGAATGAAGAGAGCACCACAAAGGCAAATGGCAGCCCTGCCGCCAGTAGCCACAGGAGTGCCGGCCCGTAGAGCCATGCAGAGCGAAACGACCGCGGCTGTGGCGGGTTGCCGGGGTCAAGAGAGGAGGAAGTGGGGAGTGACGTGGCCATGGACAACTCCTACCTGTTCGATCGGCGCTGGTCGATGATGAGGGTGGATCCTGCGATCACAAAGGCGAAGATGAAGAGCAGAGTCGCTACGGCGCTCCCGTAGCCCATCCGGAACGAGGCGAACGCCTCCTCGTACATATAAGTCGCCATCAACTCAGTGGACCTGTTGGGGCCGCCACCCGTCATGACCCACACGAGATCGAAGAATTTCAGCGATCCGATGAGCGAGAGAATGGCACCGGTGCGGATAATCCCCCGGAGCAAGGGCAGGGTGATGTCCCAGAAAGAGCGCCATCCTGAAGCCCCGTCAATTCTGGCTGCCTCATACAACTCGAGCGGAATGGTTGTGAGCCCGGCGATAAAGAGAATCATGTAGAAGGGGATGTATTGCCAGCACACGACCGCAATAATCGCAGGGAGGGCAGTCGATTCATTTCCGAGCCATGACTGTTGAAGGTTCTCGAGTCCAACGGCTCCCAGGATACCGTTCAGCAAACCAAAAACAGGATCATAGATGTTGATCCAGACCAGTCCAACGGCCACCGTCGAAAGCAGGAGAGGGAGGAAAAACACTGCCCGGAAGATGCGCCATCCGGGAAATTTCGCGGACAGCAACAATGCAAGCATGAGGGCGATGGGCAACTGGATGGCGATAGAGGCGATGACTAGAACGATATTGTTCCGGACCGCTCGCCAGAAGATGCCGTCGCTCAGCGCCTCCTTGTAGTTGTCCAGCCCAATATACGTGCCGGCCCCGATCCCGGACCAGTCGCGGAGGCTGTAGAGGATCGACTGGAAAATAGGATAGATAACGTAGATGGCGTACAGGAGAAGAGCGGGTGCGATGAAGAGCATCGCCACAAGCCACTGGGGAAACTGGAACCCGCTCGAGCCGCGTAGCGTCGCTGGCTCGGGCTTCGCATAGGTGTCCAGTGTCCGAGGCTGAATATCTGACCGTGCCACTCCCACACCTCACGCTACCGGATCAGGATTCATGTGTGAACAGGGCTGTGCCAGGAACTCGTGACGCAGCCCTGTTCCCGGATTACTAGCCTTCGCGAACTGAGGCAGCCGCTTCCTCAAGCTGGGCAGCGCCCTCCTGAGGTGTGATGGACTTGCTCAACAAGCCCTGCGAAACATCAAGCTGGGCCTGGCCGAGGGCTGGTGGGAAGAACTGATCCCAGAAGAGCTGAACCGTCGCTGCTTCTTCGAGCGCGGTCGCGAGTTGATTTGCCGTTTCGGTGTCATAGGTTGCGCCCTTCAGCGCCGCCAGGCGCCCAGCGTCCACCACAAGATCCCGGGAGGCGTCGTTTGTAATCTCTCGCAGGAACTGGATCGCCACTTCCGGGATTTCCGTTTGCTGGGAAACCGCATACGCAGGGCTCACACCGCCGAGAAGGGAGCTAGGGTCACCCTCGCCGCCTTCCACTTGCGGGAAGGAGAAGAAGGACAGGTTCTGGGAGAAGTCATCGATCTCAGAATCAATGGTACCCGGCAACCAGGTTCCCATCAGCTCCATCGCGGCCTGCTCGGCATAGAGCAGCTTGCGGGATCCGCCCGTGTCGATATCGAGACCGTTGAACCCCTCGGGGAAGGCTCCAGCATCGACGAGTTCCTGGATCATTTCGCCGGCCCGGACGACGCCCGGATCGTCGAAACTTGCCTCTCCGGCCAGGACCCGGTCCAGGAAATCGGGACCGTTAATCCGCAGCACCAGGTAGTTCAGGTAGAAGGCTCCCGGCCACTTCGTCTGGTTCGCGAGCGTAATGGGCACGAGGCCGTCCGACTTGACGTCCTTCACCAACTGGATGAACTCATCCCAAGTAGCGGGTGCCGAAATGTCCCCGAGGAGCTCGGCGTTGTACCAGAAGACCACTGTATTGGCGACGATCGGGACACCGTAATAGGAGTCGTCCACCTTCATGATGTCCAGCAGGCCGGGAATGAAACGGTCCTTCCATCCATCCTGGTTCAGCGCTTCTGTGAGGTCGAGAACCACACCTTCCTTGGCATATTCCCCCAGGACACCACCGCCCCACGAATGCCATACATCGGGAGGATTATCACTACCGAGCGAGGTTCGGAGCTTCGTCTTGAACGGATCGTTTTGCAGGGCCTGAAGATCCATCTCGACGTTCGGGTAGGCCTCCGTCAACCTCGCTGCTGCCGTCTGTGGAAGCTCCTCATTCAACCCCGCGCCAGTGAGACTCCAAACAGTCAGCGTCCCTTCCTGGTCGCCTCCAACCGGCGTGGCTTCCTGCGCACCAACGATGCCGGTGTGTCTGGCCAGGGGTGCCGCTATGCCGAGTGCAGCTGCTCCCTGAAGCATCCTGCGGCGGGAAAGATGAGACGAAGTGACGGATGGGCGAAGAATGCGACTCTTGTCGACAGTCATGCGGTTCCTCCAGATGGATGTTTCAAGTGGCTGGAAAGTGCCAGCCTCTGCCAGAGCAATCCGATCGGTTGGCGAATTTCGCGAATCTTACTACAGGGTTGTCCTTACCTGTCAACAGGAACCCATTATTGGGAAGTGCCAGGACCAGCGAGTTCGCCTACCTCGTAGCCCAGATTAGGCCCCGCTCCGTCAACGTCTGTGCCTCAGGTACCTCGAAGTCTGCATCGACATGGCCGAGCGAGCAGTAGAACACCTTCCCCTCGCCATACTTCCGCTTCCAGACCACTGGCATCACTGTGCCAGCAATCCAGGGAGCATGCTCCCCGGTGAATGTCGTCGTGACGAGCACTTCGTTCGACGGGTCGACGTGGAGAAAGTACTGCTCGGAATGCATCTGGAAATCACTCAATCCGGCGGTAATGGGGTCGTCGTGATTGGTGATATTGACGGTGTAATCGATGATGTTGCCAGGGTGGGCGACCCACTGTCCGCCACAGGCAAACTGGTATTCGGTGGCGTTCCGGAATGCATCGCCCATGCCGCCGTGCCAGCCTGCTAGTCCTGCACCGGCCTTGACGGCGTCGAGCAATCCCTTCTCCTGTTCCTTGGTGATTTCACTCTGGGTGTACATGGGAACGATGAGATCGTACTGGGCCGTCCGATCCGCATCAGTGAAGACATCCAATGTCTGCTCGAGATCGACATCATACCCGTGACCTCTCAGGATTCCCGCAAAGCGGGCTGAGGTCTTTTCGGGCTCATGCCCTGCCCAGCCGCCATAGAAGATGAGTGCTTTCTTTGCCATCGTGTGTAACTCCTCCGGGTGATGTTCGCCACCGCTTGCTTTTGGAATACCACCGCTCATCTGACACAGCGTAAACCGTCATAGACGAATGTGTGGCGGGATGTTAGCCCTGCCCACCGGTTACCTGAACGGCGCCGAGAGCCACGGGGCGTTCGAAGTTGCTCTCGATGGAAATGTGTCGCCCCTGGTCATTCGATTCCAGCGCGGCATGCATGACATCGACGATGTGGTATCCCAACTCTCCCGATGCGCGGGGTGCACGCCCATCGCGCAGCGCTTGAGCCATATCGCTTACTCCCAGCCCACGGCTGTTGTCGGTATACCCTTCGAGCAAATCGACGGATTCCCACTGGTCCGAACCTGCTCGCAACATCTCGACCGGCCCACCGAATGTGTTCGGGTCAGGCAGCCTGATCGTGCCTTCTGATCCATAAAGGACAAGGGTGCTGCGATTGGTGTCGTACACATCAAACGTCGTCGTGAGGCTGCATCGGACCCCATTGGCGAAGTCCAGGACGCTGATGACGTGAGTTGGCGTCTCAACCGGAACTGTTTCACCCGCACGGGGGCCGCTTGCGATGGTGCGGGTCTGGTAACTCGCACTTGCCGTGGCGGCAACTCTCTCGACTGACCCAAGCAGGGACATCAGGGCGGCAAGGTAGTAGGGGCCCATGTCAAAGAGTGGCCCGCCGCCCGGCTGGTAGTAGAAGTCCGGGTTGGGATGCCACCGCTCATGACCCCGGAGAAGCAGCATTCCGGTGACCGCCACGGGCCTGCCAATCGCTCCACTGTCCAGTAGCGCACGAGCGGTCTGGAAGCCACTGCCGAGGAAGGTATCCGGGGCGCTGCCAACCAATACGCCTTGTTCCGCTGCCCGGGCAAGAATCGCCTGTGCTTCTTCGCGCGTCGCCGCCAGTGGCTTTTCGTTATAGATGGACTTGCCCGCGTTGACGACCTGAAGCCCGACCTGACCGTGCGCGGCGGGAATGGTGAGATTGATGACAAGCTCAATATCGGGGTGGGCCAGGAGCTGGTCTACGCTGAGGGCCTCAATGCCGAAGCCTTGAGCCTGCTCCTCAGCCCTTTCCATCATCACATCGGCAATGCCGACAACCTTGAGGTTGTCAAAGCGGCCCGTGCAATTCTCCAGGTACTTTGTGGAGATATAACCCGCACCAATAATGCCGATGCCAACCGCATTAGTTCGCTCTGCCATAGGTCCCCCGCATTTTAGTAAACCGTCCAGCCAAAAGGGATTTCGGACGTCGCAATAGCGTGCGGAACGTCGTTTGGCAGCATGCGTGAGATTGAGAGAGACTGCAAGGGTAGACCGGCAGATATGTTGTTAGGTGGGACTGCAAGGTCTGCGGAGAAGCCGTCATCCCTATTGCAGCGGTGGGTAAGAAAAACCCGATCATATTAACTGTTTAGCCCATGATCATTGGGTTTCGGTTGTCATTCCATGGTTCCTGGATGCGCATGGTAATCCGCCAAGGCAAGGAAACAATGTCCTGCTTCAGTGCCTTTGCGGGACCAAACTGCCGTAGTCATGCCGATATTGGCCTTATGCAGGGATTGCCTTATGACGTTTATATTGATAGGATAGATGCAAGACCAAGTCGGTTTCGTAAAGACAATCGTACGAAACCGCATGTACGATCAGGGGCACCACACCTGTATCGCGCATTGTATTTACTCCTCGTAATCTG
>DASYWM010000005.1:0-4274 GCA_035936075.1 Thermomicrobiales bacterium
CCTCAGTACCGACGATCTCCAGATCGGTCACAGTTACTTCATGACTGACGGCATCGAGACAGATGTGGTCCTCAACCGCGTCTGGACGCGAGCGGTGTCACCCCTTCTCAATGAGTACCTGCATCACCACCGGAATCGTGACGAGATCCTTGCCGAGCTGACACCCGCCAGTCTGCTCCGGACAACCGTTGAGGTGGGCCCGGAGAACGACACGGCCCCCGATGGCCAGGCCAATGGTAGAGAACCGGATGCGGTGTGATAGCTACACGCGAAGTGATCAAGGAACACCAGGATTTCAGGTGGGAGTTCAGCCAGGATGACCTCGCGCTGATCGGGGGCCCGCTAAGGAATGCGTTCACGATCACCAGGTCCCTCGTTGGCCCCGAATACATCCTGAACCCCGGTTCCACCGTGGGTGTCATCCGCCTGCCGTCGGGCCTGCAGCTTGAAATCCAGCCGAAGGTTCCACTGACGAACCTGCTCTGGATGCTCGCTGCGGTGGAAGACCTGACTGCCATCGACTTCAAGCAACTCGAGGATTCCGTGGACCTGAAAGAGTTTGACCAGGTCCTCGAGATCATTGCCGATGCCTTCGCCGGTATGGTCGAGCACCGGTTGGATCTCGGTCTCTATCGCAACTACGTCGAGGAAGAGGGCAACCTGACGGCGATACGCGGGCGCATCCTCTTTGCCCCGGATATCGAGCAGAATGCCGTGCTTCGCCACCGAACCTACTGCCAATACACCACCTACTCATGGGATCTCCCTGAGAACCAGGTGATTCGCCAGGTCGCGCGGCAGCTTTCCGGCTGGGGTTTCTCCTCCGGGCTGACTGGCCGCCTTGTTGCGCTGGATCACCAGATGGATGAGGTTCACCCCTCCCGCTTGAGCGCAGGGGATGTCGATCAATTTGTTTACAATCGGCAGTCGGAGGACTATCGCCCAATCCATCGGTATTGCCGGTTCTTCCTGAATGGAGCATCGCTCAATGAGGAAGCAGGAGACACGGCGTTCGATGGATTCCTGTGGAACATGAATGCGCTCTTCGAGAAGTTCATTACCACCATGCTGCGGGCACGCCTTGAGCCCCGATTCCGCCTGAAGGACCAGGAGCGCTCGACGCTGGACGTGAACCGCGCCGTCACTATCAAGCCCGATCTCGTCCTTGCCGACGGCCTGATCGACATCCTGATTGGCGACACAAAGTACAAGAAGCTCGGCACCGACGATCACAAACACGCGGACCTGTACCAGACGCTCGCCTATTGCACGGCGCTCGATGTCCGCGCGGGTGTCCTTATCTATCCACGCCACAACATCGTTCGCGAGGACCGGCTCGCGGTTCGCAATAGCCCGGTGACGCTCCACGAGACTTCGGTCGACCTCCGGGGCTCGATTACCCACATCGAACACGAGATCGATGAACTGGCGCAGCGCTTGCGAGACTGGAGTGATCGCGGAAATGCCGTGACACCGCTCCATGCTCCCCAACGAACTTCAGCCTAACCTCCAAAAGGACGATTGCCCATGACCACCAAACTGCCCAGCCATCCCGTAGCCGCCACACTCTATGCCAATTTCCCCCGATGGGTTCTCCGGCTCAACCGTGAGTTTCCCCATGATCCCGGCAGGGTCTGGGACGCGATCACCAAGGCCGATGAGGTCGCCCAGTGGGCGCCTTTCCGCCCTGATCACGATCTGATCGCGCACGGAGATGTCTGGCTGACACCGACCGACGGCGGCGAGGAGGACCAGCCGGGCCGCGTCCTTGAGGTTCAGTCGCCATCGTCATTGCTCTATCTCTGGGTCTCCGATCATCTCCACTTCGACCTGACACCGACCGATGGAGGCACTGGCCTTGGGCTGGGTTACACGTTCGACGACCGGAACTCGGCCTCCAGCATCGCTGCGGGATGGCACCTTTGCCTCGCCGCCCTCGAGTTGCTGCTCGACGGAAAAGAAGTCCCATCCGTTGTCGGCGAGAAGGCGAAGGAGTATGGCTGGGAGGATCTGGAACGGCAATATGCTGAGCTCTTCGAGGAGAACGATGCTTCCCCGGAACCTATGGACTCCCTGTAAGACAGGAAGCAGCGACGAGCAAGAATCATCAGGAGCCGTGGCCCTTGCATCCCCTTATTCAAGAGAATCGAGATGCCATTGAAGCCCTTTGCCGGCAATTCGTGTTGCACGGCTGGAGGTTTTCGGCTCAATTGTCAGCGACGAATGCGACCCCGAGCGGTCGGATGTGGACTTCATCGTGGAGTATCCCGAGGGCTATGATCTGGGGCCGTGGGGGGGAAACACCTTGAATTGCAGGAGCGCCAGGAAGCCGTCCCGGGACGGAAGGTGGACTTAATCATGGCCGGCGCCATCCGAAAGCCGCGATTCATCGAAGCAATCCTTCCAGGCAGGCGGCTCCTCTATTCACCCAAAATCTCCGAAGCTGCTTGACGACGTTCCGCAGATTCACTGGATGGTGTGGCACAGGAGTGATCTCTCTTCGATACGTATCACTGGCCCGCGGGTCCGTTCGGGGCCGCCTGTTTGTCTGTCCCAGCCTGAACAATTCGAAGTGGCGGGAATCCAACGATCTCAAACGTCGCGGAGGCCAGCCCAATCCCGGCTGCCTCGAACTCACGCAGGATCTCGCGGCTCATCATATCCTTGATATCCCGCACCCCACGATCCTCGGTCAGGAAGCGGACCGTGAGCTCCAGCCAGTTGTCCGTCAGCCGGTAATAGACTTTCGGCTCGACCGATGCTGGCTGCATGAAATAGCGACGCATCATGACATCCATCGCCCGTTGCCCCTGTTCGCCATAGACGTCAGCATGGCGCTTCGCTGCCCGGAGGAGGATCTGCTCCGCTCGCTCCCTGTCCACGGTGTAGGAGATGGGGATGGTGATCTCCTCCCACAGATAGGGAAAGTCCCGGGTGTAGTTGTACACGGCCTCATCGAAAATCTTGTCGTTCGTGACTGTGACGATGCGGCCCGTGTACTGGCGACTGCGTACCCACATGGCCGGGTCGGCACCCTGCACCGCGGGCGGCTGGCCCATCTCCATGATCGTCGTCTGGATAAAGCTCAGGCCGATCACATCACCGCGCACGCCACCCATCGTGATGCGCTCGCCAACTGTGAAATTGTTGCCGCGCAGGATCACGAAGTACCCCGCGATCGCCGTGACCACCTTCTGGAGGGCGAATGCCAGACCCGCTGTCACGAGGCCCAGGGCCGTGGCCAAACGGGTCGGATCGTCGAACCAGATCGACAGCAAGCCGAGGACGAGCAGCAATGTCGTTCCGATATTGATAGCCTGTCGCGTCCAGAACTCGGCGTGCGGGTCGTCAATTCCCTTGTGAGCGAATCGGACGAGGTGTCTAAGAACACTGCGGAGAATCCACACCAGCAGGATGAGCACTGCTGTAAAGAGCAGTTTCTGCCCATTCTCGGCGTTCAAGCCGACAAAGCGAATTCCGGATATCTCCAACGTGGTACCTCAACTTTATCGGTCTGGACCGCGAGCGGACGCGGGCAACGTCTCAGCTTGAGGCATGCCGACGTCACCCGTCAAACCGGACTCAAGACGGTATCCGAGCGAAGGAGCGCTATCGCCGCCCTCCGCTCTGCGGATCGAGGGCATCGCGGAGGCCATCCCCGACGAACGCGAAGGCGATCATCACCAGCGCGATGAGCATGCTCGGCATGATGACGAAGATGGGCTGGTAGGTGATCAACGGGAAACTGGTATAGACCATGCTGCCCCAGCTGGCATTCGGCGGGCGGATACCAATCCCGAGAAAACTGAGGCTGGCCTCCGCCAGGATGTAGGACGGAATCGAGAACGACACCGAGACGATGATCGGCGCGAGGCAATTCGGCAGCACATGGCGAAGCACGATCCGTCGGGACGATCCCCCGATCGCCCGGGCGGCATGGACGTACTCCTTCTCCCGCACGCTCAAAACTTCCCCACGGATCAATCGCGCCGTCCCGTTCCACCCGGTAATGGCAAATGCCACGAAGAGCAGCATGAGCCCGCCGAGCATCCGGCCAAATCCCGTATCGCGCAGTGAGGCCTGCATAATAATGAAGAGCAACAGCGACGGGAAGGCATACACGACATCCACCAGGCGCATGAGGATATTGTCCCAGTGACCACCGACCCACCCTGAGGCCAGCCCGTATGACGCGCCAACCAGCAACGTGATGATGGTCGGGACAATGCCGACGATCATGCTGATCCGTGCGCCATAGAGCAGCCGGCTGAGGT
>DASYWM010000006.1:0-28763 GCA_035936075.1 Thermomicrobiales bacterium
TGCCGACGGAAGCGGAATGGGAGTTCGCCGCACGAGGTGGTCGGGAGGGAGCGCGCTTCCCGTGGGGCAATGAACTAACGCCAACGGGCAAGCACCGGATGAACGTCTGGCAGGGCACCTTCCCGGGGAGAAACACCCGGGCGGACGGTCATCTTGGCACGGCACCGGTGAGGAGCTACCAACCGAGTGCCTATGGCCTCTCTTGCATGACCGGCAATGTCTGGGAATGGTGCGCCGACTGGTTTTCACCGGAGACCTATGCAGTGAGCGATGGAACGAATCCCACCGGGCCGGAGCAGGGTGAGGCAAAGGTCATGCGCGGGGGGTCCTATCTCTGCCATGCCTCCTACTGCAACCGCTATCGCGTCGACGCCCGCAGCTCCAACACCCCCGATTCATCCACTGGAAATCTCGGCTTTCGCACGGGGTGGAACGGATAAGGAGGGGTTGCATTCCGGTTCGGATGTCGCCGAGGTGCTGTTGAGGTTTCGTCAGGCTGAGGACCACGGAAGAGGAGTGCGGCCCTTCCGCCATGAAGACCATGCTTTGCGGATAAGCTACGTTGTGCGAAAAGGCTGCCTTAGACCTCGAAGTGCGGAACAAGGGCAACACCCTCCCAACATCAGGTAGCGTCGTCTCAGGGAAAGGGCTGGAGATGGGCATACCCGCCTGTATCGCTCCCTGACAACAGCGCATCGAGCAGATTTTGGAGTCCGGCGGCGGTACTCACCTGATAATCCGGCATTTCAGCGTCGTCAGCACTAATGCATGGATAGCGCTGGTTCCACACCAGCCAGATGCTGGTCAAGCCGAGCGCGTTTGCGCCACGGATGTCCCGAGCGAGATTGTTTCCAACCATTGCCACCTCGCCCCAGTCAGATTCAGGTATGCCGAGGCCTTCCAGTGCGTGCACGAACATCTGACGATCGGGCTTCACGACCCCGAGATGATCGGAGATCGCAAAGACGTCGAAGAGGTCAAACGGGCCGTGCATGTCAAGCACGTTGCGATAGGTTCCATCCCGCGTATCGGCGAGAAGGCCCATCGGCACGCTACGCCCATGCAGCCACTTGAGAACATCCGCCATCCCCGGATGCAAGTCCGCCCGCTGCGTGACGTCGTCGACCTTCTCCTCGGTCTCCTCCGCCATAATCACATCGCCGAGATCGAACAATACTGCACCTAACGTCACGTCAGCCCGACCCTCTTTTATGTCTACCGACCGCCAAAGCCAGTTGTTGCGATGCCACGGACAAAGTACCGCTGTGCGGAAAGGAAGATAGCAAGCATCGGCAGCATGGCAATCAGTGATCCCGCCATCATCATGCCCCACTCGGTGGCGTACTGGGTCTGTAGCGACCTTAGGGCCACCGTCAGCGTCCTCATCTCGGAGGCGCTAACCATGATGAAGGGCCATAGAAAACTATTCCACGCGCCCATGAAGCTGAAGACGCCGAGCGTCGCGATGGCAGGACTGGCAAGGGGTATGATGATTCGCCACCAGATCTCGAAATATCCAGCGCCATCGACCCGGGCGGCCTCCTCCAACTCGCGCGGTATCGACAGGAAGTACTGTCGGAGCAGGAAGGTTCCAAATGCCGTGAAGGCCGTCGGAATGATCAATCCTTGATACGTATTGATCCAGCCAAGGTAGCGCATCAAGATGAAATTCGGGATGACCGTTACCTGGCCGGGAATCATAAGCGTCGCAAGATACATCAGGAAGAGCGCGTCACGCCCGGGGAATCGCAGCCGGGCAAACGCATAGGCCGCCAATGCCGAGGTCAGGACCTCGCCGATCGTGACACAGATTGCGATGAAGAGGCTGTTGAAGAGATATCGGCCAAACGGGACGACCGTCCACACCTCACGGAAGTTCTCAAGAGTCACTGGACTGGAGATCCATGATGGCGGATAGTCAAAGATCGCCCCTCCGCCCTTGAACGCAGTAGAGAGCATCCACAAGAATGGTGCAATCATCAGCACCGCGCCGAGCGCCGGTTACGTCCAGCTCGGCGAGCAGCCGGTCGAGGAAGCCAACACCAGCGACTGTAACAATCGAACATGGTGTTCAACGGATCGACAGTAGCCGCAGGGCCTTTTATGGATATGCGCGGGCGCGTCTATACTGGCCACCATGAATAGACTCGTCTTTCGTTCCTGGCAGGCTTTGTGATCTCAACCGACTACACCACAGCACCCGGACGTCTCACTCGTAGCGACGACATCTGGGTTCGACTCATTGTCTTTCTCGGCGGCATGTCCAGCATTGGGACAGAGATCGCAGCAACCCACCTGATAGCCCCTTACTTCGGGGAATCAACATTCATCTGGGCTACGGTCATCGGTCTCACGATGACCTTCCTCGCTATTGGCTATTTCCTGGGCGGTCGTGTTGCCCACCGCTACCCACGCGCGTGGTTGCTCTACTTCACGACTGCCGTTGCCGCCATCGCGGCAGGGTTTCTCCCCTTCTTCTCCCGGCCAATTCTCGGCGCCTCCCTGGACGCGTTTGAGAACGTGGAGATTGGCGCATTCTATGGTGCCCTTATCGGGGTGCTGCTCATGCTTGCTGTTCCCATCACGCTCCTTGGCTTTGTCACACCGTATGCAATTCGGCTCCGGCTCGAGCACATCGAGGATGCGGGGAACACCGCCGGAACGGTCTATGCGTTGAGCACCGTGGGGTCGATCGCTGGCAGCTTTCTGCCCGTCCTGATACTCATCCCATGGATCGGCACGACGCGCACGTTCCTCGTGCTCAGCCTGTTGCTCCTGGTCCCGTCCCTCGTTGGACTCATACGCCTCCGCGCGGTTCGCCCTGCACTTGCTGCGGTCACTCTCACGGGCGCAATGATCGCTGCCAACCTGTGGGTGAGCCAGCAATCAGTCCGTCCCGCGGAATACGGGACACTCATCTACGAGACGGAGTCGTCCGAGAATTACATCCAGGTGACGAAACGCGGCGACCAGTACCTGCTCTCGCTCAACGACGGACATGCAGTTCATTCGATCTACGACCCGACAAAGCTGCTCACCGGAAGTCCATGGGACTACTTCATGGCGGGCCCGCTTTTCATCCCAAGGGAGGGACCGGCCCAAATCGATAACGCGCTCCTGATTGGCCTCGCGGGTGGCACTGCCAGCAAGCAGATCACCGCCGGCTACGGCCCTGTCCCGATCGACGGGGTGGAGCTCGACCCGGAGATCGTTCGCGTTGGTCGCGAATACTTCGACATGAAGGAGCCGAACCTCAATGTCATCATCAACGACGGCCGATATGTGCTCCGGACGACCGATACGGAGTACGATCTGATCGCAGTGGACGCTTACCAGCAACCCTACATTCCGTTCCAGCTCACTACGCGGGAGTTCTTCCAGGAAGTGTCGGACGCGATGACCGATGACGGCGTGGCGGTGATGAACGTGGGGCGCACGGCGACCGGCTTCAGGCTGGTTGACGTGATCGCCTCGACCATGAAGGACGTCTTTCCGAACGTCTACCTGATTGACACGGAGCGCTATGCGAACACGATGGTGATCGCTACCAAGTCTCCCTCTGATATCGGCACGTTCACCCAATCGGTCGCCCGGCAGCCGGCAGGGTCTCCCATCCGGATTGTTGGTCAGCGCGCGCTGGAGACCCGAAATGTCCGCGAGGTAACCGAGGTTGCCACCGTTTTTACCGACGACCATGCACCGGTTGAACGTGTCGTTGACCAGATAATCATCGATGAAGCACTGATAGAAGAAGGTTCGAATGACTGATTCCAGCCTCAGCTCGACCATCAACAGACCAGCCATCACTCCGCTCCGGAGCCAGCTCCTCTCCTCAGTGCCCGGCGTCATTCATGGCCTCACACACCGTGTCGAGGGCATGGGAAGGGCAAATGGCAACATCGGCTACAGCGGAGAACGTGATCGCGCGGATGCCTGGGAGATGCGCCAGCAGTGGTGCGAGGCTATCGGAGTGGAACCGGCACGTATGGTGCTCGTCGGCCAGGTCCACGGGAATGGTGTGCTTGAGGCACAGCCCGACCACGCTGGCGCCGGGGCTGCTCCAGGGAGCGCCCAGGTCGGCTATGCTGATGCCCTGATGACCGATCGCGCCGGTCTCGTGCTGACGACGCTCCACGCCGATTGCCTGCCGATCCTGATCGTGGATCCGGAGCGGCCGGCGATCGCTGCCGTCCACGCGGGTTGGCGTGGCACCGTGCTGGATGTCGCCGGTGCGACGATCAGGGCGGTGCAGGAGAGATACAACTCTGACCCGGCAGAGCTTCTCGTCTATCTCGGCCCCGCCATCGGTGGCTGCTGTAATGAAGTTGGTTCGGAGGTCACCGGGGCCTGGCGCGAGCAGGTGCGTGATTTGGGACCTCTGGCAGAACTTGCGGTGACGAAGCCTGGAATCAAGGAGCATTTTGATGTTCCCCGGGCGAACACGCTCCTCCTTCAGCGAGCGGGGGTTCAGCCAGAGAACATGGAGGTCTCGGCGACTTGCACCCAATGCAACACTGATGACTGGTTCTCACACCGGGGGCACGGCCCGTCCGCGGGACGGCAGGCCGCGCTGATCATGCTGACGACGGCAGGAGACGCAACGTGACGTGTGCCGTTCCGCTGGATCTAGAGCGCCGCGCGGCCACCGTCCGCCTTCAGGTCGAGGCGGCCGCAACGAGAGCAGACCGCGATCCCGGCGAGATCACCATCGTCGCCGTGAGCAAAACCTTCCCCCGCTCATATGTGGAGGCCGCGTACCACCTTGGATTCCGCGCCTTCGGTGAGAATCGCGTGCAGGAGATTCGCACGAAGTACGAGGAGCCGCTTCCCGCCGATGCGCGGATTCACCTTATTGGTGCGCTGCAGACAAATAAGGTTCGCCAGGCAGTCCGTGTCGTCAATCGCGTCGAGACCGTCGATCGGATTGCGCTGGTGGAGACACTCGCTAAGGAACTTCCCAGGCAGGGGGTCACCTGCTCAGTGTTGATCCAGGTCAATATCGCTGGGGAGACGCAGAAATCGGGATGTCGACCGGAGGAAGCCGAGAAGCTTTTGTCGCAAATAGCCAACGTTCCGGAATTGAGCTGCGACGGCTTGATGACCATGGCGCCCTACGTCGACGACTCCGAGACGGTGCGGCCGGTCTTCACTGAGCTTCGCACGCTCCGCGATCACCTGCAGCAGGTAAGCGGGCTTGCCCTTCCGGACCTCTCCATGGGCATGAGCGGCGATTTCCGCGTTGCGATTGAGGAAGGCTCCACCCATGTTCGTCTTGGTCGAGCGCTATTCGGCGATCGGTGACATGCCGCGAACCATGTGTGACACCTCTGTCATTCGAGCCGGAAGGCGATAATGCCTAAACAAGCCTGAGGCCAGACTGTTCTGCACTTCGGACCATCGCCGCGCCACTACAGGAGACGGTAGAGGCACGACCTTCCACGCTTAATCCGTCGCCCTGAGGTGCGTCACGTGCCTTCAAGACAGGCGACCCAAGTCTGGACCGCCCAATCATCCCGGATCTTTCAGGATCCCGCCTCGGGCGATGCATCCGGCACAACTTCGCTTCCCGCCATGATCTCGAGAATCCGGCGCAACCGCTCCTGCTCCCGGCCGTAGGTCTCCCAATCGCCAGCCTGCTGTGCCTGCTCGGCGCGATCCAGCGTCACGAGCGCTTCAGCGGCAAGCTCCTCTTCAGACATGGCAGCAAGACCGGTCGGTACATCACCACTCGGCTCGGCCACGGGCGTACCTTGGGGCGCCGAGCCCGGCTGCGAGGCTTCCTCTGCCTGCGCGATTGCGGCATCCGGATCTTGCTCGATCTGATCGACACTCTCCGCTTCCGGATCCGCCAGTGCAGCAATTGCTTCCGGCAAGGTGGGACGCATCACAACCTGATCATTGGTGGCAACGATGACACGCGCCAGCCTTGGTGCGCTCGCCGATGAGCCAGTTGCCTGCAAATAGAGCGGCTGGACATAGAGAATCGCGTCGTTCACCGGGATCACCAGCATGTTGCCGCGAATCACTTCCGAACCACCCTGGCCCCAGAGTGTGATTTGCTGGGAGATGTCGGGATCCTGGTTGATTTGTGCCTCAATCTGTCTTGGGCCGTAGACGGTCACCTGCCTTGGATAGCGGTACAGACGCAGGGTGGTATCGCCCGTCTCATCAGCTGTACCGGCAAACCAGGCGGTCATGTTCTGTCGCGTCTGCTGTCCGCCAGGCGTGAACGGTACGGTCAATGCGAAGACGGATTCGGTCTCGCCCGGCAGCGGCTGGCTCACGAAGAACGGCTCGACTTGCTGAATTTCGCCGTCGATAGTCTCCTCCGCCACTGTCCACTTGTCATCGCCGTCGTACCAGGTCCGAGCATCGTCCATGTGATAGTCACTCCACACTTCCGACTGAACGACAAACTGCCGCTCTGGATACCGGAAATGGGCGCTCAGCGATGCAGGAGCTTCGGTGATGGGTGTGAAGAGATCAGGGTACACGTCGCCCCATGCATCGGCGATTTGGTCCTCGATTCCAGTCCGGTAAAAGATCGTTGTGCCGTCATACGCGTCGACGACAACCTTGACGCTGTTGCGGATGTAATTCGTGCCATCGAAACGAGTCGCCTGCGGGAAGCGGGACGTCGTCGTATAGGCGTCCATCACCCAGTACAGTCGACCGTCGGCGATAACAGCATACGGATCCTGGTCGTAATCGAGGAAGGGTGCGATCTTTTTCGCACGCTCGACGATGTTTCGCTCCAGAACCAGCCGGGAGTCACCGGTCAACTGGCTGCTGAGGAAAACATTGCGGTCGCCGAGCGTCAACGCGGCCAACCCCCGGGTGACAGGGTTGCCGAGACTGACCGAGCCCGCAACCTCTCCCTGGAAGCCTTCGACTTCTGCATCTCCAGCCTCGACAAGTCCCGTCGTCTCGGTCTGGTCCGTGAAGAGGATGATCCACCTCAGATCAGTTTCCCCAAAGTAGACCTCAGGGCGATCAAGTGCGAGCTCCTCGGGACCTTCCATCGGGATGCCACTGACGATGAAGGGCGGCCAACCGTCGCCCGACACCTCACTCACCGGGCTCACGACGACACCATACCCATGTGTGTAAACGAGATGGGTGTTGGTCCAGGTTCGGCGATTCTCGGCAAGGCCGTCCAGATTGAGTTCGCGAACGCCGACCAACACCTGCACGGGCTCACCGTCGATCTCATAGCGGTCCACATCGACATCTGGAAACTCGTAGGACGGCACGAACGACTGCACTTGCTGGAAGACGGGTCCGACCACGCGATAGTCCCAAATACGCACGTTATCGAGCGGCGGTTCATCAGCCGAGAGCTCGGAGATATCGATCTCCTCCTGCCCCGTAACGTCGTAGGCCTGCACATCGTTTAGCGCAAATCCAGCCCTCGTCATCTCGATGTTGCGCTCTATATAGTTTTCTTCACGGCTGAACTCGTTCGGCTCCACCAGCACCCGCTGCACCGCCATTGGCAGCAGCGGCGTGACCACGACGGCGAGCAGGAACCAGCTACCGAGGAGCCCCGCCAGCCACTTCGGGTTCCGGAGAATAAAGCCCGAAAGTAACCCGATCGCCACCAGCGCCGACGCCAGCGCCATGAGCCAGTTCAGCGGCCGCACGATATTTACATCTGTGAAACCTGGTCCGGTCACAACGCCACGGGAGGAATAGACGAGCTCGAAGGTGTTCAGCAGGTAGCGCATGGCAACAACCAGCAGCACCGCGCTGATTAGCCCGCTGAGGTGGCGAAGTGCCACGAACGGCACATCACCCCATGACCGGAAGCGGATGCCCAGGCGGATGAGGTAAACAAGTGCAACCGCGAGGATCGTCACGATCAACAAAGCGAGCAACCCTGTTTCAAGCGCCCTCAGCACCGGCAGGAGGAATACATAGAATCCTGCATCCCGGCCAAAGGTGGGATCCTCGATGCCAAACGAGCCGCCATACAGGGCAAGGAGCACGTCTTGCCAGCGCTGGGTTGCGAGGACTCCGGCAACAAGCGCGATGATGAGACTCCCCAGTACGGTGAGGCCGCGGATGACACCCCGACTTGCCCGGCTGACTCTCCCCTCCTCCGCGAGCTGCGGACTCCGGGTATTCCGGAGCGCGAGCCTCATGTTCACGTAGAAGATGAGACCGGCAATGACCGCAGCGGCAAGGAACAACAGGGCCTGGGCGTTGTAGTTGGTGACAATGACTGAGCGGTATCCGACACTGCCGAACCAGAGCCAGTTGATCCAGAACGGCGCCGTCACGAACATGAGGACGATGAGAGCGAGAACGATCACCGCCGCCGTAATCATGCGTCTCGTCGACGCCGAGAGGGCAAACCGAGGACGTCTTGGACCGCGCGCTGCTGCAGTGGACGGGGATCCGGCCCGCCCTCGTCTTCCAAATACCACCTGGATTCCATTTCCTGGCGAAGTTCGCCTGTCCTAAAATCAACGTACCGGATCGTGCTACGATCATGGTGAGCATACCGCACGGTCGCTCGTCCCTGATGGCCCTATCAACAGAAATTCTTGCCATTCCATGCAGCCTTCGACACCGTCCTGCGTTCCTCGCCCTCGCGCCATCTCCGTGCAGAGCCTCGGCAGTGGCAGCTCCGGCAACGCCTTTCTGATCACCACAGGTACCGACACGCTGCTCATCGATTGCGGCGTCGGTATTCGTACCCTCACAGCATCGCTACGCAAGCGCAATATAGCTATCAACGAGATCAGCGCCATCTGCATCACCCATGAGCACAGCGACCACATACGAACGCTGCCGAAAGTGATGCATGAGGGAGCCACGTTCTATTCCACGCGGGGCACCGCGAGTCGAAGCGCGCTCCCGATGGAACGGCACCAGCGCGCGATTGAGGATGTACCGGTATGGATTGCCGGCGTAGCGATTTGGTCACTCCCCGTCGCACATGACGCGATGGAGCCATGCGGCTTTATGGCCGAACTTCCAGATGGCTCCCGGGTCACCATGCTGACCGATCTCGGGTCCTGGCAGGAATCATTGAGGGAGTTTGTCCGCGCGAGCGACCTGATCATCCTGGAGGCAAATCACGACGAAGAGATGCTCCGGCTCGGTCCCTACCCCACCTACCTGAAGCGGCGCGTCGCCTCCAATACTGGACATCTCTCAAATCGCCATTGCGGCCTTGCGCTCGGTGAGGCTCTCCGGGGGTCGACACACCACCCGCAGATCTGGCTGGCGCACCTCTCGGAGCACAACAATCGCCCGGATCTCGCGGAGGAGACGGTCCGGTCACTGCTTGCCGAGCGTGAACTTGACCTCGCCGTCACCGCCCTTCCCCGCCGGTCCCCAAGTGAGATATGGACGCCCGGAGAAAGATCCGGGACACCGCAGACCTTCAACCGCATGCGTCCCCAGAAGGTAGAGCAACTGGGATTCGATCTGTTCTGACAGCTCAAGGGGAGCGTCCGACACCCATCCCCGATCTATCCAGATGATTGAGAAGTCCACTCGACACGCCATGTACACCCTCACCGCTAAGGTGATTCCCCCTGAGCCAAATGGCCTTTGGGCACATGCTGTCCAAGCGGAACGCTTGGTTGCTCGTTAGGAAGCTCCGCCTGTCGTCATGCCGCGGATTGCGAGACCGAAGATAAAGAGCGCCACCAGGCTATAGAGCAGGAGTCCCTGTCTGGGCGCACGATCCCTGGTATACGTCCACAGGAACGGCATGATGGCCACGGCCGTTAAACCATACAGGTAATGTGTCGAGTCCGCGGGGGCAGTGCCAAGCGCCAGAAGCACAACACCGAAACCAACCTGTATCACGACCAGGACCTGTCCGATGATCAACGCCCCAGCGACATTACCGCCAAGCGCACCACCCCTCGCGTATTCAAAAAGCCCCCACAATCCCACGAAGAGAAAAAAGAGCATGACGGTAGTGGCGAGGCGATTGTGAAGCAGCTCAATGACATCCATGGACGGTATTCCGGGAGAGCACAGGTGTGCCGCAAGAGCGAAGGCCCCCTCGCTCACTTTGATGGCATTCAGTATAAGTGGCAAATCACCACGGTCCTGAAGCTTGTCAGCAGGTGCGGATTCGGGCCCACTTTCTGCCCCGATGACGGGCGAGCCTGGCCTCCGCACGGTCTCAACGTGATTAGACGGTGTTGACGTACATACACCATTGACAGTCCGAACGCACAAGGCGTACAATCCGACCGTACAGTCTGGTGCGTACATACCGATCGCCGAAGACATACAGCGCTACTCTGTTGAGCCGTGACGACGCTTACGAAAGTAAGCATTCGGACCTGAAAGGAGTCATCGTGGAGTCCGAGCCCCGAGACTACCAGGAGGTCATGGACAACGCCTTGCAGCTTGTATACAGCCATCATCATCGATTGGTGTCCCAGCTTATGCCTGAGGCATTCCGACCGTTGACGCTGGATCAGCTTCGCAATGGACCGTTGGGCCAGGACCTTCTTCGCCTCGCACGTCTGGCACGTGGCCAGATTCGTGAACCCAAGGAGCAAGTGCTGGACGCGATCGATTCCGTCCTTCAGCTCCTCTTCTGGCCAGCCGCGGCGGAAGACTATTCCGTGAACCGCGGATTTTGGGACACAGACCTTGGCCGGATGCTCGCTCTCGCGAAGTACCGTGCCTATGAGCCAAACGAGCTCGTGAGCATCGGCAACGCCGCGCAGCAGCTCGGTGTGACTCGCCCGACAGTTTACCGTTGGATGGATGACCGGACGCTCAGCTATGTACGCGATGACATGAGTGGACGTACCTTCGTGGTTCGCCGGGATATCGACAAGCTGAAACGCGTCGCCCAGGAGTTCGAGGGACAAATCTAGACGAATCGGGCCCTGGGTGTCGTGACAGGGGAAAGGGTCACGGCGTTTTGTGCCCGTAAAGGATGCGGATGGAGCAAAGGGGCTGGCACTTCAGTGTGCCGGCCCTTTTGCTGCCTGGGATTTGGTCGATTCCTTCGATTTTCCAGAGGTCGCCGAACTCACCTTACGCGGTCGTGAGATGTACTGGCGTGGAGGACCGGGATCAAAGATCCCTACTCTCAAGGGCAGAACACAAGGCCGGCACAACACCTCAAGCGCACTTGGGATGATAGACCTGTCACTCCGTGACCGGTTGTGAGACGTGATCGCGCACGATATGCGTCATCTCGTTCGTGAGACTCATACCCTACGGTATCCCTCCAGGTCATCCACTGCGAACAGTCGCCCGCCCTTGATATAGAGCTTCGGCAACCGTGGCGCGAGACCCGTCATGAGCTCGTGCGGAATGGTGCCCGCCATCTCAGCAAGCGTCTCCAACGTCGGGGCGCCGGGCGTCTCATCAGTACCGTTTCCCACGATCACGACCGGTTGACGGGTTTCCCCTGGAAGACTGTCCGGCATCTGCAGGATCGTCTGGTCCATGCAGACACGGCCGATCACGTTTGCCCGCTCTCCGCTGACGGTCATCCAGCCCTTCGATGAAAGTGAACGGAGATAGCCGTCCGCATACCCAATTGGCACCAATGCCCCGCGACTTTTCTCTTTGGCTACCCAGGCTCCGCCGTATCCGACTCGATCCCCAGGGGCCAAGGGGATTACCCGCGTCACCATGCCATGGATGGTGAGGATCTGCTTCATGGCCCGCTCCCCTCCTGGAAGCGGAATATGCGGGGCTGGACGGACACCATAGAGCGCGAGCCCGGAGCGAACCAGGTTCTTGTGATACTGGGAGAACTGCACCGTGGTCGCGCTGTTCGCAACGTGATGAACAGGTATCTCGATGCCAGCCTCACTCAGCATCCCAACACATCGATCAAAGACGTTCACTTGCTCGTGCGCGGAGGTGAGGTCCAGCTCATCGGCACAGGCGAGATGAGTCATCAATCCTTCTAGCTTGAGCTCCGGGTGCTGCATGATGGCCCGCGCCGATTCCACGACCGACTCCGGCGGCACACCGAAACGGCGCATGCCCGTATCCACCTTGAGGTGCACCTTGATCGGCTCGGTTCGCTGATGCATCCGCACGCTGCGAGCAAGACCAGCGGCAAACGGCACATCACTCATGACAATGGCCATGTCCAATCCGACAGCCCGACCTCGTTCCGCGGCACCCATCGGTCCCATCGCAAGGATCGGCGCGGAGATCCCAGCCTTCCTTAGCTGGGCCCCCTCGTCCACCGTTGCCACGGCGACACCATACGCCCCGTTCTCAAGGACCGTCTCGGCGACCGGCACCGCCCCGTGGCCATAACCGTTCGCCTTCACGACGGCGAGAATCGATGCCTCCGGGCGCACGTGCGCGCGAAGTGTCTTTATGTTCGTAGCGAGCGCATCCAGATCCACGACAGCAAAGGTCGGACGGCCCTGCCACGACTCAACGATGTCCCGAATGCCCATCACGCGCGATTCTCCAGCTCCGCGATCACGCGTACCAGATCCTTTCGGGAGACGATCCCGACATATCGATTGTCCTGGTCTACCACCGGCAGCGGATGCACGTCCCGCTCGATCATGATGGAGGCAACCTCATGCAGCGTTGCGTCGTGCCGAATGCTCACGACTGGCGATGACATCAACATCGCCGCGTTGATCGCCAGAGCCCGCCGGATGTCATCCTCGTAGGGGCGGCCAGCATCAGCGACAAAGATGGCATCAAGAAAAGGGACAGGCGTGGGCGCGTCCACGTCAGCCTCGCGGGCGACGATATCGCTCTCGGTGATGATGCCGATGATTTCGTCATTATCGATCACCGCCACCCCGGCAACATCGTAGTCGACCATCAGCTTTGCGACCCGGGCCACACTCTCCTCCGGCGCCACGGCGGGCACATCCTTGCGCATGATCTCGGCAACAACAGGCTCCGATGCGTCGTTCTGCCGTGACACCACATGATCCTTATCCAATGTGCTCTCCCTATCGATGCATGAAGTGGTATAGCGCGTAACGCGCTCCTCGCCTTCGCTGCTGTGTCGGATTACCGGTCGAACGCCGTCAGCGTGATTCATTGCCCGTGCCGAGTTTCCCGAGGACACCCGCTATCTGATCAGGCATATCGGTGGCGATGACGCCGAGGTCGCCGAATCGGTACTCCAGGGCTCGGGCCGCCTTCGCTCCCGCAAAAAGCGCCAAACCTGCGGCATCCAGCGGTGTCAATCCCTGCGCCAGCAACGCACCAACAGTTCCAGAGAGCACATCACCTGTGCCGGCTGTCGCCAGAGAGGTCGGCGCATCCTCAGCGACAAAAGTCGCCTTCCCATCCGAGGCGGCGGAATACGCTGATTTCATTAGGACGGCTTGTCCCCATTTCTCCGCATACTCGCGTGCAACGTGCGAGGGGTCAGCAACGATCTCTTCAGTGGATAGTCCTGTCAGGCGGGCCATCTCTCCCGGATGTGGCGTCAACACCGCCCGCCCCTGTGGCATATGGGTCCACCACTCCTCCTGCTTCGACAGCCATGTAAGCGCATCGGCATCGATCACCAGCTTGATGTGCTCATGACCGAAGATGGGCGAATTCGCCACGTCACGGGCATTGGTGGTGACGAGGCCTGGGCCGCCGAAGCCGATGTTACTTCCGATCTGGGCGTTTTTCCCGCCGAACCCGAAGAGTGCGCTGAGCAGATGGTCGGTCAACTCATCGTCCCCAAGACCCGGACCGATCACCACGGACTTCGCCTTCTTTAGGTGCGGCTCAAGGCGTTCGACTGCGCGCCTTGCCGAGCCAGGAGCATCTGTCTCCGGCAGCACGATGTGTGCGACCTCTGGCATGGCCCCGGCGAGAGCGACGCCCACACTCCGCCCGGAGGCGAGGTAGACAATACCGGCACCGGCCCGACCCGCCGCCCTGCTCGCCAGATAGGCGGCGCCAATGAAGGAGGGCGAACCGGCTATCACAATCACACCGCCCACTTCCCATTTGTGGGTGCCAATCTTCCGTCCTGGACGTACCCGTCGGGCAAACGTATCGTCCGCCCACGACGCGTTGTGTCCCAGCTCAGGTTTCGGTATGGGGCCCTCGGTTGCCATTCGTCTGCTCCAGCTATGTGTGTCTATGAGTTTTCAGCGACGTGGTCCAGAACGGCACCACTCGGCAGCCCCGAACCCTCGCCGGTCCCCACCACGAATGCCATGGCATCGGTCCGGGAGTGCGTCAGCGATACGCTGAAGCTGGTCAGACCGAGCTGGCGAGCGCGTTCTGCCGCTCGCCCGTGCAGGACAAGCACGGGTTTGCCGCGTCGGTTGGGTAGCACTTCCATCTCGCGCCAGCGGATGCCGATAATTCCCGTGCCGAGCGCCTTGGACGTCGCTTCCTTTGCGGCAAATCGCGCGGCCAACTCGTTGACGCGGGTCCCATACCATTCACGCTCGCGCTCGGTATACACGCGCTTCAGGAACCGATCGCCAAAATCATTCAACGAGCGTTGAATGCGGGCGATCTCGATAATGTCGGTGCCGACCGCCACTCCACCTTCGCGCTCGGGATCGAATTCGGGAACATACCACCCCTCCCCTTCGCGCTCCTCGAGCACCGGAGGCTGATATTCCCTCCAACGAGGTCGTTCGGGCATCAGCGTTGCTCCTTCTTCGGGCGGGTGACGCCTACCGGTGAGGGATTCGCCACGGGGCGGTAGCGATCGGCGAACGCGCCATGCACCTTGGCGAACGTCCCCGCGGATATCGCGGCACGGATCTCGTCCATCTGCCGGGCGAGAAAGCGAAGATTATGGACGCTCGCAAGCCGTAGCCCCA
Organism: Thermomicrobiales bacterium; assembly: GCA_035936075.1. Taxonomy (GTDB): domain Bacteria; phylum Chloroflexota; class Chloroflexia; order Thermomicrobiales; family UBA6265; genus UBA6265. Next base: position 14,769 of record DASYWM010000006.1, read on the forward strand.
GCACTTCATCGGCGCGAAAGAGGTGATGCAGGTATGCCGCGGTGAACTCCGTGCAGGCAACACAATCACACGTTTGATCCACCGGCTCGTGAATATGCTTCCAGGATGCGTTACGGATCGAAATCCGGCCGTCAGGAGTAAACAGCGCACCGTTTCGGGCAGCTCGGGTCGGCAACACGCAATCGAACATATCGATCCCTCGTGCGACTCCGTTCCAGAGGTCTTCCGGTGACCCTACACCCATCAGGTAGCGCGGCTTGTCCCGCGGCAACTCGGGCGTGCTGACCTCCAGCATCTCCGCCATCACCGGTTTCGGTTCACCGACGCTGAGACCTCCGACCGCACAGCCCGCGACATCCATTGACGCCAGGCGGCGAGCGCTCTCGCGTCGCAGGTCGGCTTCCATTCCCCCCTGCTGGATGCCGAAGAGCACCGAGCGAGAGGCGGACCCGTTCCTGTCCGTGTAGTGCGTAATCGCGCGTTCCAGCCAGCGGGCTGATCGCTCAGTAGCCGCGGCAATCGCCGTATGCTCGGCGGGCAGGCCGATCAGGTGATCAAGCTGCATCATGATGTCGGAGCCGAAGCCCATCTGCAGTTCGACCACACGTTCCGGCGTCATCTCCCATTTCGAGCCATCGATGTGGGAGGCGAACCGCACCCCCTCCTCCGTCACCCTGGCATTGTTGGCAAGGCTGAAGATCTGGAAGCCCCCGCTATCCGTCAGGATGGGACGGTTCCACCGCATAAAAGTATGGAGACCTCCAGCCTCCTCAATGATCTCCAGACCGGGCCGGAGCATGAGGTGATAGGTATTGGCGAGGATGATCTGCGCACCGGTTTCTCGCACCTCGGCGGGATGAAGCGTCTTCACGGTGCCCTGGGTGCCGACCGGCATAAAGACGGGAGTTTCGACGGTACCCCGCGTAGTTGTGAGCCGCCCGCGGCGGGCGAGCGTTTCTCGATCCTCTCTCAGAAGCTCGAACGAAAACCGCCCGCTAAAAACGCTGCTCTGGCCGCGCAGCCCAGGAGATACAGGTCTGTTTACGGAATCGATCATGCTCCCTCAGGCGCTGCGCTGCGCATAGCCGGCGGCACGTCGACGCTGACGGGCCCGCGCTATGGCGTCATCGACAGGAGCAGGGCCCGCAGACCCGGCGCTCTCAACAACATCAGCAGCAGTGGAAGCAGCGATTTGCCGAGGTGTACGGTCACTGATTACTGACGGTGTAGCGCGACGGGCCCGGCGTGTACGCTCTGGCTCCGATGGGGCAAATACAGAGATATCCGAATACGGATCTTCCTTGGTAGCGACAGGCGCGACGGCTGTCTTTTTAATCGTCTCGGATGTTTTCGCGTCGGCCTTGGTCTCCGTCTTTGACGGTGTCGTTCGCGACGATGAGGTGCTCTTGCTGGAGGTCGTCTTCGTGCCGCTCGAGCGTGAGCCGGTGGTTCCGGATTTCTTTGCTGAAGCGCTCGATGAGCTCGTGGTGCCAGCCGACTTCTTCGACGTCGCTGTGCCCTTGGTACCCTTGCCGAGATCCCGCTGGACGCTCCTGGTGACGGAATCGACCTGCTTTTGCATTGGCCCGAGATCACCGGTGAGCTGGTTTCCCATTTCCCTGGCTTCCGCCACGGTCTTCTCGAACTCACCCGTGAGCTCTGAGGTCATATTTCGGAAGTCCTTGTAGAGCTTTCCGGCCTGACCCATCACTTCGGGCAGCTTTCCTGGCCCGAAGATCAGGAGCGCGGCAAGGCCAATAAGGAGCATCTCCTGCGGTCCAACACCAAACACAGTGGAACTCCTTACCTACATATCACATGTTTCCGATTCGCCCGGGACGGTTCGAGAGCGACAAGAAAAGCGAGCCCGGGAACGTGGCACAATTGCTACCTATAGAGTATCCGGCAGGATAAGCGATATCTGCAACACGAAGGCTCGTCCATGATCTCGCGTTTCAGGTCGATTCCCGCCAGGACTCGTGCGTGGCTGACAGCAGCCGACTCTGCAGACCTAGCAGACGAGGACAAGACACCGATGTTTGATCGAGACCACACGAAGGTGGTCATTGGGCTGGGGAACCCCGGCAGGAAATATGCCGGAACCAGGCACAATCTCGGTTTTCTCGTCGTGGATGAGTTAGCCAAACGAACGAGCGCGCCCGCCTCGAAGCAACGCATGAGGGCGGAGATCACGGAAACGCGCCCTGACAATTCCCGCCTCGTTCTGGCGATGCCACAGACCTATATGAACGACAGCGGGATCTCGGTCCGGGAGATCGTCCGTTGGTACAAGGCTCCGCTGGAGGATGTGCTCATCGTCGTTGACGATCTCGACCTCCCTTTCGGTCAGATCCGCATTCGCCCGAAGGGCAGCGCCGGTGGACACAACGGCCTGAAGTCGATCTTTCACGAGCTGGGCAGCCAGGAGATCCCGCGGCTGCGCATCGGCATCGGGCGAGGTGGAAATCATACGATCAGTCATGTGCTATCGCGCTTCTCTCCGGAAGAGCAACAGCACCTTCCGGAGATCATCGAGCAGGCAGCGGACGCGGTCGAGCACTGGATGCGACACGGTATGCTCGCGACGATGAACGTGACGAACGGGAGCAGCAGTCCCCTATAATTCCGGCGTGGACAAACAGGCCGACGCAGCAAGGAGCACCCCGCAGTGACCCCCGAACAGGAACAGGAAGCAACGGCTATCCTTGGCGTCGTTGGCGCCGGCACCATGGGAAGTGGCATCGCGCAGGTAGCGGCCCAGTCCGGCTACAACGTTGTGCTGATCGACACGGAGGAAGAGATGCTGGATCGCGGTCTCGCCCGCATCACCTCCGACGTCGACAGCCTGGTCGAGAGGGAGCGACTCTCGTCCGAGAATCGCGACGAGGTCCTCTCTCGCATCGAAGGCGCTACCACACTCGAGCGGCTGGATCCCTGCGAGCTCGTGATCGAGGCGGTTACGGAGGATCGCGAGATCAAGGCCGGTGTCTTCAAGCAGATCTCGGAATCCGTCGATCCTGAAACGATCATTGCCAGCAACACCTCGTCCCTCTCCATCACCGAGCTGGCGCACTGTGTCCCGAACCCTCAACGGGTTGTTGGGATGCACTTCTTCAATCCCGCTACAAGAATGAAACTGGTTGAGATCGTGGCCGGACGCGCGACCTCAGAGGATACGATCGCGGTCGCGATTGCAACGGCGATGCAGATGGGCAAGACGCCGGTTGTAGTAGGTGACTCGCCGGGGTTTGTTGCGAACCGCCTGATGATTCCGATGATCAATGAGGCGATCTTCACGCTCAACGAGGGCGTAGCATCCTGCGACGATATCGACCAGATTATGCAGCTGGGTGCGGGCCACCCGATGGGGCCGCTGGCGCTGGCCGACCTCATCGGTCTCGATGTCTGTCTCAGCATCATGGAGGCGCTGCATCACGAATTCGGCGATGACAAGTACCGTCCGGCGCCACTGCTGCGGCAGATGGTCGCCGGTGGCCAGCTTGGCAGGAAATCAGGCAGCGGTTTTTACCAGTATCAGGCGTGAGGTAGCGCGAGATGGGTACCGGTCAGGAACTCATGGCAGCGTCAGGGCGGAGCCGTCCGATTCGCGTGCTGGTTGCAAAACCCGGCCTGGATGGACATGACCGCGGTGCCAAAGTTATGGCACGCGCATTTCGGGATGCTGGTTTCGAGGTAATTTACACTGGTCTCTTCCAAACGCCGCAGATGATTGCAAATGCCGCTCTCCAGGAAGACGTTGATGTCGTCGGCCTGAGCATCCTCTCCGGTGCTCATATGTCACTTTTTTCACCTATCATGGACGCATTGCGGGACGTTGGCCGCGAGGATGTGCTCGTCGTGGCAGGCGGAACGATCCCGGATGAAGACATTCCGACACTCAATGAACTGGGCGTGGCGAAGATTTTCGGTCCTGGTACTCCCCTCCAGGACGCTGTCGCGTACATACGCGAGCACGCACCTGATCGCGTGGACCTGCCCTAGTGACGGGGACTCCACACCGGGCCAGCCTTTCGGAACGTGTGCTGGCAGGGGACCGGCGCGCATTGGCGCGTCTCCTGACCTCCATCGAAAACGACGATCCGCTTGGCGAGCAAGCTATGGAAAAGCTCTTCCCCCACACGGGAAGCGCGCATCTGATCGGCATCACCGGTCCTCCAGGCGGCGGCAAGTCAACCCTCGTCAACGAGATGATTCGAGCCTACCGCGAAATGCCCAAAAGCGTCGCGGTAATCGCAATAGATCCCAGCAGCCCTCTCACCGGTGGCGCGGCTCTCGGTGACCGAATCCGCATGCAGGAATGGCATGCGGACGTCGGCGTCTTTATTCGCAGCATGGCATCTCGCCGCTTCGGAGGTGGTCTTGCAAGGAATGCACTGGCCGTCGCCCACGCCTTCGATGCTGCCGGGTTTGACCAGATCATCATTGAGACAGTCGGCACAGGCCAGGACGAGGTCACCATCGCGTCCCTTGCGATGACGACGCTTCTCGTTCAGGTCCCGGGGACCGGTGATGGTGTCCAGACGCTGAAAGCTGGTGCGCTTGAAATCGGCGATGTGCTCGTCGTGACGAAGGGCGACCGACCGGAATCGAGCGATCTAGCCCGTGATCTGCGAAACCTCCGCCAGCTGGGAATGGCTGCGGGCAGTGAGCTCTCACGTTGGGACACGCCTGTGATAAAGACGAGCGCGGCCCGTCGCGAGGGTATCGACTCGTTGATGAACGCCATCGCCGCCCACCGGTCCTGGCTCCAGGAAACCGGGGAGATGGAATCCCGGGTCCAGACGATGATCAACACGGAAATCACCTTCCGGGTACAGGATGCCCTGCTCCAGGAGATCAGGCGTCCGGTGTCTGGAGACGGCGGCATGCAGCGGCTCGTCGAGCGCGTGGCCGCGCGTGAGGTTACCCCGCACCAAGCCGCCGACGAGATGCTCGCTCGCCTGCGTCACAACGACACGGCACCATAGACGGTCTTTCCAGAGCGAGCGGATCGATTCTCCCCACAGTCTTCTGCCGGAAGCCATTCTCCGTCAGTCATGTCCAGGCAGCCCTGACCCCGGTGCTATACTTCCCAAGTTATCGAGCATTGCGTTTTTCAACGATTCCTGGAGTACATACCGCATGTCCGGACATTCCAAATGGTCCACAATCAAGCGCGCCAAGGGTGCAGCAGACGCCAAGCGGGGCCAACTGTTCACCAAACTGGCGCGCGAAATCACCGTTGCTGCACGGACCGGACTTCCTGACCCTGAAGCCAACTCTCGCCTGCGCCTCGCGATTCAGAAGGCCCGTGGCGAGAACATGCCGAAGGACAACATCGACCGTGCAATCGCCCGCGCCGCAGGCGCCGATGGCGGTTCGCAGTACGATGAGATCTATTACGAGGGCTACGGCCCAGGCGGCATCGCACTCATGATCCTCACCATGACGGACAACAGAAATCGCACCGTCGGAGAGGTTCGCGCTGCCCTCACCCGCAGTGGCGGGTCTCTGGGTGAGAACGGCAGCGTGAGCTGGATGTTCGACCAGGCTGGTCTAATCACCATTCCGGTGGACGGCCATGACCCGGACGAGATCCAGCTTGTTGCGATCGACGCGGGTGCCACCGATGTGCAGGTGGAAGACACGGCGATCGAGATTTACACTGACCCGGCCGAGCTTCACAAAATTGCCGAGCAGTTCACCGAAGCAGGCTACGAACCCCAGGCCGTGGAACTCACAATGAAACCGAAGACCATGCTCCAGCCAGACGAAGACTCGGCTGTCAAGGCAATCCGGCTTGTCGAGAAACTCGAGGATCTGGACGACGTCCAGACCGTCTATACCAACCTGGACATCTCCGACGAGGTCCTGGCTCAGGTCAGCTAGCCCCGCATCCACGAGAGGCCGGTGATCGATGTCCGTCACGTCCGGTTCCCGATCGGAACCGATCACACTCGGCATTGATCCCGGCACTGCTCGCCTGGGATATGGGTTAATCCGGGGCGGCATCACCCCCAGCCTGATAGACGCCGGAGTCATCGAGACTTGGCCCGACCAGGACATGCCGGGGCGTCTCGTGACCCTCTACGAAAGCGTCCGGGAGCTAATCCAGGAGTTTGAGCCGCAGATGCTCGCCATCGAAAAGCTCTTTTTCGCCCGGAATGTGACCACCGCCATCGCCGTCGGCCAGGCGCGTGGTGTGGTCTTGCTGGCTGCAGCCCAGTCCGGCATTACCGTCAGCGAATACAGTCCCTCCGAGATCAAGCATGCCATCGCCGGCTATGGCAAGGCGGACAAAAACCAGATGCAGGAGATGGTTCGGATGATCCTGCACCTGAGAAATGTCCCGCAACCGGACGATGCGGCCGATGCCCTTGCGATTGCAATCTGCCACTCCCAGACCGCATCCTACGAGGTTCGTTCCCTGCGCCATGGAAACCGCGAATGATAAAGACGCAGCGGCTCGATCATGCCATGGTGGAGCGCGAGCTCGCCGACACCCGCTCCCGCGCCAAGGCACTCATCATGGCAGGTGACGTACTCGTCAATGGGCAAAAGGAGATGAGGGCCGGTCACAACGTGGGACCGGCAGACACGTTGACGCTCCGGGCGAAGCCACGCTTTGTCAGCCGGGGTGGTGAGAAGCTCGACCACGCCCTAGGTGTTTTTGGCATGGACGTCAACGGCATGACCGCTGCTGATCTGGGCTCGAGCACAGGCGGATTTACCGACTGTTTGCTTCAGCGCGGTGCCTCAAAAGTCTATGCCGTCGATGTTGGCTATGGCATTCTTGATGAGCGCATCCGCACCGACCCCCGCGTCATCTCCATGGAGCGCACCAACGCCCGCTATCTCACCGAATTGCCGGAGCCTGTCGACATCGTCGTCATCGACGTTTCGTTCATCTCCCTCTCCCTGATGCTCCCCGTCGCTGCCCGCATTCTGGAGCCCGAGGGTATCTGCGTGCCATTGATCAAGCCGCAGTTCGAGGCCGGCAAGGAAAACGTCGGCAAACGTGGAGTGGTGCGCGACCCCGCTGTTCACGAGATGGTGCTTCGCAATGCGATCGGCCATGCAGGGAAAAACAACCTCAGCATTCTCGGCCTCATCGCCTCACCGTTGCGTGGCCCGAATGGAAATGTGGAGTTCCTTGCCTCGTTGATCAGGGATGCATCAGTCGAGTCACCGGATGTCGACCGTTTGATCGCGTCTGCAATGGCGGAGGCCAAGGCCCTTACAGAGGAAGCAACATCGTGACCGATCCCTTTGCTGATCTTCTTGCCGCCCTGAACGGCACTGCACCCGAACCGGTGAGTCCCTACCTTCGGGTCGATCCGTCCCGAGCCGCGCGCACGGGCGTGCCGGAGATTGTCTTCGCCGAGCGAAAGACGGTCGACGAGGTACTGGTCGCACTCAGGAGTCTCGCGCAATCAAACGGTCGAGCTCTTGCCAGTCGCCTGACCTCAGAGCAGCTGGATCATCTCGGGTCTTTTTCAGAGCCCGGATTCACGCTGGACATCGACACCGAAGCGCGCATGGCGATCATGGCCCAGCCTGGCATGCAAGACCCGCAGATTTACGGCCGTATTGCCGTCATTGCGGCCGGCACCTCTGACCGATCGGTCGCCCGGGAGGCGACCCTCACCGCGCGGATGATGGGATGTGAGGTTATCGAGATCCACGATGTGGGGGTTGCGGGGCTGCACAGGCTTGTCCAGCCACTGCGGAGTGCAGTGGCCTCGGGTATCGATGCCATCGTGGTCGCCGCGGGCATGGACGGAGCGTTGCCGAGTGTTGTCACCGGTCTTGTCGATGTCCCGGTCGTCGGACTTCCGGTGAGCGTTGGGTATGGCGCGGGCGGAAATGGGGAGGGAGCCTTGCTCGCAATGCTCCAGTCGTGCGCACCCGGGATGGCGGTGGTCAATATCGATAACGGCATAGGTGCCGGTTCCATGGCCGCGCTCATTGCTCGCCGAAAGACCCAATGAACTCGCCAAACCGCTTGGTACCGAGGATATTCTGTATGCAGATGCCTTGAAACCCGGAGGGATCACCTACTAGACTATGCTCTCATAAGCATTGGTGAATCTCGTGAAGCGGGGAGGAATATGAGTCGTTCGACCGTTCCGTCATTCGAACCGCAGATTGGCTGACCCGACGCCTCGCGCGTTGGGTTTTGTTTTGCGGCGCGTATGTAACGAACGAACACAACGGTACGGTGGCCCACGTTTGGGATGGCTTTCGCCGTAGCACCACCGGATTCTGAAAACCAAGCGCGCAACGCCCTGCAGGTCAACGGTGACTCCGAGAGTGCTGCGCTCGCCCGAGAGGTGGCAACGCTTCAATGGATACGAGCCTTATAACCAAGGGGAAAGATCAGGGATACCTGCTTTCCGAGGAGATCATCGCGGCCTTCCCGAATGCCGATGAGCAATCGGAACCACTGGAAGAATTTTATTCCGCACTGGTTGCTGAAGGCATCGATGTACTGGACCGGCACCCCAAGCCTCAGAAGACCGCCCGTGTTGTCCGCTCCAAAACCGATGCGAGAGCCGGTACCGAAGATCCCCTTGCTGGCGGAGTTGGCGATTCTGTACGCCTCTATCTGCAAGAGATCGGCGAAACCAGCCTGCTCAGCATGGAAGAAGAAGTCTGGCTCGCCACCCGCATGGAACGAGGCAAAGCCGCCGAAGCGCGTCTCCAGGAGCGCGGCCTTAACGAGGAAGACCGCACTGATCTTGAATTGGACAGGAAAGATGGAGATGCGGCACGTGCCCATCTCATCCAGGCGAATCTCCGCCTCGTCGTCTCGGTGGCGAAGAAATACGTCGGTCGTGGGCTCTCCTTCCTTGATCTGATCCAGGAAGGCAATATCGGCCTGATGAAGGCCACCGACAAATTCGATTACCATCGCGGCTTCAAGTTCAGTACCTACGCAACCTGGTGGATTCGTCAGGCAATTACCCGGGCCATCTCCGACCAGAGTCGCACGATCCGTCTTCCGGTACATGTCGGTGAGACGATCAACCGGGTGAAAAAGACATCTCACCGCTTGCAGCAGATCTTCGAGCGGGAACCAACACAGGAGGAGATCGCGAGGGCAATGAGTATCACGGACGACAAGGTCCGGCAGGTATTCGACGTCTCGCGACATCCCGTCTCGCTTGAAGCACCAGTCGGAAGCGACGGCGATGCCTTCCTTGGCGACTTTATTGAGGACGACACCATGCCGGCGCCGCTGGAGCTTGCCTCGCAGCAACTCCTAAAGGCCCAAATTGGTAGCGCCCTTGACCGGCTCTCGGAGCGTGAGCGCCGCATCGTCGTGCTGCGTTATGGCCTTGAGGATGGGCGCTTCCGCACGCTCGAGGAAGTCGGGCGCGACTTCGGTATCACGCGAGAGCGGATTCGCCAGATCGAAGCAAAGGCATTGCGCAAGCTCCGCCACCCGGACTCCAGCCAACCCCTGCGAGGCTATCTGGACTAGTCGACACTTGGGTAGCGCGAGCACGGCGAGACTCGTTGCACGAGCCTCCACTGCAGCCACTCCCCATTACTGAAAAAGAACAGCCCCGGACCGAGGGGTCGGGGGCTGTTCTGCTGCCACGCCTCTCCAACAGAATGTTATTAGAGTCGAAAAGCAGGTGACGAATCGGCACCGGCGTGCCGTTTAGCTGCCACCTCAAGTAAAAGGGGCAGACAATCAGGCTATCTGTTCACCGGCGACCGTCTCAAGACCGTGACCAGACGGTATCAGGGTCCAGTGGATAGATGGGGCGACGAAGCCGTTGATAGTCGAAATTTGTCAGCTTTGGGCTACTGATGCCCGGCGCGTCGACCTCGATCACCTTCGTCGCGATCGGCTCGAAGGCCGCACGAAAATGGGCAGCACTCTTGAGGACGAGGATGCGCCGCTGGGTTGGCTCAATCCCGAAGGCCCGGAAATGATTCAGGTCGGATGGGTGGCCCCGCAGCTCAGTCAGTTGAACCTCGATACCATCATGCCCACCAATCTCGAGCACCACGGTCCGACCCCTGCTCGCAGGCGTTCCCGCATCCATCGGACCTGCCAACATGAATGACCCTTCGTGGATCAACCGCACCTTCCCTCTTACCTCGACCGGGGGACCATGCAGGCCGTCCTGACGACCACCGATAGTGAGCGCAACGTCACTTCCTACTCCCGCATCGATACAGGCGGCCACTGCCTCAGCGTCCATGATCTGGGCGACCGCGGCGGAACGGGCCCCGGCATCGAGCAAACCCTTGAGGACGACCGTTCCATCGCTCGCGGTACCGCTCGCCCCGGAGTCGGCAACATCTGCCAGTACATAGACACTGCCAGGTGCTGCCTCCATGGCCTCGGCGATCGCCTCGGAGACCGGCGTAGGATTGACGGTGAAGTCGGAGCGGCGATCCCAGCAGATGTCTGCCAACTCATAAGCATATGCGCGCGCTAAAGCGGGATCATTATCGGTGACGACGATGGTCGCCACTCCCGCGAATGGCACATCAGCGAACGGAAAACCGCCGAGGACTGTGGCGGCAAGGACGCCCGGTTGCATCTCTATCTCGCGGGCGCGGTCAATCGCCGACTTCAGGGGTGACTGCCATGTCGTTACCATGGACTGGTTGGGGACGATAAGAGGCAGACGCGTATGTTTCATCGTCGACCGTGTGCCGTCCCGGATGATGTTGACAAGGAGACGCAGTGCCTGTGCACCAGTCTCTGGCATATCCGTATGCGGGTACTCCTTGTACCCTACCAGTGCGTCTGCACTCTCCACCATGGAATCAGAGAGATTGGTGTGGAGGTCAAGCGGCGCGACGATGGGCACATCCGCTCCCACGAGGTCACGTACCGATTCGATCAGCGGTCCTTCCGCATCGTCTACATCCTCGAGCGCCATGGCTCCATGGAGGACGAGCAGGACGCCGTCAACTGGCAGGGCTGCCCGGATTCCATCCAGTATCTCGTCGCGCACCGTATCAAAGGCGTGGCGACTGACCCTCCCGCCAGGCATGCACTCGGCATAAACGGTCGGAACCAGGTCAACGCCGCTCGCCTTTGCCTCGGAGATGACGCCACCGTAGACGGTTCCGGTTCCCTCAAGCCCGAGGATGTCCTGACCGCGGGCGAAGAAGCCAAATCCCGGTCGGCAGAAGTCGTCCATCGTCGTGGCCACACGCTGAAAGGTATTCGTCTCTTGCGCCATGCCACCGGTCACGATCCGCATAATCTCCCCTTACTCCCTTCGCCAGATAGCGATAATCGATATGAATCCGGGTTCCTGTGTTGACGGTTGAAGCAGTACATCGGAAGAGATGTTTTTCAGTCGCGAAGGATCCCAAAATCTATAAGCGGTGACGCCCATGGAGGTGTCGTCGGGGCTGGATTCATCTCGATGAGTGAGCACTCTCTCCTGGCGGAGGACGTAGCACCACCTATGGCGTAGCACAACCTACTTGTTACGCAATCGGGGGTCGGTAAACGACTGGAGCTCATCGCCCAACAGGTTGATGGCCAGGATCGCCACAGCCAACGTCACCCCCGGGAACAGCATCGTCCAAGGGGCGATCTCCATGTACGTCTTTCCATCGCGCAGCAAGGAGCCGAGCGACGGCATCGGCGGCTGCACACCAAGCCCCAGGAAACTGAGCGCCCCTTCAGCGATCAACGCCCCGGAGAGCGTGAAGGCGAGCTGAACCAGGAGGGGCGTAGAGACATTCGGGAGCACGTACCGGAACAGGATTCGCGGAGGTGTTGCTCCGATAACGCGGGCGGCAATTGTGTACTCCGCCTCTCGAACACTTAGTGTCGGACCACGTGCGACCCGAGCGAAGACCGGGATGGTGGCAATGACGATGGTGAAGATGACGCTCTTAACACCGGGGTTCAGGACCATCGCCACCAGGAGGCCGAGAAGGATCGTTGGAAAGGCAAAGAGAATATCGGTGAAGCGCATGACGAGCTCATCCAGAACTCCCCCGAAATATCCGGAGACGAGTCCAAGCAGGGTTCCTACGGAGGCAGCGAGCAGCGCCGATGCGGCTGCAAGTGCAAGCGATATGCGGAGGCCGTAGACGAGTCGCGCCAGCACGCTTCGTCCCAGATAGTCGCCTCCCATCGGGAAGTCCCCGGAGGGAGATGCGAACATTGCAATCGGGCTAATCTCCTCAGGATCACCAGTTCCAATAAATGGCCCCAGGATCGCGATGACAATCGCGGCGACGAGGATGAACGTCGTCAGAGTCCCGAGCGGACTCGTCGATATGAAGCGGCGTATCGACGAGCGGTGGCGCCGCTGTCGCGTCCCCATAAGGGCAAGGGGTTCATCATCCGACGCCAGTCTCCGCGAGGGAGTGGCCGTCGGTACTGTTTCAGTCGACGCCACCGGCACCGGTTTGCGCGTCCTCACGCTGTCGCCTGTGGCCATCGAGCCGTTTCCTCCACATGCTGTCTCACAGCGAAAAATCGGTACCTGCTAGTACTTGATGCGTGGATCGAGGTAGGCATATGCAATGTCCGCTGCGAGGTTCGCCAGAACGAACATGAGCGCTCCAACGATCACTGTGCCCTGAGCTACCGGATAGTCACGATTGAGAATTCCAGTGAGCGCATACCGGCCCAGACCGGGCAATGAAAAGAGCTCCTCGACGATGACAGCACCGCCGAGGAGATAACCCATGTTGATGCCTACGATGGTCACCGTTGGAATGAGTGCGGCCCGCACCACATGATGCAACGCGACATCGCGTGGATGCAGGCCCTTCGCCCGGGCGGTAATCACGTAGGGCTCGCCGAGAACCTCTACCACGCTGGAGCGAATGACACGCATCACGACGGATGTAGTAATGAGGCCCAGGGTGAATGTGGGCAGGACCATCGATCGAAGGTGGTCAATGATGCCGTCACTCGGCGATATGTAGCCAGAGATAGGTAAACCAATGTGGCGGGTGGAGACAACATAGATCAAGATCGTACCGAGAACGAAATCCGGGATGGACAGTCCTACGAGCGATACGGTCCTTGTTGTGATATCCGCGACCGAGTTCCGCCGGATTGCGGCGATGACGCCCGCCGGGATGCCGATGACAAGCGACATCAGGGTCGCCAGTAACGTCAGCTCGATTGTGATGAGGGATCTCCGGACGATTTCCGAAGTAACCGATGAATGCGTGCGTAATGACTCGCCGAGATCCCCTCTAAGAGCATTGCCCAGCCAGAGCGTATATTGCACGAAGACTGGCTGGTCCAGGCCATATTTCTCTTCGATTGCGGCAACCACCTCAGGCTGCTGAACAGCGTTGGGACCAAGGAGTGCCGCCGCAAAGCCACCCGGCACAAGGCGCATGGCCACGAAGACAATGGTTGCCACGCCGAAAATCGTGATCAAGGCCATGACGGTCCGTTTGGCAATATATCGTGACATCGTTTCCTGGCTCAGCGGTGTGTACCCGCCGCTCGACATTGGCTGGATACGAACGACCAATTGTTGAGCGGAGCCCAGCCGGGCTCTTACGCGTTAAGGTGTGACTGGGGACGCATCCGACGTCCCCAGCCACGTAAAAAGCTCAGCAAGCTGATCAACCTTCAGTTACTGAGACACCGTCACGTCATCGAGGCGGTGCCACAATGGAAGCCCGAAGCCCTCGCCTTCCGCAAAGGTGAGGTTACTCACCAGGTCCTTACGGTAGGAGATGAAATTGTCGCGCGTGACGAGCGGCTGGAATCCGGCAATTGTCGCGATCGCGTCCTCCAGCTGATAAAGCACCTCCAGGCGCTCCTCCGGATCGACGGTTGAGGCCGCCTTGGCAATCAGTTCGTCCACGGTTGGGTCAGTGATTCCAAGAACAGGAGCAAAGTCGGACGACCCGTTTTCAAGCAGGATCAGGTACGGGTCGCTGTAACCGGCCCACCAGGAAATCGCCAGCTGGGCGGTACCCTCAACGGCGTACTCGTTCACAAATGTCGAGAGGTCGCGCTGGACAATC
>DASYWM010000007.1:0-6373 GCA_035936075.1 Thermomicrobiales bacterium
GCAGGGATTGCCTTATGACGTTTATATTGATAGGATAGATGCAAGACCAAGTCGGTTTCGTAAAGACAATCGTACGAAACCGCATGTACGATCAGGGGCACCACACCTGTATCGCGCATTGTATTTACTCCTCGTAATCTGAAGGGAACAGGACACATGAATAGCGTATCAACGCGCCCCGCAGCGCGTGTCTTCCGACCTACGCAGTTGATCGCCGAGGCGCTCATCGACCGCAAGGATTCGGACGAGTTGATTACGCGTGCTCGTCAGCTCGGCTTCTCACAAGACCTCACCAGGACTGTTGTAGCTGTCTGCTGCAAGGACAAGAAGGCCCACTCCCCTGTGGTGACTGGCAAGTCGTCCCGCTCCTGACTATTCTCCGCGGCGTACACACATCCCTGTATTAGAATCTGAAGCTTTGACCTGTTGCATCAGGTTATGCTACATTTTGGCTTCAAGGCCGCCTGTGGCGGTCTCTTCTGGCATGCGTCCCGGTATGGGCTTCCCTACTTCGGGCGGTGTTGAGATCGTCGGTCACATACGACCGGGGGCTATCGATCGTAGCCTTGGTGAGCAACAGTGCAGCTTGCCTCTCAACCCCGGGCATTCGTTGTGTCGCATGTTGGAGGTCCGGCTCGCATTGAGAAACCTCGTCCAGATGCACCGGTATGAATCAACGAGATGATTGATTGGGCATGATGCCTGAGCATTCTCCGCCAGGGAGTCAGTTACTGTGATTAAGCTTCGTCTTCGCCGTATGGGTGCGAAGAAGCGTCCGTTCTACCGCATCGTTGCCACCGAGCATAGCTCTCCGCGCGATGGCCGCTTCATTGAGATCCTGGGTCACTACGACCCGCTGACCGAGCCAGCCACCGTTAAGGTCGATGCGGAGCGAGTCAAGTATTGGATGAGCGTGGGAGCCAAGCCGTCCGAGACGGTCGAGGGCCTGCTTAAGCGAGCAGGCGTGATTGCCGCTACCAGCGCCGAGCCCACAGAGCAACCGGCCGCCGAAGCTACGGCCTAATGTCGGTCGACGAGCGGAACCAGTTCGTGTCGCAGGAGGACGTCGAGGAATTCGACGACACCTACAATGGCGATGAGACTGTCTCGGAAGACGACATCGATCAGGTGATGGATGAAGCCGCGGATGCCGGAGACAATCCAGCTGAGCAGCTTCGTACCCTGGTCCTTTGGCTGATTGACCAGCTCGTGGACGATCCGGGCTCCGTGACGGTTGAAGCGATCGAGCGCGGTGCATCCGTGCAGATCCAGGTTCGGCTGCCGGAGGCCGACCTCGGCAAGCTCATCGGTCGGGGCGGTCGAATTGCCAAATCGATCCGGACGGCTCTCATGATTGCCGGATCCCGACACCATATGCGAGTGAGTCTGGACATTGAAGGACAGGAATAACGCCCCATCCAAATTTCGGTCCGCAGCGAACGGGGAGCCGCCAACCGGCTCCCCGTCGGTGTCTGCGGGGCGTCGACCCAAGCGGCCCTCCGCCAACCGGCGCAACCGGGGTCAGCTTCCTGCCCGGGCCCTTATCGAGACAGCAGGTCCCGAACCGAACACGCCACTTGCCGATGTGCGGTTGACCGTGGGGCGGATTGGGGGCCCGCACGGCGTGCACGGGGAAATGAAGCTTCGGATTCTTACAGATGACCCGGAGCATCTCGCCACCATCCGTACTGTGTACCTGGGTGAACGCACCGTGCCAATCGTCCTTGAATCGATTCGCTTTGTGAACGAAGGCGCGTTGATCAAGCTCGCGGGAACCGACGCCCCGGAGGACGCGGCCTTGCTCTCCGGTCTGGCGGTGAAGATCGCGGGCTCAGATGCCCGGCCGCTGGCGGAGGGAGAGTACTTCCTCTTCCAGCTGATCGGACTCAACGCGTTCCTTGAGGATGAGACACCGGTAGGGGCGGTCACCGACCTGATCGAGACCGGTGCGAACGACGTGCTGGTGATCGGTGAGCGCCCGGACTCGTCCGGCGACCTGTTGGTACCGAACCATCCCGAATTCGTGCTGGAAATCAGCCCGGAGAAGGGGCGGATCGTCGTCCGGCTCCCGGTGTACGCCAACTAGGCACAGAACAATGTGTATAGCGAACAGGCGAGTATCTTGCTCGCCTGTTTTTGCGCCTGGTGCTGTCCCTTTATGGTGCAAGAGTTCGTTCATTAGACCGGTTTGCAGCGTATCGCGGGATTGTCCTTGCTGGACCATCCCCTATGAGGGGTCGGGATCAATCGGAAGACGCAATGATGCGGTCGATCGTGGCGACAGTGAGCACGGCGGCTCGTTTGCCGACCTCACTCAAAGGGAGCGCTGACTCGGTTCCCTCGAAGGGCGAAGTGGCATGGAACTCGTTGTTCGAGATGTCCTTGATGGTCAGGAATGGCACGTCATGGAGCATCGCGACTTGGGCGATGGCGGCTGCCTCCATATCCTCGCAAAGCGAACCGGTGCGCTGATGAGTGGCATCCAGCCAAGTAGGGTCCTGCATCCAGACATCGGCAGAGGCAATGACCCCCGAGTGCACGCGCACGGCGCCATTTCCTGGATGCGCAGGAAGTAAGTCCAGGACGGTTTTCCTGGCCGCGTCCTGAGCGAGTGCGACGAGTCCAGGCGAGGTCCTCAGCTCGCTGCGCGGCTCCGGCTCACCAGCGACGGTGAAAGGGATATCCATCGGTACAATTCCCTCATCGGGAGAGATACGCATTCGACCATGTGAGACGAGACCGGTGCCTATTATCACATCGCCCGGCAGAATCTCCCGCGTGTGAGCGCCAGCGCACCCGAAGTTGAGGAGGCAGCGAGGGGTCCACGTTAAGAGTGCATATTCGGTCGCCGCAGCGGCTGCGACCATCCCGATCCCGGAGCGCACCAGGATAAGCGGCACCCCTCGGTAGAGTGTCCGCAATGTTGGCCAGACACTTCCCCAAACATTCTGCCAGCCCGGGATGAGCTGGTCGACGTGCACACGTTCGCTCTCCATGGCAACGACAAGAACAATCGGCTGACTCTTGATGTCGCTCACGACAACGTCCTCCTCTGCAGGCTAGCGAAGGTGTCACAGGAGCTGAAGGGGGCGCGTCACTGACGAGCCTCGCAAACAGTGAAAATGCAGGAGTTGCGTTGGCAGCACCCGATTACCTGGGGTTCAGAAGACAGATAGCGTGATCGAGACCATGAGAATGACGAAGACAGCCGTCGTGATCAGGCCATACCGGCGATCTCCAATCCGGAAGAAGTTGATCGCGATCGTCGCCGAGGAGATGATAGGCGCAAGAATCATGACCAGAATGCCAAGACCGAGGAAGCCATTGGAGTGGCCGGTAATCAGTTCGTCCAAGACGTGAGTAAACGTTCCCAGTTCCTCAGTAAGAGGCTCGTCGCGCAGGATTGCGATAACCAGACCGATAATGATCAGGGCGAACGAGAGTCGCCATCCGGTTGTCAGCACCTTGATAGCGGATGCGGTGACTTGCCTTGATTTCAGGCCCGGCGAACTGGCAGGAAGATGTTCTGTCATCAGTCTATCCAAACGGGTTGATATCGAACGCATCGAGGATCATGGAGGCTCCGAGATACGTGAGAATGACAAAGAAGACCAGTATCAGGCGGTCGGTCTTCAGCCGCTTGGTAAGTGTCGAGCCAAGGTTGGACCCGATAAACACGCCGAGCATTGCAGGTACCGCGACACGGGGATCGATCTTTCCACTGCTGTAGAAGACCGCCGCCGTCGCCACCGCCGTCATCCCGACCATGAAGGAGCTGGTACCAGCCGCGGCCTTGACCGGCATCCTCATGACGAGGTTCATCATCGGTACCTGGATAACGCCGCCGCCAATGCCGAGCATGCCGGACAGCACACCGGCACCGGTACTGACGCCAACACCGATACCGACACGCTGGGGGACATAGCGGACCTCATTTCCAGAAGCCGGGTCCGGGTAAATGGATCCAAGCGCCAATGGATCGGGGGTATCGGATGTTGCGTTGGGGTAGGCAGCCTTGCGGCTGCGGATCATGCTGAAGGCGGAGTAAACAAGGATTATCCCAAGCACCACTTTCAGCAGGGAGGCGTCGGCCCAGATCGCGATGATGGCGCCGACGATGGCGCCGATTGCGGTGGAGACTTGAAGCAGCATCGACAGGCGAATGTTGGTGAAGCCGTTGCGAAGATGATTGGATGAGCCGACGACGGAATTGGTCACCACCGCTATTGCACTGGCACCGACGGCAATCTTGGGGTCGACGCCAAGGTAGAGCGTAAAGAGCGGCACGATGAAGACGCCGCCACCCAGACCGAGCATGCTACCCAGGATCGCGGCTGACGCCGCGGCGAGACCCAGGGCCAGCGAGTAATCCAGATCCACGAACGCTTCTCCCCCTCTGATGAACGGTGCGGCATTGTCACGTGCCCGTTCGCACCATTCCTTATACCACCATCCAGGGTTGCGTCCTCAGTCTGGAGTATCTGGAGTAGAATGGTGGAAAGGCGCCTCGGTGCCTGCACATTGACAATCAGCTCATCGCGTTCCGAAAACAGGGGAAGCCGGTGTAAATCCGGCGCTGTCGCGCAACTGTAACGATCGATTCCTGATCGATCAAAGCCAGGTTACCGCTTCGGAGTGCGTCTGAGACCCTTCGCGATTTCAAGGGTGCAGGACAAACGTGTCTATCACGGCGGGTCATCCCCCGTGGAGATACTGCCGGGGACCCGATAGGGACATCCCGGTTTGTCAGGCCCGCTCGTGAAGAGCGGGCTTTTTTGTTGTAATCGAAGCAATGAGAGGGACAGGAACAACCTATGAATAGAATGCTCATGTGCGTCCTAACGGTGATTTGGCTGGTTCTCGCGGTCGCGATACCCGTAGGTGCTCAGGAGGCCACGCCGTCAGCATCGCCAGCGGCGGGAGGGGGCGACCTCGCCTCCGCAACGGCATGGTTGATTGATCAGCAGAGGGAAGACGGCGCCTTTGCCGGCTTCTCTGGCGAGCCGGACCCCGGCACGACGGTGGATGCCATTACCGCCCTGGTCGCGGCGGATCATGCAGGTGTTAATACCGGTACCTCGATCCCCGAGGCCCTCGCGTATCTTGAGGGCGGGGATGTCGCGTTGGTGTACGGGCAGACCGGGGTTGGGCAGGCCGCGAAGCTGGCGCTGGCTCTGCTCGCGGCTGGCCGGGACCCACGGGATTTTGCGATGACTAACCCGGTCAGTATTGTGGAGGCTGGCCAGAACGACGAGACCGGCGTCTATGGTAGTGGTCTTTATGATCACGCCTACGCGATGATGGCGTTGGCCGCGACCGGATCCGAAGTGCCGGCCAGCGCGCTCGATGCCCTTGCCGCGACACAAGCCGAGAATGGTGGATGGTCGTTTGACGGTTCAACCGATCCCGCGATGGTGGACAGCAATACAACCTCGATGGTGGTCCAGGCGATGGTTGCCACTGGCAATGCTGATCATGAGGTGATGGCTCCAGCATTAGAGTTCCTTGAAAGCACCATCACCGACGATGGTGCCGCCTATGCGCCGGGTGCGGAAGCGGATGCAAATTCAACGGCGCTCGTGCTGCAGGCGATGCTTGCGACCGGCGGCGAGACGGCCGGGCTGGAAGCAGCCCTGGCGACCTTCCAGACAGATTCCGGTGCCTACTTCTACCAGGCTGCTGACCGGGCCGAGAACCTCTTCTCGACCGTACAGGCGATCCCCGCGGCGGCAGGCGCGGTCCTGCCGATCTTGCCCGAGGGCGACGCCACGCCAATTGCCATTCACGGGCTCCAGGCGGCGTAAGGCGCCCGTATGAAGCTGCTTACTCCAGAGAACTCGCCAATATCGCGCCGGATGCACCTGACCTTGCTGGTGATGTGCGTCCTTGCCATTGCGACTGCATTGATCCCGTCGGCTTCCGGGGCGGACATGAACGTCGCCGGTTTGGTGGTCGATTACGGTGACGGGCGGATGTCGTATGCACTGGTGCCCTTTGCGGAAGAGGAGATCAACGGGATCGAGCTTTTGCGGAGAAGCGGGCTCGGTCTCGTGACGGTTGGCTTCGGCGGGATGGGTGATGCTGTCTGTCAGATCGAAAATACCGGCTGTCCCGTGGATGACTGTCGGCGGCGGCTGTGCCAGACCTCCGACCCGGAGTCACCCTTTTGGCGCTATTTGCGACAAACAGCTCCCGGCGACTGGGAGTTCCTGGCTCTGGGCGCGAGTGGAGCAAGCGTAGAGGATGGCGACATCGATGGATGGAGCTGGACGGGAACCGAGGCCTCCCTGCCGTCGCTGACGATGGATGAGGTTGCAGAACGGGCCGGTGCCAATGCCACCCTCCTTGCTGCCTCCGATGCTCCGTCCGCGAT
>DASYWM010000008.1:0-3689 GCA_035936075.1 Thermomicrobiales bacterium
CCGTCAGGTAGGCGAACAGCACTGTCAGCATGCCGAAGGGAATGGTGAGCAGCCGGAACACATAGAGTTGGGTCTCGATCGTCTGGTCGGCCAGCAGCCAGAAGAGCGGGGTCAGCAACAGATAGAAGAGCGGCGGATGATTCCCCGTATACACCCACCCGGATGGGAGATACATGCCCTGATACGTCACAGCCCGCACGGGCTCGGCGTATCCGCTCCACCAGTCAGAGGTGACGTACTCGGAGTATTGGTAGAACTCGTCCGGGATCATGTCCCAGTCGTCATACTCCTCATTGCGGGAGTATTCACGATCGAACACCACTGGGTCGGGGATCAGTGGCACCCTTCCCTCCTCCGCCACGATCTTCAGATACGCGTAATGCGTCACCTCATCGTGCCCGGTATACGGAGGGAAAACCAGCGAGACGATAATGCCCTTGAAGAGGAAGATGACCAACAGAAGCGCAAGAAAACGCTGCGGAACCGAGGACGTACGGATTGCACATGCGATGCGCTCGGAACGGGTAGCAGCAACACGGCTCGTGGACGGCGAATGGGGAACAGGTTGTTCCGCCGCTTGCGTCATGGGCGGAGTGCCGGATGCGGTCTCAGCAACCTCTTCCACGTGCGAAGACACGAATTGCGGCTCCTCGTTTACTGGATCATCGACAGACATCAAGGAGGCCCTGAGCCTGTCCCCGGCCTCGACGATTCAGTGTACACGCATGCAGCGGCACCGAGGCCATCGTCACAGCAGCACGTCAGTCACCGGAGCGTGATGCTACATTTCGCCCTCTTTGGAGGCTCGTCAAGGTACAGGGAAGTGAAATCCATGGGCGTAAACTATGTCAACACGCTGATCGCCGTCGCAGACGACTGTCCTGTCACCGACGCAGTGGTTCCACCCCGGAACGATGCCAAGCCGACTATCGCGGCGGAACAGTACCGGCTCATCTCCGGGCATCCCTACGGGCTCACGTCGGAAGAGGTCATTTTCCAGATATACGCTGACAAACAAGCCAACCCGGAAGACGAACGTCCCGCCGCGCGGGAGGAATATTTCTCTGTCGGCCGAGCGCGCATGCGAACATCACCGCTGGCAAAAACGTTCGGGTGGGGAATCCATAGCGATGCTGATGGCCGGCTCGCCTTGATCGGCATGCAGACCGAGGAGTACCGGCGACTGGAATCGGGAGCGAACGGGACCACGGTCGTCAAAGCGATGCGTTCGAGCAAGAAACAGATCGTGGGAAGCCGTACATAACACGGCGTACAACCACCGCTCCCGTGTCCTGTCTTTTCATTCCGATGGTCTTCATACTTCCAACAAGGTGATCACGGATTGCAATAAGCGGGGTGACACGAAGCATGGTATCGGTTCGGCTCTGTTTCGACGAGCATGGCACGTATTCCAACCCAAAGGGCGAGGATGAGATTCGCAACATTCTGGCGCACCCTGGCGCTCTCGTCTGGCTTGACGTAGACCGTGATCACCTAGGTCACCTCAAGCCATTCGATGACCTCATCCATCTCCATCCACTTGCGGTTGAGGACGCTGAGTCACCACATCAACGACCAATCCTGAACCGATACGACGGCACTATTTTCCTGGTTCTGTATGAGCTCACCATGGCGGAGGGCGACAATACCATTCGGGGCTTCCCCATCAGCTTTTTTGTCGGGCAGAACTATGTCGTCACCGCGGGACATTGAGCGATCAACGCTCGACGACGTAGCAAAACGGTGGCAAGAATTCGGTCAGCATACCGAGACTCACACTCCGGGCTTTTTACTTTTTGCGATTATCGACGCACTGGTCGACAACTACTTTCCAGTTGTCGAAACACTCGGAAACCGCATCGAAGCCCTGGAAGAGCGACTTTTGCAATCGGATGAGCGCCTGGAGCAGAAGGAGCTTCACGCGGTTCGAAAACAACTTTTCGAGGTTCGACGTGTGCTTGCTCCGGGACGTGAAGTGCTCAACGAGCTCATCCGCCGCGACACGCCACTGATCGATGAGAAATCAATCAACTACTTCCACGATGTCTACGATCATGTCCTGCGGGTCCTGGATTGGATGGATGCATATCGGGAGATGGCAGGAACACTCTTCGAAATGCAGCTCACCATGTCGTCCCATCGGCTTGATCAATCAGTTCGCACACTGACAGTTGCATCCATTATCTTGATGAGTGCTAGCCTGATTGCAGGCATCTATGGGATGAATTTCGACAATATGCCGGAACTGGGGTGGCGGCTTGGATATCCCATTGCCCTTGGTATGATGCTGCTCTCCGCTAACCTGCTTTTTGTCTTCTTCCGGCATCGTCGCTGGCTTTAAACCAGGCCCTATGGAATGAGCTCCCGCCATGACGGCGTCCATCCACTGTTGCGTACGGATCTCATTACGCGACCAAATTATCCATGACTTTAGATCGAGTATCTGGACATGTGGTCTGTCAAGTGAGGAGCCGTGCGTATTCGCCCAACTCCTCACCGGTTTCCCAATCATTGGGCCCGGATTTCGGTGCGTACTCCGCGAGCTCCAGAGCCTCAGCAGCCACGGCCGCTACCTTCGTAGGGTTGTCCTGCAGTCCCCCGCTGCGTTGCACATGGGCGACTGCGTCGATCCACACCGCCGCCTCAAACATCCATTGATCAACTAATTCATAAAGACAATGGCCACCCGTGGGATACCATACCAGGGTTGCCCGTCCCCCTACCCTCTTCGCCAGCAACTGCGCCTCCGTGGGCGGCACGATGACATCCCGGCCACCACCGAAGATCAGCACTGGCTGCCGGCTGGCCAGCGATACATCGGCGAGGGAAAAGCCGGCAACCATGTCCCGCGCCTCGGGGACGAGCTTGTCATCCACGATCAACCCCAGTTCAGCCTGCAGGAGGGGGCTGGCGCGATGAATCCAGCGAGCCGGATCGTATGGCGGTGTCACCGCGACGGCGGCCATGATGCGGCGATCGTGAGCCGCCGCTCGTATGGCCTGGTTGCCACCCAAACTGGCGCCCAGCGCCACCACCCGGCTGAGGTCGATCATCGGCTGGTTCCTGAACATCTCGAAGACGCCATCCAGGATATCGTTCTGGTCAGGTCCGATACTCCCGACACTCGTTGCCTCTCCGGTACCTGGGCTATCCATTAGGATGACGGCATAGCCATGATCGATCAACTGGCCACGCCAGGCGAAAGTCTCTTCCTTGGACATGCTGGCGCCGTTAAGGATGACCACCAGACCCACCGGTTCCGAAACCCGTTCGGGTAGTTCGAAGTACACTGGAAGCGACTTTGACCGCCAGGGGATCCAGAGATGACGCACGTTGGGATGGAGCTGAGGCAGGGCCTGGGTAAAGAGCGAGGCCGACGCCGACCGACACTTCCGGACAGTCATGGGATCGAACGGCTCGAAGATTTGGGCCGCGTGGTAGCAGAGCGCGGCAAGCTGTCTCGCCTGGGCCGCCTCACGGACGTTGGCTGCAGAGGTCTGCCTCCGAAAGTCCCCAAGGAACCGCTGGGCGGTTTCGACCCACTGGCTACTCCAGTGGTTGGCCCGCCGGATTCGTCCCAGCGTATCATCGACCACATCTGCCGGGATGCCCATCCGGATAAACCGGGCCCGTGCGGAGACCGGGATGATACGGGCGCTCCTTGCCCTGAAGGCAGCATCGACGTAGCG
>DASYWM010000009.1:0-13333 GCA_035936075.1 Thermomicrobiales bacterium
GTGGTACTCGATATCAGCTTCCGCCTCGCTCCCGGCGAAGTTCTCGGCCTGATCGGGCGCACCGGTAGCGGCAAGACAACGCTGACCCGGTTGCTCTTCCGGCTGCATGACCCGACGGCCGGCACCATCCGAATCGGGGACATGAACCTCCGGGAGTATCGCTTGTCCGATCTCCGCGCGGAGATCGGCATCGTCACGCAGGACATCCAGCTCTTCCGGGCCAGCGTACGGGATAACCTGACCCTGTTCGATTCCTCAATCAGCGACGAGCAGATCCGATCCGCGCTGGAGGGACTGGGACTGGCACCCTGGCTGTCATCCCTTCCCGATGGGTTGGACTCGCTCCTTGCATCAGGGGGGGCGGGACTCTCCGCCGGTGAGGCCCAGCTCCTTGCCTTTGCCCGCGTCTTCCTGCGTCATCCCCGAATCGTCGTGCTGGATGAAGCATCATCCCGCCTCGACCCCGGCACGGAGCGTCGCCTGGAGCGAGCCGTTGACCGATTACTGGAGGGGCGAACAGGGATCATCATCGCCCACCGGCTTGCGACCGTGCAGCGGGCAGATTCCATCATTGTCCTGGAGGATGGGCGGATCGTGGAGTACGGCCGACGGGAGGATCTTGCCGCCGACCCGACATCGCGGTTCGCTCGCATGCTGCGAACCGGGCACGACCTGCTGAGCGAGGAAGAACCAGCGGAGGCGCGACGATGAGGCCCTGGCGCTATGTCCTTCGTATGGCCGCGTTCAGGCCGTGGCTCTTCATTGCCAGTGGGCTCTCCGCCAGCACGCTCTTCTATCTCGTGCCCTTGCTGCCTGGTCTTGTCGTCCGCGAGTTCTTCGATGCAATCACCGTGGAGACAACCGGGCCCTCGACTATCTGGTGGCTCCTGGCCCTCCTTGCAGGTATCGGCGCCCTGAACATGAGCGGGCTGATTGCCGCGGCCTACTTCGAGACAACCTTGCATCTGTACGTTGATGCCTTGCTGCGGAAGAACATGCTGCGGCGCGTCCTCGATCACCCGGGGGCACGGGCGGTTCCCGTGTCGCCAGGCGAAGCTGTCAGCCGGTTCCGGGACGATGTCACGGTCGCCAGCAACTTCCTGAGCTGGACGCTGGATCCCGTTGGTCAGGTGCTGGTGCTGGTGATCGGGATCAGCTTCCTGATCAGTATCGATCCGGTGCTCACCATCGGCGTCTTCCTGCCATTGCTGGCGGTGATCACAGTCTCCCGGCTTGCAGGCAAGCGGATCGAGCACTACCGGAGGGCCAATCAGGAATCGATTGGTGCTGTCACGGGCCTCCTTGGTGAGATGTTCGGTGCGGTGCAGGCGGTGAAGGTTGCGGGGGCGGAAGAACGTGTTGTCGATTACTTCCGAACGATCAACGAAGTGCGGCGCAAGGCCACGCTCAACGACCTCGTCTTCAACGAGATCCTGCGCTCGTTGTCGACCAATATGGCGAACATCGGTACCGGCATCATCCTTCTCTTCTCCGCCCAGTCGATTCGCTCTGGCGAGCTCAGCGTGGGAGATTTCGCGCTGTTCGTCTCCTATCTTGGCTGGCTCTCGCAAGTCGTGACCATGTTCGGCTTTTACCTGAACCAGTACCGCCAGTTCGGTGTCTCCGTCTCCCGGATGGGAGAGCTGCTGAAGGGAGTACCGGCGGAGAACCTGGTGGAGCATGGACCGGTCTACCTGCGCGGCGATCTCCCTGGCCTTCCCGGTCTCCAGACGACCGGCCAGGAACGCCTGGAGGTGCTGGAAGCGCGAGGGTTGACCGCACACTATCCCGAAACCGGCTGCGGTGTGACGGATATCGACCTCCGGATCGAGCGCGGCACGATGACGGTGATCGTCGGTGAGGTAGGCGCTGGTAAGACAACACTTCTGCGCGCGTTGCTCGGCCTGATCCCGCACGACGCCGGCGAGATCCGGTGGAACGGGCGCATCGTCGAGGATCCGTCCCGCTTCTTCGTTCCTCCACGAACGGCGTATACACCCCAGACCCCACGTCTCTTTAGCGAGTCGCTCCGCCAGAACATCATGCTCGGGTTGCCGGAGCACGAGGTCGACCTGCCGGGCGCATTACGATCGGCGGTCATGGAGCAGGACCTGTTGGCGCTGGAAGAGGGCCTGGACACGGTCGTTGGCGCACGCGGGGTCAAGCTGTCAGGTGGCCAGCTGCAGCGCAGCGCGACAGCCCGGATGTTCGTCCGGCCAGCCCAGCTCTATGTCTTCGACGATCTCTCCAGCGCGCTGGACGTCGAGACCGAGCGCATCCTGTGGGATCGCTTCTTTGAGCGGCCAGAGGCAACCAGCCTGGTTGTCTCCCACCGACACGCCGCGCTCCGTCGCGCCGATCAGATCATCGTGCTCGATGGGGGCCGGATCATTGCCCGGGGGACGTTGCGCGAGCTTCTCGCCACGTCCCCAGCGATGCGGCATCTTTGGCACGGCGAGCCAGGCAAGCCGGAGGCGCCCGCCGAATCCGGGGCAGGCATGTAACCCTGACCGATGGTATCCGTGGCGCGGGAAATGCCGTGATGGTCCTGCCTGAAAGGAGGGCCACACAATGGCACATTCCCATCGTTCCGATACTATCAACCGACATGCCCCGAGTCGACCTGACACCATTACCTCACATGCACAGCCCCTGAGCGGCGAAGCAGGAGACTACGATCGTCTACTCGAGGAGATCGGCGACGCTCGCCTGGTCCTGATCGGCGAGGCGAGTCATGGCACGGAGGAGTTCTACCGAGCGCGCGCCACGATCACCCGCCGGCTCATTGAGGAACGCGGGTTCGGTGCGGTTGCCGCGGAAGCCGACTGGCCAGACGCCTTCCGTATCAATCGCTACGTGCGCAATACAAGCGACGATCGGACTCCGCTCGATGCGCTCGACGATTTCGGCCGCTTTCCCCACTGGATGTGGCGCAACACCGTCGTCCACGACTTCGTCGGCTGGTTGCGAGACTACAACGACGCCCATCCGAACCACAAGGCAGGCTTTTACGGGCTGGATCTCTACAGCCTGAACACATCGGTCCGTGCCGTCATTGAGTATCTCGACAAGGTCGACCCCGCCGCGGCTGACCGGGCTCGCGAGCGCTACAGCTGTTTCGAGCACTTCGGGCAGGATTCCCAGGCCTATGGCATGGCGACCAGTCTCGGGACCGCGGAGCCCTGCGAAGACGATGTCGTCGCTCAACTGGTGGAGTTTCATGTCCGGGCCGCCGAGCTCGCCATGCGCGACGGCCAGGTCGCCGAGGACGAGTTCTTCTCCGCCCAGCAGAACGCTCGTTTGGCGAAGAACGCCGAGGCCTACTACCGGTCGATGTTCCGCGGGCGTGTCTCTTCCTGGAACTTACGGGATACCCATATGGCCGAAACCCTCGACGCATTGATCGACCATCTCACCCAACGCAACGGCGCACCGGCCAAGATCGTCGTCTGGGCGCACAACTCACATCTCGGCGATGCGCGGGCGACAGAGATGGGCGATGCGGGCGAGCTCAATCTGGGACAGCTGGCGCGGGAGCGTCATCCCAACGAGGTCTTCCTTATTGGCCAGACAACCCACGAGGGAACCGTGACCGCTGCAAGCGATTGGGACCAACCAGCCGAACGCAAGCGTGTGCGGCCGGGACTCCCCGGATCCTACGAGGCGCTCTTCCACGAGTTCCCGTACGGCGCGTTTCTTCTCTCGATGCGTGATGCTGGCGGAATGTTGCGAACCGACCGTCTGGAGCGGGCTATCGGCGTCATCTACCGCCCGGAAACAGAGCGACTGAGCCATTACTTTGGTGCCCGCCTCGCGGATCAGTTCGACGCGGTGATCCACTGGGACAGCACGACGGCACTCACCCCACTGGAGCCGACTGAGCAATGGGATCGGGGAGAGGCGCCCGAGACCTACCCCTCCGGTGATGAACCGCTGTCCTGATCATCGCCAGGCCGACAGGGGAAGTGCCCATGCGCGAATCACCGCAGGACATCACCATCCCGATCCGGAGCGCCAGCCTCTACGGTATGCTGGCGCTCCCGCCGGGTGCGACAGGCATCGTTGTCTTTGCCCATGGCAGTGGGAGCAGCCGCTTCAGCCCTCGCAACCATGAGGTGGCGGCGGCACTGCAGCAGGCGGGTTTCGCTACCCTGCTCTTCGACCTCCTGACTGAGTCGGAGGAGGCCGTCGACCGGCGCACCCGGCAGCACCGCTTCGATATCCCGCTCCTTGGCGAGCGCCTGATCGCGGCAACCGACTGGCTGAGCGATCAGGCAGCGACGGGTGAGATGAATATTGGCTACTTCGGGGCCAGCACCGGCGCGGCAGCGGCCCTCATCGCGGCTGCCGACCGGCCCAACGTGCATGCGGTGGTCTCCCGGGGAGGCCGACCGGATCTCGCTGGAGAGGCACTTGGACGCGTTCGATCCCCTACCCTGCTGATCGTCGGTGAGCTCGATACAGCGGTTATCGAGATGAACACGAGGGCGAAAGCGAAGTTGGGCGGCCCATCGGAGATGGTCATCGTGCCGGGCGCAACCCACCTCTTCGAGGAGCCCGGCACGATGGAGCAGGTGACCAAGCACGCTGAAGGCTGGTTCCAGCGCTACCTCGCCAGCGGGGAACAGATGGCATCGGAGTGAGACGAAGCACCCAAGATGATCACGATCATGATCATTCGCGTAGCGTGCGCTGATCGTGTTGGGAGACGGGACTTGCGTGGACCCTCTATCCCCATTGCTCTATATACGCAGCGGGGAGGATGAAGTGTGCCACCGTAGGCGGTCTGCAGTTGCTCGATTGCCTGTGGAGCGGTGAGCCGGTGACCTTCGAGGGTGAGCACTATCGCTATGTCACTCGTGTGCCTTGTCAGATTGGAGTCCGTGAGCGCCATTGCTGGGCCAATTGCCTGCCTGGTGCGCCTGAATCCTGCACCGGTGCCCACGGACACGAGCCCATACGACTACTTCCAGCTGTCAACGGCACATGTCACCTATCCAGATGTAGCACGCTGTGAGGAGACACATGCTCGATCCGTCGCATCAACAACGTGCATATCGTCTTCGTTTTGAATGGGGCATGGCAGGCGCTGAGACCGTGGCGCGGGACTCGGATATCGCGATCGTGGTTGATGTCCTGTCTTTCACTACCACACTCAGTGTCGCGCTGGATGCTGGCACGGTCGTCCTTCCCTACGGATGGAACGACGAGTCTGCCGCCCTCTATGCACGCGACCACGATGCGGTGCTCGCGGCGGGCCGAACCAACGCGAGGCCAGGTGATATCACCCTCTCGGCGCGATCGATCCAGGATGCATCATTGATATCCCGGCTCGTTCTGCCTTCTCCCAACGGCTCGGCAATCTCTCATCATCTCGCGTCCACCGCATCAACCGTGCTTGCGTCCTCGCTCAGGAATGCCAGCGCTGTCGCATGCTGGATCAACGACAACCACGACGCTGAATCGACCACTATTGCGGTGATCGCGGCTGGCGAGCAGTGGCTGGGCGGGACGCTGCGCCCGGCAATCGAGGATCTCTGGGGAGCGGGAGCGGTGCTCTCGCATCTCCACCGTAGCGGGTGGACCGACCTCTCTCCCGAAGCCGAGGTGGCACGACACAGCTACGAGCAGGCAGCGGGCGACATCCTGGGGCAACTTCGTGCCTGCGCAAGCGGCCGGGAGTTGATCGGGAAGGGATTTCCAGATGACGTTGTGATAGCGGCGGAGTTGGATCAGAGCCGGTCCGTGCCGATCCTTCGGGAACGCCAGTTCATCCTCGCCTGAGGATTCCGGCCTCCATCGGCCCGTGCGCGAATTGCACCCGATAGCCTTCCGGCGACTTGGGGAAGAGGGCCGGAGCTACGAGCAGCGTTTGGGTATCTGCTATCGTGGTGCAGATACAGATTCGACCGACACTATCCGGATACGCCATGTGACCGCATCCCCAATCGTTCTCTCCGAAGCCGACCCCGCAATCGTCGTGGATCGCCTGCGCAAGACCTATGTCGTCCCCGAGCGCGAGGGAGGGCTTAAGGCAGCCGTCGGCAGCCTCTTCCACCGGAAGACGAAGGAGGTCGAGGCGGTTCGCGAGATCAGCTTCTCGATCGCGCCCGGCGAGATCGTCGGCTTCCTGGGACCAAACGGAGCGGGCAAGACGACGACGTTAAAGATGCTCTCCGGCCTCCTCCACCCTACTTCGGGCACTGCCGGCGTCCTGGGTCATACGCCTTGGGAACGGGACCGGGCGTACCTGGGCCAGATGGCGCTCGTCATGGGGCAGCGCAACCAACTGACCTGGGATATACCGGTCGTGGATTCGTATCAGCTAAACAAGGCGATCTTCCGGATCAGCGACGACGAGTTCAGGAGGCGCCTCGATGAGCTGACCGACTTGCTGGACCTCGGTGACCTGATCCGGAAACCGGTGCGCAACCTCTCACTTGGCGAGCGCATGAAGTGCGAGATCGCCGGATCGCTGCTGCATTATCCCAGGGTGCTCTTCCTCGACGAGCCAACGATCGGCCTGGATGTCGCGATGCAGCGCCGCATCCGATCCTTTGTTGCCGAGTACAACGGGCGCACTGGTGCCTCCGTCATGCTGACCAGCCACTACATGGCTGACGTCGAGGCGCTCTGCGAGCGCGTCATCGTTATCCATCACGGAACGCTTCTCTACGATGGCGGCCTGCCGGGACTGGTGAGAGCCTTCTCACCGCACAAGACGATCATCGTGGAGCTGGAGGAAGGCGCCGAGATTTCCCGAGACCACGTCACTACCCTCCTCCCGGGTGGCGGCGAGGTGGTCGAGCAAACGCCGGTCGGGCTTACCCTGCGCGTGCCGAAGGCGGAGACCGCCCGTGTTGCCGCCCAGGTACTGTCCGCGCTGCCGGTCTTCGACCTCACGATCGAGGACCCGCCAATCGAGGAGGTCATCGAAGCGGTCTTCGCCAGCCCCACAAGCGACCACCATAGCGAGCCCACGCTGGTATGAGCCGCCCCCAGATCCCTGAATCCTCGGCATCAACGGGACCAGACTTCGACCGCCTGTCGCTGAAGGTGCTATGGGCCTATTACTCGGGAAAGTTGAAGATCGACATCGCGAACAATCTTGCCTACCGTGGCGCGGTCGCGATCTGGGTCCTCAGCACCGTGGTGCAACCGCTGGTCTCGCTCGTTGTCTGGCGAACTGTCGCCGGGTCGGAGGGTGGCAGTGCCGGCGGTTTTACCGCGAACGAGTACACCTCCTATTTTGTCATCGTGATGCTCGTCAGCCACATGACGTTCATCTGGCACATGTGGGAGTTCGAGTGGCGCATCCGCACAGGGTTCTTCTCGCCCATCCTCCTGCGACCGATTCATCCCATCCATCATGATGTCTCGGAGAACCTAAGCTACAAGGTCGTCGGGCTCATCGGCGTGATCCCGGCCGCGATTATCCTGGCCGTCGTCTTCGATGCCGACTTCAGCGGGACATCAGTCATCGACATACTCGCCTTCTTTCCGGCACTGATCCTTGCGATGGCATTGCGTTTCCTCGTGGAATGGACGCTGGCCCTTGCTGCCTTTTGGATGACCAAGGTCTCGGCGCTCAACAACCTCTTCGACGTCTTCTTCCTCTTTCTTGGCGGCACATTCGCGCCGCTGAGTGTGATGCCGGGCTGGATCCAGGCGGTCTCCTATGTCTCCCCCTTCCGCTGGGCGATCGCTTTCCCGGTCGAGGTTGCCCTTGGGAACCGTTCGGGGCTGGAAATCCTGACGGGATACGTGATTCAACTCGTCTGGATCACGCTCTCCGTCATTGTTTTGCGCCTGATGTGGACACGGGCCACGCGCCGCTACTCAGCAGTAGGAGCGTAGCGACATGCCTGCATCCGACCGCCCGCATGAGGAGCGACTTGCGGGTGGGTTCATCAACGAGGTCGTCCGCGTCGGGGACACGGTGCGCCGGTCGGGTTCCCTGAACACCGAGTTCGTCGCCCCGCTTCTGCAGCATCTCGACGAATGTGGCTGGAGCGGTGCCCCGCGTTTCCTCGGCATCGACGAGCACGGCCGCGAGATCCTGAGTTTCATCGAGGGTGTCGTCCCAGTCGACGAGGATATCCCGCCATCGTTCTCGACGGACGAAACGCTCACTGCGCTCGCGCGGATGGTCCGCGAGTTCCATGACCTCACCGCCGGGACGCCGCTCGCCGGCACGGAAGAGGTCGTCTGCCACAACGATCTCTCGCCGAAGAACACGGTTTATCGCGATGATGCCGGAATCATGATGCCGGTCGCGCTCATCGACTGGGACCTCGCCGCACCGCGAGGCCGCATCTATGACGTCGGGCACATCTGCTGGAAATACCTCAATCTTGGGCCATCCGTCACCGATCTGGACGAGTGTGCCCGCAAGATTCACCTCATCTGCGACGCCTACGGGATCGAAGACCTGAGCGGTGTGATTGACGCGATCATCTGGTGGCAAGAGGCATCGATCTGGGGCATCGAAACCGGCGCGAAGGCCGGGGACAAAGGCATGATGCGCCTGCAGAGTGCAGGCGTCCTGCTGGAGATCCGGGCCAGCGTCACATGGGTGCAGAAGCACCGAACGGCGTTGGAGCAGTAGCTATCACGCAGCAGACAAATCATCTTTACTGAAGGATCGTAACGAAGGGCAAGCTGTGCACGCGCTGACCGTTCTCAAAACCTACCTCCAGCTCGGGCTGCTCAACGTCATGCAGTATCGCGCCGATTTCTTCCTGCAGGTGCTGGGCACGATCATCGGCTTCGCGACGTCACTCATCGGCATCCTCGTCATCTTCAACCGGACGACCGACCTGAAGGGCTGGGGCCGCGATGACCTGATCGTTCTCGTTGGAATCCAGATCCTTGTCGCGGGTTTGATCAACCTGGTGATCCGGCCCAGCATGCAGCAGCTCATGGAGGGCATCCGGCTCGGGACGCTTGATTTCATGCTCACCAAACCTGCGGACTCCCAGCTATTGGCAAGCATCCAGATGGTCAATCCCGCGGGGATCCAGGATGCCGTCTTCGGGGCCGGCGTAATTCTCGTTGGACTTTCGTTATTGGATGCGGCGATCTCCCCGCTCGCGGTCGTCCTCTTCCTGCTCGTCCTCATCGCCGGGTTGATCATCATCTACAGCTTCATGCTGATCCTCTCCACATGCGCCTTCTGGTTCGTGAAGCTGGACAACGTGCTGGTGATCTTCAACACCATGTTCGGCAACGCCGGTCAATGGCCGATCACCATCTATCCCGGCTGGCTACGGGCCTCGCTGACCTTCCTCGTGCCCGTCGCGTTTGCGGTGACGATTCCGGCGCAGAGCCTGACCGGTCGACTGGACGGGTGGACCGTGGTCGGCACGTTCGCTCTCGCCTTCGCGTTCTTCGTGGCCTCTCGGCTCTTCTGGCGATTCGCGCTCCGCCATTACACCGGCGCCTCGGCCTAACCCTCTTCACATCTCCCGAAATCTATCCGATGATGCGACGGATGGTGTGCGTGGCGGGAGCATGGAGACAGAGAGATGCAACGCGGGAGACCGGAGCAGTTCGTTTCATCGGTGACGAAACCCGACGACTTCAATGCGTTCTGGGACCAGGTTCAGGCGGAGCTCGATGACATCTCCCTCGAACCGGCAATGAGGCACGTCCCTGAGCGATCGACGGCTGAGGTCGATGTCTATGAGATTCACTACACCAGCCTGCATTCGCTGCGCATCGCCGGTTGGTACTGTACTCCGAAACCGGATTATCCGGTTTCACCCTACCCGGGACTGGCAATCCTGCCCGGATATGTTTCCGAGCCGACGCTGCCAAAGTCCTGGGCGAAGCTCGGCTACGCGGCCGTTGGCGTGGCGCCACGCGGCAAGTTACGCTCCAACGGTCAGTACAACCCCGGCTATCCCGGTCTGCTGGTCGATCGCATCGTTGACGAGCAGACCTATGGCTATCGCGGGTTCTATGCGGACGCGCTACGGGCGATCGACTTCATGTTCACCAGGCCGGAAATCGATCCCTCCCGGATCGGCGTTCACGGTGGCAGCCAGGGCGGTGCCCTTTCGCTGGTGACCGCGGCGCTACGGCCGGATGTCGTCCGCTGCGGTGCGCTTGCCGCCCCCTACCTGACTGGATTTATGGATGCCGCCGCACTCACTCACTCCTACCCCTATGAGGAGATGAATGAGTACTTCCGCACCTACCCGGAGCGAATCGATCAGGTACGGAAGGTGGTCAGCTACTTCGACTGCCTGAATTTCGCGCCGAAGATCACCGCGCCACTGCTGATCTATGTCGGTTTGGCGGATGACATCTGCCCGCCGGAAACAGCGTTCAACCTGAGGGAACGGCTCACCTGTGATGTCACCTTCCGTGCCCACGCCGGTTGCGGCCATGAGGCCGGGGTGTATTGGGAATTGCCGAAGGTGGAGGCATTTCTCGCCGATCACCTCCGGCCAGCGGCCCCCGCCCGCCTGATGACCGATGGCCTGGAGGAAGTATCATGAGTGCAGACCTCGCACAGGAGATCGATCAATGGTGGGAGCGTCTTGACGACGACCTCTGCCCCTTGGAAGCGACCCCGGAATTCGAGCATGATGCGCTGCGTTCACACGACCTCTTCGACACATACCGGGTACGCATGACCAGTCTCGATCGCTACATCATCGCGGCCTGGCTCAGTGTGCCGAAAGGTGATGGCCCCTTCCCCGCCGCCATGTACACACCAACCTACATGAGCGTCGTCAACCCGGCGCCGTACGAGTTCCGGATCCGCGCCATAACGATGAACGTGATCAGCCGCGGGCAACGCGGCGCGGATCGGCCGTATGCGGCTGCATTCCCCGGGCACCTCACCGTTGGCATCGATGATCCGGACCGCTATATCTTCCGGGGCGTGGTGGCGGATACGATCCGCGCGTGGGAGGTGCTCCGCAACCATCCCCAGGTGGATACCGACCGCATGGCGATGATCGGAACCGACCTCGCCCTGCTTGTGAACGCAAGGAGAGCCGATGCAAAGGCGGTGCATGTGACCGGCAGCTTCTGGTACCGGATGAAGGAGATTGCGGCGGGGACGGAAGCCTATCCATTTGAGGAGATCAACGATCACCTCCGGATGTGGCCCAATCAGGAAGAGGCGGTCGCCCGCACGCTGGCCCATTTCGATCCGCAATACCAGGCGGAGAGGATAACCGCCAGAGTGCTCTTGAATCGCGATCAGGCAAGTCCCACCGGGAATGATGCCTGGTTCGCTCCCCTCGCCTCCCGCCTGGCCACAGGGCCAACGTTCCTCGATATGACGCACCGTGGTCAAACCGATTACGACGCGATGGATGCCTGGCTCTCGAACGAGCTCGGGATGCCAGCATACCCGCGAAGCTGGACGCCGCAGGATCTGGGAGCGTGGTCGGTATGAAACCCGAAGGGATGCCACAGGACTGGCTGCGGGAGCTTGGCCTGCGACCCGTGATCAATGCCGCCGCAACTTTGACATCCCTGGGTGGCTCGATCATGCCACCCGAGGTGGTAGAGGCAATGGCCGTCGGTGCCCGGCACTTTGTTGATTACCGGGACTTACAGGCATCAGTTGGTGCGCGCATCGCAGCCCTCACGAACAACGAGGCGGCCTACGTAAGCTCCGGTGCTGCGGCGGGAATCACCCTTTCCATCGCCGCCTGCATGGCGGGAAAGGACCCGGATCTCATACGCAGCTTCCCTGGCCCTGATGCGTTTCAACGCAACGAGGTCCTGGTCTACCGGTCGCAACGAAACGGCTACGACTACGCCGCGAGCATGACCGGCGCGAAGATGATCGAAGTCGCCAGCGAGGGTGACCCGCTTGCCGCGCGGATCAATGAGCATACCGCCGCCGTACTTTGGTTCGCGGGCACGCGCCTGCGCAGCGATACGCCACCGATCGAGGAGATCATCGCAATCGCGCATGAGGTGAACGTTCCGGTGATCGTGGATGCTGCAGCGCAGATTCCACCAGCGTCGAATCTCTGGCACTTCACCCGGGAACTCGGCGCCGACGTCGTCATCTTCAGCGGTGGCAAGGGGCTACGAGGTCCGCAAGCAACAGGTCTGGTCATGGGCAGGGCGGCGTTGATTGAGGCCGTTGCCGCCAATGCCTCCCCACACTACTCCATCGGACGCCCGATGAAGGTCGGCAAGGAGGAGCTGTTCGGCATCCTTGCCGCCGTCGAATGGACACTCGCGCAAGATGAGGGGGCCGTCATCTATGCCTACGAAGAAACCGTGAAGTGCTGGATCGATGGGCTGGAAGG
Organism: Thermomicrobiales bacterium; assembly: GCA_035936075.1. Classification (GTDB taxonomy): domain Bacteria; phylum Chloroflexota; class Chloroflexia; order Thermomicrobiales; family UBA6265; genus UBA6265. Next base: position 12,288 of record DASYWM010000009.1, read on the forward strand.
ACTACCCGGGGTTGAGATCAGCCGGGGCTTTCCCAGCGAAGCGGGTCAGCCCCACGCGCGAGCAATCGTGCGCGTCCTCCCTAGTGCCCGGCGGGACCGGGATGCAGTTCATGACGCCCTGTGGGACATGAACCCGCGCATAGCAGTGCTAAAGGAGGGCGACGACGTGCTCGCCCTCAACCCACAGACCCTCGAACCCGGCGAGGCGGAGATCGTGCTTGATGCGCTGCGTTCAGTACTCGAGTTGCCGCCGGGCTGACGCTTTGCCCGAAGGGACAGCTCCGAATCGTGCCAACGTACCTCCTTCGCTCATGTGGGAGATGACTCAAGCACGGGCTCAAGGAGATCCGGTTCATCGGCGGTTTCTGGATGCTTCCGTAGCACGATCACCGCAAGTGAGGTCAGCACTCCTGTCAGCCCGCAGATGAGATAGAGGACCGACCAGCCGGACCGCTGCGCCAGCCAACCGCCCAACGGGAAGAACACGATCATCAGGCAGGAGAAGAGCCAGGATTCGATCGAGAGCACCGTCGCGCGCTGGGCAGAGGGCAACTGGGCGTTGTACCAGGCGGACATCCGCGTCTCCACCACGCCACTCGCGAACTGGGCAAGAACGAAGGCAGTGATAGCCAGGACGACGCTCTCCAGCCCGATCAGGACGACGCCGGCCCCGGTCGTCACGGCCAGCACCGGCCATTGCCAAGCGAAGCTCCCGCGTAGCTGTCTACCCACGGTGGTTCCTGCGGCGATCGCGAGGAACATCGAACCCACCAGCAACCCGATCTGCCCATTGCTGAGACCACGATCGGAGAACACGGCCTGGACATAGAGTTCGGCAACGGTCAGGCTCCCCCAGAAGACGGCACCTACCGCGAGCATCAGTGCCACGGCATGCCGTGTCCGCAGCAGGGCGTGGACGTCATGAACATGGGCCCGGATCCCCTTCTTCCGTCCCGAGTGGCTTCGCTCGCGTGCCGGTTCATCCAGTCCGAAGGCGAGCAGGATGCCGCAGACCGCGAAGAATCCTGAGCAGGCCAACGGGATCG
>DASYWM010000010.1:0-5401 GCA_035936075.1 Thermomicrobiales bacterium
ACGGAAGCACGTGCTGGGCGGTATGGTGTTCGGTACGGGGTGGGCAATCACGGGGGCCTGCCCTGGCACGGCGTCGACCATGATCGGCGGAGGCAGCGTCCTGGGCATTGTGCTTGCCGTGGGTGTAGTTGCCGGGATAACACTGCGAGACATGATCGTCAGCACGCCACAAGCCGCTCCCCTGGCTGTCACTGATCCGGTCACTGCGCAACCAAGCTGACCGGCCAAATGGCGCAACAGCGTTACTAGCCAGACCCGGAGACGGCAACGCTCTCAATTACCCAGCGACGCTGCTACATGAGCACTGGTTCGCCTCCCCTCCGGTTCCTGATTTGATATTCCCCAATGTAGGTGCTTGACAGGCAGTCATGTGTACGTATATAGTGTTCGTACAGTCCCGAGGGGCTGGGCACATGGCATCGGCCAACCGGCGTTCATATGGCGGACATCGCTGCGGGGCTTTGTTCAACCACCAGGTGAACGACGGGGTGCAGGAGGCGAACGATACGCGTTGCGGGGCGTCGTATCGAAACGATCTTGGACACGGCATGGTGCTTGTGCCCCGCCTATCGGGACTTTCGTTTTACACCTCTAATCACTCCAGGACGAGAACGAAAAAGGACCCTCCTGCCGCGGCAGGAAGGTCCTTTGCATTGCTGGTAGCCCGTAGGGGATTCGAACCCCTGGTCTCCGCCTTGAGAGGGCGGTGTCCTAGGCCGCTAGACGAACGGGCCGTAAAGCAACGGTCGGTATCTTACTACACGGCCCCTGCGCGGTCAAACCGTCTGGTTTCAATTCATGTCAGCTGACGAGTGCTCCTTCACCCAGCGTGCTGTCGACGAGATCAAGCAGATCGTTGATGTCGAAAGGCTTGTGGAGGAACGGTACACCCTGATTTGGGGAACATCTCTCAATAGCGCTCATCAGGATAACTTTTGGTGCTTGCCCCGATATTTCCCGATGGATGTAGTACACCAGTTCGTGCCCATCGACATCGGGCATGGTTAGGTCAGAGATTACCAGGCTAGGCGATTCTCGCTGGAGGATATGCATCGCCTCTCTCCCGTTACAGGCGTTGCATACGCGGTAGCCTTCGTCCTCCAGGAGGTCCGAGAGAAAACCGACGATCTGGGGCTCATCATCCACTACGAGAATGGTGGGTCTGGACGTGTTCCGACCCCGAACCTGGGCAGTTTCTGCTGATGTGGTGCCGCCGGACAGGCGGGCATGGAGATTCATGAAAGGGATTCCAGTGTTGACCGATTCCAGCGTGAGCCTGGTGCGTGATAACGGAAGCAGATAGTCACTCACGCGACTTCTTGCCGGGAACGCAACTCCTGTGCCAGCAGGAGGGCTAAGGCGCCAGGCGGTGCATGCTCCAGGAACCGTCAACCCCACGGCGATAGACGACCCGGTCATGGAGGCGGTTCGGGCGGCCCTGCCAGAACTCCATGCTGTTCGGTTCAATGCGAAATCCGCCCCAATGGTTTGGGCGTTTAAGTATCTCACCGCGTTCGAGCGCTTCCTCGGCCTGCTGGAACCGGTCCTCGAGCCACGCGCGGTTGGGAATTTCCTGGCTTTGCGGTGACACAATGGCACCGATCTGGCTTCCATGGGGCCGGGTCTGGAAATAGGCGTCTGATTCCTCGTCGCCGATGCGTGTCGCGATTCCCCCGATGCGTACCTGGCGCTGAAGTGATGACCAGTAGAAGAGTGCCGCGACATGCGGATTCGCAGCGATCTCCCTCCCCTTTTGACTCTCATAATTGGTGAAGAACACGAATCCTCTGTGGTCGAACTGTTTCATCAGCACCGTGCGCGAGGATGGAACACAATTGGGGCTGACGGTCGAAAGAATGAGCGCATTGGCCTCACCAGCGTGTGTTTCCAGCACCTCGGCAAACCACCTTGAGAACTGCGCCATCGGGTCGCGATCGGCATCCTTGTCACCCAGGCGAGCAAGTTCGTAGGACATTCGCATCGAGGAAAGGGGCTCGTTCATGTATGCTCTTACTCAATGTGGTCGGATGCAAAGAAACCGTTTGGAGAGGGGCACAACGGGGCGCTGGGATCGCTCCCCGATCGGTAGCAGAGCAAGCATACGCGAGTTCCTGCAAATACGATGAGCCGTCCCCTCGTATGTACTGTAGGTACAACCTCCCGGCAGCGCCACAGTGATGGTGAGAACAGAACCTACTCCCGTGACAGGCTTCGAAGTTTGAGGACGCGTGGCCGCGTGATTCGATGCTCATAGGCCCCAGCGGGACAGGCGGCAGGACCGGGACAGGAAGGACGAGTCAATGGTGACGCTCCGTCAGGCGAAACCTCGCCGCGAAGATGAGGGGATCGGTCTTGATCCCCGCGATATTGGAACGCTCCAGGCGATCGAGAGGCGACTCCTCTGGCTCGCTACGCAGATCGTGCATTACGCCAACAACGTCCGCGAAAATCCTGATAAACCAACCAAGGTAGGTGGCCATCAGGCGAGTTCCGCCTCTGTCGTCACTATCCTTACTGCCCTCTACTTCCATTTCCTGCGGGCGGGTGATCGCGTCTCGATCAAGCCCCATGCGTCGCCTGTCTATCACGCCGCCCAGTATCTTCTCGGGAATCTGGAACAAAAGTATCTGACAATGCTTCGCGAGTTTGGAGGGCTGCAGTCCTACCCTTCCCGTACGAAGGATCCGGACCCGGTCGATTTCTCAACCGGCTCAGTGGGTCTAGGTGCTGTCGCTCCAGTCTATGCGGCGCTGGCCAGCGAGTATGCCCATCTCCACTTTGGTGACGTGACCTCCGGACGGTTTATTGCCCTCATGGGAGATGCGGAGCTCGACGAAGGCAATGTCTGGGAGACCGTGGCCGAGGAGGCCGTGCAGGGGCTTGGGAACGTTATCTGGATCGTGGACCTCAATCGCCAAAGCCTGGACCGTGTGATCCCGGGAATCAAGGCATCGCGTCTGAAGCGACTCTTTGCCGGTGCTGGCTGGCATGTGCTGGAGGCCAAATACGGAACATCTCTCGAAGCGGTGATGGAGAGTCCGCGAGGCGGTGCGTTGCGAGACCGCATCGACGACATGCCCAACGAGGAGTACCAGGCGCTTATCCGTGTCACCGATGGTGCGGAGCTACGCCGCCGGCTGGCGGATGTCGCCGATGCAAACCGTCACAAGGCGATTCTGGCGTCCGTCGAGCACGTCTCTGATGCTGATCTCCCGACGTTGATTTCCAATCTGGGCGGACACGACTTGCCGAAGCTCATCCAGCTCCTCAATGAGGCGGACAGTATCGAGCATTGCCCCGTGGTGATCTTCGCCTATACGGTGAAGGGATACGGACTGCCAATGGCGGGCGATCCTCTGAACCACTCCCAACTATTGACCGAGGCGCAGATGGAGGCGGTGCGCCAGGACATGGGGCTGGAGCCCTCCCAGGTGTGGGATGCGTTCGACGAGCACTCGGAACCCGGAAGGCTCATTGCCCGTCGGGTTGAGGAACTCTCCTCGGAACGACAACCTGTCCGGTTGGCGCTGCCCAATGTTCCAGTGGGGATCGAAGTCCGACATCCCGCCAAAACGTCGACCCAGGAAGCGTTCGGTCGTACATTAATTCGCCTTGGAGAGATTCCGGAAATTGGCGAGCGCATTGTCACCATGTCGCCAGACGTTGCCACCTCCACTCACCTGGCGGGGTGGATCAACAAGGCAGGCGTCTTTTCTCTCGAGGAGCAGAGGGACTACGAGACGGCAACCCAGCGAATGCTGCAATGGAAGCCGTCGCCGATGGGGCAGCATCTTGAGCTCGGCATCTCCGAGATGAACCTCTTCATGGCGCTCGGACAATTTGGCCTTGCAGAGGAACTGACCGGCCAGCCGCTGATCCCGATAGGAACCGTCTACGATCCCTTTATCTGTCGTGGCCTGGATGCCCTGATCTACAGCCTCTACATCCACTCCCGGATGATCTTCGCTGGCACGCCGGCCGGGGTGTCGCTCAGCCCGGAGGGAGGCGCTCACCAAAGCTCGGTAACACCTTCTCTGAGTATCGAGCTACCCAACCTCTACTTCTACGAGCCGGCGTTTGGCAAGGAAGTTGACTGGATTCTATTGGAGGCGCTCCGCCAGTGCTGCGACCGGGAGCATGGCCTTTCGACCTATCTTCGATTGTCCACCAAGCCCATCGACCAATCGCTCATGTCTGAGCCTCTCGAGCGCCTTGGCGAGGATGAGCTACACCGCCAGGTCATTGCTGGCGGCTATCGCCTCATTGAGGGTGGTATCTCGGCTCCCGATGCCGATGCGCGCGATACGGTACAGATCGCCGCTGGCGGTATCATGATCCCGGAAGCTGTAGCCGCTGCGAAGCGACTGCATGCCGAGGGGGTAGCGGCGAATGTAATTAATGTGACAAGTGCCCAAAAGCTCTACGCCGGAATTCGTTCCAGCCGCCAAGCCCAGCTGGATGACGCATATGTGGCACTCAATCACGGGCATATCGAGACGCTCCTGCCCCGCCACGAGCGGCGAGCCCCGATCGTCACGGTCCAGGACGGAGCGTCGCATTCGCTGGCGTTCCTGGGAGGTATCTGGGGTACACCAGTCGTGCCCTTGGGTGTAGACCAGTTCGGTCAATCCGGTGCCCGCAAGGATCTGTATAGAGTGATGGGGATCGACGCGGACCAGATCTTCAACGCGGCGCTGCTCGCACTCGATCTCGCCCGGGAGCTGGACTAGAGCCGGTCCAGAGTCCTCAGACCGGCTCACTCCGCTGGAACGCAGCAATTTGGGGAAGAGCCGGAGGGACGGAATCCGTGGGCTCGGATGACACCACCGTGCTCCCTGGGAAGATCGTGATGTCGGACTTTCCCTTGTAGGCATTGCGGATCAGGACTCGCATCAGTTGCAGGAAGTCGTCGTCCCCACGCGATCCCGACAGCCAGATATGGGCGCGATGTGTGTTCGGAAGTGGCTTAAGACGCGCTCCGCCCGGAGCCCGCTCAACCCCTGCGAACTCAGTCCATCGGCGGAAGCCACCAAAGCTGCGGCGGATACCGGCGGCAGATAGCGTGTACCGAAGTGGCACGCTGACAAGAAGCACTCCCGAGATAACTGGCACGGGTAGCCAGAGCCACGAGATGACACCAAGTGCCGCAAGCAAAATGGCCGTGGCGAGCGAGATGGCAATCGGCATCGCATGCATGTAGAGCCGGGCAAGCAGCGGAATTGGCATCACGCCGATTGGAGCACCCTCGAGCCGATGCGAGCCGACGCCGATAAGGCGCAGCCAGGAAAAGAGTATTGAGAGTGGAAGGAGAAGAGACAGAAGAATTGCCATACGTGTTCTCTGGGAGTTAAGTGCGTGCAGGATAAGGCGAGAGTGAGGGCGAACGTAGTCCGGACGTCAA
>DASYWM010000011.1:0-17382 GCA_035936075.1 Thermomicrobiales bacterium
CCCGACGGCTTCCCGATCAAGGGCAACGCCAGTTCCAGGATTTTCCACCCCAAGGAATCACCCTCGTACGAGAACACCGTTGCCGAGATCTACTTTGCCTCCAACGAGGTCGCGGAGCAGCACGGGTATCGCCTGCCGAAGACAATGCAGCAGGTTGGAGCTACTGCCGCCAATAGCGCAGCGGGCCTCGCCCAAAATGCTATGGATGCAGCTGGTTCCGATTCCGAGGAGGGATAAATGAGCCTGGCAAAGGTCACAATCATCGGCAATCTCGGTCGAGATCCGGAGACCCGTTACACCCCGTCTGGCGCCCTCAATGTCCAATTTTCCGTCGCCGCTTCGCGTAGATGGCGAGACTCCCAGGGTCAGGAGCAGGAGAATACGACATGGTTTCGGGTGACCGCGTGGGGTCGGCTGGCTGAAACACTCGTGAACCTCAACGAGCGCGGGGCGCTCGTTAAGGGGCGCCAAGTGTACGTTGAGGGCCGCATCGAGTCCCGCGAGTATACCGGGACTGACGGTCAGGTGCGGACGTCTCTCGACGTCAACGCCAACGAAGTCCAGTTACTCGGTGCGCGGCAGGATGGTCAGGGAGGAGAAGGCTCTAGCGGCGGTCAGCAATATGGCGGCGGCTACGGTGGCGGTCAACAGCGCCAGCGGAACGACTTCGGCGACCAGGGCGGATCTGACGACCTCAACGAGGTTCCGTTCTAGTTTCACCCCGCCACCAGTGCCATTGCTTTTAGATTGAAACGAGCGAATAACACATGACTGACAATCAACGACCAGAGAACGATAATCGACCGGAACCGCGCGATGCTCGGGAAGGCACGGAAACCCGGGAGCCGCGAGAAGGTGGAGATCGCCGACCGCAGCCGGGTGGATCCCGCTTTGGTGGCCCGCAGGGCCAGCGCGACGGCGGAGAGTCCGGCGGCTCCCGCTTCGGCAGTTCCCAGGGTCCTCGTGACGGCGGAGAAGGGGGGGGATCGCGTTTTGGCGGTTCCCAAGGTCCCCGTGAAGGCGGAGAAGGCGGTGGACGCCGTCCCTTTGGAGCTGGTGGCGGACGTCGCCCGGGCGGTGGTGGAGGCGGCCGTTTCGGTTCGCGTCGCAAGGTTTGCCAATTCTGCACCGATAACATCGAGCATGTGGATTACAAGGATATCGGGCGGCTTCGCCGTCACGTTGGCGAGCGCGGAAAGATTGAGCCACGCCGCAAACTGGGTACCTGTGCCAAGCACCAGCGCTCCGTCACTGTCGCCATCAAGCGCGCGCGATACATCGGGCTGCTGCCGTTCACCAACAGTGCTCCTCGCGGATAATCCGCTGCAGTCGATGCACCACGGCGCGTCTCATGGGATCACATGATCCAGTGGCGCGCCGTTTTCCGTAAAGTTCAACCTGACACATCGGGATGCGCTCACCTGTCCTGGACGAGGTGTGTATTCGCTAGATAAAGAAGGCCGTAGCGTCGATGAGTGATCGCTTCAAGAGACCCTCCGGTACCCGGACTCCGCTTGGTGACCGTGGCAAGACTCGTCTGACATCGCCGCCGCGCCGTGCCAGTCGTCGCCAAAAGGAGACGATGTACCAGCGGATTTTCTACATCGGATTGATCGCCGCCGGCGTACTTATCCTTGCCATTTTGGGCATCGGGGCGTTCTGGGAGTATCAGGTCAAACCCAACCAGGTAGTTGCTTCGGTCAACGGTGAGGAAATTACGCGCGAGGAATACTGGAAGTACCAGAACATTGCGCTCTACAACCAGGCCCGGACCTATGAAGACTACGCCTTGCAGGTGACGGGTCAGCAACAGACGCAATTCCTGCTGTATGCCGCGCAGTTCGATCAGATGCGGGAAGAGGTGTGGGGTAGCAGTGACGTGAGCGAGGCCACAGTCCGTCAGATGATCGAGGATCGTCTCTATGTTGCTGGTGCCGAGGAGATGGGCATCGATCTCTCAGAGCCAGTTCTGGAGGACTATGCTCTGAATGCCTTCTCCCCGCCAGGGCAGTCAGTAGTCACTCCCATTCCGACGCCTACCATGATCCCGCAGCGCGCGGCATGGGCCACGGAGACTCAGCAGGCGCTGCAGACACAACAGGCGGCCGCGCTGGGCACGCCGCCGGCAGCCGCTGGTGCAACACCAGTGGGGACACCGGGAGCGACTCCCGCCGCAAGCCCCGTAGCGACCCCGGATATCGAAGCCGCCCGGATCACCGCGAGCTCAGAGTTCGAGTTGTTTCAAGAGGAGGTGTTCGATGACGCCGACATTTCGCTGGACGAGTACATGGAGCTCTGGGTGAAGCCCCAAGCCGCACGCCAACTGGTTGATGCGAAGATTATCAGCGATGTTCCGCAACGAGCCGAGCAGGTCCAGGCGCAGCATATCCTAGTTGCAACCGAGGATCTTGCGAACCAGACGTACGAGCAAATCACGAGCGGCGCAAGTTTTGATGAAGTCGCGAAGACGACCTCGACGGATACGATCACTGCTCCAACCGGTGGCAAGCTTGGATGGATAACCAAAGACCAGATGCCGGATGCCTTTACCGAGGTTGCTTTCAGTACCGAGCCGGGCGAGGTAGCGGGGCCGGTGAAAACTGAATATGGTTGGCACATCATCAAGGTGAACGACAACGCAGAGGACCGTCCGTTGACGGAAGCACAATACTCCCTCGCAAAGACGGAGGCCGTGAGCAACTGGATTGAGCAGCAGCGGGAGAAGAGCGAGATTTCCTCGGACTACTACGAGCCGACCCCTGAGCCGACGAGCGAGCAGTTTGCACCGCCGCCCGATGCTCCTACTCCAATTGTTGCTACCCCGATTGCCGCGCCGGATCTGAGCGCAACGCCGGTCGCGGGGCCGAGCCTCAAGCCAGATGCCTCGCCGGTGGGGACGCCGATGGCAACCCCTGGGCAGTAATTGATATCTGAAGGTGTGGGTCGTGCTTTGACGCGATCCAGCGGATGATCCACACTTGACGAAGAAATCCCCGGTGGTGTGAAGACTTGAAAACGGCACACCACCATCGCCAGCACAAGTGGGAGAGGAGCTTGATAACGTGTCCTCACGAGACGGATCAGACCAGTCGGGACGGAATCACCGATCGGCACCATCTGACCGTGGTGCAAACCCACGAAAGCAGTCGCAACGGGCAAATCAGCCTAGCTGGGACATTGATCCGGCGGAGATCGACCGCTATCTTTCGGGGCGTCCCTCTCGCGAGCAGGAAACCAAGGCTACCGCGCGTTCCCGGGTTCGTCAGGACGCACCCCAGGGAACGGCTGGCCAGCTCAATCGGCTGCAACGCGCCGTGAACGACCGGCGAGCCTCACACGACGCACGCTCAGAACCCACTCCGGGCGCCGCTTCCCCTGGCCGCCAACAGTTTGCCGAGCCCGATTACGACGACGAAGTGAACGCCGGAACCAGCCTTACGGAGCCGGATTATGGCAGCGACGAGAGCTACGAGGAAACATCTGTTCCTGCCTCGCCTGGTCGAGAACGCTCTCCGCGACAGGCCCAGCGCCGGACTCAGGCGAGTGCCGCCCAGCCTCCTCGTCAGCGCCAGCAAACACCCCGACAGCGGCAGCGTCCGCAGGAGGAGTATGACGATCCGAGCGACGTTGAACTCTATGCAGATGACCCCTATCTGACATACGACGATGAGAGGGACTGGGAAGTACCGACGCGTCGCCGCACGGCTCGCTCTCGGCCGAAGGTCACATTCACGACGCCCAGTCTTCCCAAGGTATCCATGCCTCGGTCTATCTCGGGCGCGGAACTCGTCAACGACATTCCCTCGCTTGCCTTGATGGGAGCGGCTATTCTCAGCGCCGCCATTATGGCTATCGTAGTCTCTAACCGGTTGGACCTTCTCCCGCTTACGATCCCGACCCATGTAAGCGCAAGTGGCCTCCCTGAGAACATCAGGGGACGGAACGCTCTCTGGAGCGTGCCACTTCTGTCCATTGCCCTGTCATTGATGAATATCGTCACGGCCTGGTTCCTAGCGAAGGCCGACATGTTCGCAGCAAGGTTCATTCTCGCGGCTGCCCTACTCGTCCAGTTCATTGCCTGGATCGCGCTGATCCGTTACCTCTGGTAGCGGCAAGAAATGAAGGATGCGAAAGAGCCCGGTGCTGAAATGCAGCGCCGGGCTCTTTTTGTTCCATACGGACCGCTACCGCGCCGCTGCTTGCTCCAAAGCGTTACGCGTCATCACGTTTACGAGATGTGCGCGGTACTCCTCAGATGCATAAGTATCTCCGTTGATCTCCAGATCAACCGACGCCCTCGAGGCCGCGTCTGCGATCGTGGTTGAAGTCAGGTTCTTGCCGTTAAGGGCTGCCTCCACCCCTGTTGCTCTGGTCGGCGTGGAAGTCGCACCCGTAATGACCACGCGAGCGTCAGACACCGAGCCATGGGACATCTCCAGCACCACAGCTACCCCGACTACAGCGTAGCCACTTGCAGGATGCGAGTGCTTCGCATAGGCCATCTTCGTCCCCGGAGCAGGGCGGGGGATGACGATGGTGGTCAGGAGCTCATTCGGTTCCAGCGAGGTGGTCCACAGATCAACGAAGACGTCATCTGCTGCAATCTCACGCTCCCCGGAAGGACCTGTTGCGCTGATGCGACCATTCAGCGCATGAAAGACCGCCGTGAGGTCCGCGGCCGGATCAGCATGTGCGATCGCCCCGCCCAGCGTGCCCCTCGCGCGCACCTGCTGATCACCCACGACATTGATAGCCTCGGGCAAGATCGGGAAGAGCGTCGCGAGTTCCATGTGATCGCGAATTTCGTTATACGTCACCATTGCGCCGATATGAATGTCAGCATCGACCTTGATCGTGCGCAGCTCGGCGATGCGTCCAATGTCTACGAGGGTTTCAGGAGCAGCGAGTCGCAACTTCATCGCCGGAATCAGCGAATGCCCACCAGCAAGAATCTTTGCATCGGGATTTTGTTCCAACACGGCCACAGCATCTTCAATGGATTGAGCCCGATGATAGGTAAAGGACGTCGGAAACACTGCATTCTCCCCGCAATCGCGACACATGACAGATCAGGACCGCCCCGTTAATCCGCAGAAAACGGTTCCTTCTGCATCTTTTCCGCTGCGTACTGCACTGCTCGCACGATGTTCTGATACCCCGTGCAGCGACACAGGTTCCCCTCAAGACCATGACGAATCTCATCTTCGGTAGGATTAGGATTCCGCTCTAGGAGAGCCACGGAGGACATGATCATGCCTGGGGTGCAATACCCACATTGCAAGCCATGTTTCTCCCAAAAACCCTCCTGTACAGGGTGATAGGATCCGGTCCCTGACAGGCCTTCGATAGTCTGTACATTTGATCCATCACATTGGACGGCGAACATCGTGCATGACTTCGTGGTAATACCGTCTACATTGACGACACAAGCGCCACACTGGCTCGTATCACAACCGACATGTGTTCCCGTCAGGCCCAGGCAATCCCGAAGGAAATGCACCAGCAAAGTACGCGGCTCAACGTCTGCGACGCGTTCCTGGCCATTCACCGTCATCGTCACCCGGTGGCGGGTGTTTACTTCAGTCGAGCTCATCGGTTTCTCCATCCCTATCACGTTTCACCCGCTGTGTGACCCTGCTATTCTCCATCGATCTTGTAGCGGGGCAACTCGTACACGGTCATTCGAACGGCGAACAGAACCAGGTACGCCTCTCTCCCCTATTCTCTCTGCGCGTGCAGTATACCGTTGACTGCCCCTTGTGTCCCTCATGATGGAAACTCTTGATCAGGACGGACCGGAGCGTGTAGTTTCGGAATTGTCTTCTCGCATCTCCTGAAGCATCGCGGAGATGATCTCCGCGGTCATACGCTCCAGATCCGGATGTAGCTCACGGGCACGGCGACCCAGTTGTTGAAGCACATCCGAAAAATTGGACACCGGCGGCATTATTGGACCAAAGTCCTCGATGAGCTGATCCCGGAACCATGAGCCTATCCTTCGGCGCACCTTGTTGAGTGACGGAGGGGTAACACTTGCGGCTAATGCCGCTTTCTCAAGCTGCTCTCTCAATTCCCGATTTACGATTGGAACGGCAGTCATCTTGTTCACTAAATCTCGCTGGGATCGCACCGACTCGGCGACGGAATCCCAGCGCTGGATGACTTCCCATCCTGACACAGCGTCTTTCGCCAGTCCCTCTGCCTCTTGGCGCACTTGGTCCAGGTCCAGGGTTGGTTTCACCTTCGGCACAAGCAGCGAGCCCGTCTGGTCGTACCAGCATCCGATTCCCGCCCTGACAAGGCGAAAGTAATACTGCGCCAGCAACACACTCTGGCGGCTTTCCATGTCGAGCTGGTCAATCCCGGCAAACAACGGTATGAGCGACGACCCCTCTACCGGCTTCAAGAGACCAGTGGCCGTCAGGGGCAGGAGCGCAATCTGCGCCATATTCACAGATAGGGAACGATACCCGCGCCTTCGTCCCATGACGTAGTGCGTGAGGCTGTAATCGGGGGCAAGAAATATTCCGTCCTCGACCGTAACGTCGTCGCTTACCTCTCCTACCGATTCGGTGATTATCGGGCCGATCTCCAGGAGCGACTGGAGCGATTCCCCACTGACCTGTGAAGCCCCTGCTGTTTCGATGGAAAATTTTGCGTCGACGGAAAAGATGATTTGGCCGCGCGCGTCACTACCCACTACGATGAAATCGGGATTCTGCAACTTGTGGCGCGATGCCGTATGCGCGATTGCCGGGACATCGTCAAGCCGGACGATACGGATAACGCGGATCTCACGCCCTTCGAGCACGCGGACGGTGGTGCCCGGCCAAGCCGCCATCCTCTCGGCGCACACGTCCGACCAGCGATCCCCAATCAGTCCGCTGGCGCCGCCACGATCTGAAAGCCGCATGATATCGCGATCGAATGTAGCGGAAAGCAGCGATCTTCCCGGGAAGACCGGGGATTTCATGGCGAGGTCGCCTTGAGATCCGAATTGGGTCACCCGCACCCCTCACAACGAATAAAGCACACCAAAATGCAGAACCTAACAGGTATTACCTCAGGTCGCTAGGGTATTGCGTCAACCACGGCGACGAGCGAAGAGATGACGACCACGAATCGTGAACCCCACGGTACCGGCAACACCGGCTATGGCGGCAATCCGGCCGACCCAATCCAATAAGGTCACTCCATAGCGAAGCTCGATAGATACAGGGCCGGGGGGCACATTGAGTTCCATATATCCATCATCACGGCGAGTTATATCGACCTTCTCACCGCTGGCGAAAGCCTCCCACCGGGGGAACCAATTCTGCCGAACCACCACGGTTCCACCACCGTCATCGAATCTCGCGACAATGTCCCCGTTGTCGATTTCGGTATCTTCTGGCATCGAGTCACCATTACTGACGATTGAGGTCGGGTCGACCACGCTATAAATCTCCCATTGGCCGATCGTTGTATCGAGTGCAAGAGCCGGGCTTGTCCTTGCTGCCATACGAGGCGAGGGACCCGACGGCACTGACATATCAGTAACCACGACGACGCTGATACCGTTGTTGCGCAAGTACTCGGCGGTCAGCGCGTCGCCCGGATTTGGGAAAGAGTACCCGTTTCGGTAGTCATATGGACCGCGATGGTCCCGGTGCCAGTACCACAACCAGTCGTCGTAATAAAAGGGACCAGGTGATGCGACAGGCGCCCAAAGTTGCTGGTGCCACCAGTAGGCCCGGTCCTCCCGATTCCCTACGACGAAGATTGATGTGCCCTCTTCACGCTCGGACTCTGCCTCTTCAATTGCCTCCATGAACAAAGGGAAGTCGTCGTCACCTGTGGTGTCTACTGGCGTGAGTCCATGGAAATTCTCGGGGACGAAGGACGCGGGTCGCACAAAGATTACAAGTGCCGCCACGGCTACTACCATAATTACGGCCGATGAGGCGTAAGCTCGCTTCCATACCGGTATCTGCTGCGAGATTTTCTGAAGCCCGGCACCAAGGGCCCACGCACCGAAATACATCGTGAGCTGCCGCTGATAGGGCATCAACCGAGGAGCTTCCAACTGCTCGACAAGAGGTGGAACCCAACTGCTTGCTGCTACCGCCATCGTGAAGAGCACGTAGGCGACCAGTGTGACGGCCAGTGACTGCGCGACGGTGCATGGTCGCCCGAGAATCGCGACACCCGTGCCAATGATCGCCATGATCAACACCGGTAGTGAGACCGCCGACATTGACGCCGTCCAGAGCTCGGTGACGGGTTCATAGAACTCGTAGTGAAGGAAGAAGTATTCCGCGTTGTAGCGGAACAGTGCGAGCACGACCGGCATGGCAAGCAAGAGGGCGAGCACACCGACGAGTCCAATGCGAGAAACGGCATCGGTAAACCGCGCCTTAGCCTGCTGCCTGTCGCCGGCCGCCGTCACTGTCGCCAAAATGGCGATGGCCGCGATCACCACTGCAAAAAGCGAGCGCGGGTTCGTACAGGCACCGGCCGCTGCAGCGAGGACCGCGAGCACACCCATCGCGTGCTCGCGTCGCACGACAAACCTTGCCAACGCCGCGCTTGCAAGCAACGCCAGCGAACCTCCTGCAACGTTCGTCACCAATCCCCAGCCAACGAGCTCGGTGTAGCCGCCGTTCAACCAGTGACCCGGTACAGCGAAGTGAAGAGCCGTGGCGAGCAGAGCGACACCGGGGTGAATACGGTCGCCCCTAGCGAGGACCCAGTACGAAACGGCCGGCAACAGGAAGACTGCAACGACGGCAAGCTTATGGAGCGCGATGATGGGCATAGTTCCCAGAAAGAGCGCCCATAACGCAACATCCAGCCACGGAATCCCGAGCGGATAGAACTCGACAGGATAGCCGCCCTGGTGATTCCCAACCCAACGCAGGAGGTCGCCCTCTTTCAGGGACTCGAGCAGGAGATGAGCACGGGTAGCATGAAAGGGATGATCGACCCAGGCATAGACATTAGGGACTTCTATCTCACGCCCCTGAATCGTCACTATATTTGTGAGATCGAAGGCCCCGATGCGCCATGCGGCCCACAAACACATGGCGAGAAGTAGGACTAACCAAACCCTACCCTCTACCCGTCCGGAATCGTCCACGGGCTGATCACCGGGTTCAGGCATGATCCGGTGGAACTGTCTTCGCCGGGATGTCCCGCTGAGGATCAGATGGGTCCCCATCTTCGTGGAGGAAATACCAGAGCCCCAGCACAGTTCCTCCCACCATCACGGAAACAGAGAGGTAATACAGCGCGGTAATGAGTGATTGAGCTGGCATCTCCGGCAGATGGCGCCCGAAGTATCCCCAGACATGGACGACACCCCGCTCGCGAAAGTAGAGCTGACCGGTGCGCCAGATTCGTGCGTCAACGGAGCCAAACGCGATAAAGCCCAGGAATGAAGCCGAGAGCACCAACCAGACACCAAAACGCGCTCGTGAGTTCTGCGTGATCTCGTCACTCTGATCGGCAAGTCGGGAGTCGTCGGCGGACCCCGGCGAAGGAGTTTGTGCCATGTATGTCCTGACTGGGAATTCCCAAAAGATTGATGGTGCCAGCCGGGCATTACCACTGTCCGGCTGGCTCGTCACATCAGGACTTGGCCTGTAGCTCTGCATCGGCCACCTGTGCAGGCGATCGCTTGATCTCGTGGTACTCGTCGTCGGCATTCACGTTCTCGAGGTCATGATGCTCTCCAAGAATGTTCTTTGCCGCCAGCAGGCCGGTTTCGATGGAGTGATCGGTGTTGTTGTATCGGAAGGAACCCCCGCGACCGATGAACTGCAAGTTCTCGATCGAGCGAATGTAGTCCTTCATTTTCCGTAGCGGCTCTTCATACCCGATGTCATACACGGGGTATGCTTTGGTCGCGCGGAGCGTGAAGCCTCCAATGACCTCTTCCGGTTTGATGAAGTGGAGATCCTCGACAAGATGCTTGACCGTCTGGTTGACAAGCTGCTCGTCACTCATGTTCCAGATGTGATCGCCCTTGGTGCAAAAGTACTCCACTACCAGGGAGGTGAAGTCGTCGTTCGGCACCATCGCCGGGCTCCAGTTCTTTGGCTCATGGAAGCGTCCAAAAAGAATGTTTCGGTCATGGACGTAAAGCCATGTATCGTTCGTCACCTGACGCTTCTTGATCATCAGGTTGACGGTGATGATGTCCCGGAAGGTCAACGAGTTTGCGGCCTCGATGACGTCGTCCGGTGCAGGGGGATCTGTAATCTTGCAAAGCACGGTCATCGGGATTGAAGAGATGAAATTCTCCGCCTCCATGATCTCTATGCCGTTTTCCGTCTGGATCTCGATGCCCTTTACGCGATTGCCGTCAAGGACAATCCGACGAACAGGATGCTTAAGGAGGATCTCATTCCCGCTGTCCGTGATGGAGTCCGCCATGCGCTCTGAGAATCGACCGAAGCCATCACGCGGGTACATGAACTCGTCGATCAGGCTGACGACGGCGCCCTTGGAAGGAATGACTGCATCCTTGATTGCAGTCATCAACGACATGCCCTTGGTGCGTTGCGTTACCCAGTCTCCGCTGAGCTGATCGCACGGCATCCCCCAGACTTTCTCCGAGTAGCGCTGGAAGAAAAGCTCATAGAGTGTCTGCCCATACTGATCGACATAGGCGTCCTCCATGGAGAGAAGCTCCTTGGGGCGGAACTTCTGCTCCAGTCGTGCGCGCCCGTAGTCGACCACTGCCCTCGCAGCCGTGACTGGGCCCACCGACGTCAATGCGCTTCCAATCTTCAGCGGATAGTCGATGAACTTGCCATCGAAGTAAATCCGGCTGATGCGGTTCACCCAAAGGAGTTCGTCATCGACGACCTCCTGGAACAACGCATTGAGCTCATCGTTCTTCGTGAACCAGCGGTGTCCGCCAATGTCGAACCTGAATTCACCATACTCGGTTTGGCGTCTGATGGTCCGGGCCAGTCCACCCACAAAGGGAGCCGATTCGACCACAGTCACGGGCGCGCCGGCCTTGCTCAGGACGTAGGCCGAGCATAGTCCGGCCGGGCCGGCACCCATTACCACCGTCGTGCCAACAGTGCTTTCCTTCGCACCATTGGGATTGTGGCCGTTCTCCATCACTTAAGGTTCCTTCCTTGGGCAACACTGGAGCCCTGGCAAGCATTGACAACATCGTCGGTTTTCGAAGTCGATTACACGCGTTTCAACCACCACGTCGATGCCGCGGCGTTCTCACGCGTATCCTACCATCTGCCGCGAGGGCAGTAGCGGATCCCCCAGTCGCGAGGGATGCCGGGGAGCTGCCTGTCGCCTACAAACGCCCGCATCACCTGAGTTATGGGCCGTTCCGATTCGGCTTCAGCTAGGACCGCCAGGTAATGGCGTTATTCAGGGTGAAATTCCACACCGCAGCGACAGCCGCGCCTATGAGATTCGCGAGCAGGTAATGCATACTCGTGTTCTCGTGGAGGTACGTCAGGATACCCCAGTTGATAGCAAGGCCACCGATATTAATGGGGACGTACGTCTGGGCGCGGGAGATGATCCTGCCGGTGCCCCGGTCATGCCACGTCCATACCTCGTTCATGTAAAAGGTGACTATCATCGAGAGGAAAATCGCGATAGGAGATGCCACGGGAACTGCAAGTCCGAACGAGGAGTGAAGCAGGAAGAGCGCTCCCTGGTTGGTTGCGAACCCCACCGCGCCGACGACGAGAAACTTCTGGAAACGCTGCATAAGCGTCCAGATCCTGATTGCCGGCTGTGGCCATGACTCAACTGAGATCATGCGTTCGCGTTACTCCTCATGCAGACGCAGCGGGACGTGCGACGGATACATCGCCCAGCGTAAGCCTGGTTCCTTCACCTGTCGTTGACTGTCAACTCCAGGGTATTATCCACCGGTATGGCGGTCCGTGACTACCTGCTGGCCCTGCTCCCTGGATTATCTTCGGCATACGCACCGAGTATGCCATGGAAGTTGGAGAGGACCCCATGCAGACGAGCGAAACTCGCGATACCGGCACTTTCGCTCGTCTGGGAGCTGGAGTTATTAGGGGATCTCGAGTTCTTCCCACGCAGCATGTAGCTGCGCGTCCTCAATTGCTTCGAAGGTCTCAGGCGCGATTTCTTCGTCACCGGTCTCTGATGTATAGATCACAGGCAGCGCGGTGCGGGTCCCCTCTTCCAACTCCACGGTTTCCGTTGGCTCGACGCCTTCCATGTAAATCTCGTCGCCTTCACCCGTTAACCACAGCTCGGTGCCGAGCACGGCCATTGAGCCATCGCTGAGCTCGAACGGAAGGAGGACAGTTCCAGTACCAAACGTCTTCTCACCCAGCACTGGAGCTCGTCCTGCCTCCATAAGCGAGGAGGAAACAATCTCGGACGCCGACGCGGAGTACTCATTCACCAGAACCACCAGGCGGCCCTCCTGATAGACCCCATTGGATCCAACGGTCCTGACGACCTCGATGTTGCCCTCCGCATCGACCTCCTGGTAAAGCGGTGAGCCGTCCGGCAGGAACTGGGAGGCAATGCCCATGGCCTCAAAAACAAGACCACCAGGGTTGTTCCGAAGATCGAGAATGACGCTGGTTGCGCCAAGCGCCTGGCCCTCGCGTATGGCCTGCTGCAGGCCTTCCGTTGCGCCACTGGAGAACTGGGACACCTGGACCCACAACACATTGTTGGGAAGCAGAGCCCATGAGACCGGATTGACGTCGATCTTGGTACGCGTGATGGTCACCTCGTACGTGTCCACCTCGCCCTCGTGCTGAAGTGTAAGCGTGACGTCTGTCCCCGCCTCTCCTCGAATACGGTTCCCTATCTCCTCGGGCTCCAAACCCTCTGTCGATACGCCGTCGACCTCCAGGATGACGTCACCTGGAAGGAGGCCAGCCTCAAGAGCAGGAGAGTCCGGGATAGGTGCGATCACGACTGGGGGGCTGGCCTCAGTGTCGATCTGGATACCAATTCCCACAAGCTCACCGCGGGACGATTGTTCGAACTCCTCGGCTTCTTGAGGATCCAGGAAAACGGAATGCCCCTCATCGCCGAGGGCATCAACCATTCCCCGTGCAGCTCCATACATCAGTTCTTCGTCGCTGATCTCTTCCTCAAGGACGTAGTTGTTGCGAATCGCGTCGTACGTCTCTTCAAGGATCGTGAACTCTTCAGAGGTAGTGAGTTGTGTCGATGCATCCACGAGACCGGTCGCGATCATTGCCCGATCCAGACCCATACCGAGGCATACTGCAAGGACGAGTAGAACACTCGTCACGATTGTCCGCGTCCTCGACGCTTGACCGCTCCTCGCTTCGCGAGATTCCGATGGATTCATTGGTCCTCCAGAAGCCGTTGCCTGGCTGGTAAGAAGAAGAAAGAGATCTTGCCGGCATGTGCGGCTTGGACTGACAGGAAGGTAGAACCGACTCCTCGATCCGCATTCCCGGCAATAATGATGCATTTCGAAGCTGAATCCATGCTGAATCGGCGAGCATCACGCGGAGGGAAATCGTTCCGCCCGCACATTGTACGCGTTTCAAAGATGTGATTATCCCCGGGACAACGTTCGCCGTTCCGGGGATTATTCGCTACGCACTTGATGGTCCAGGGTCGTTACGCGGATGCGCCGACCGCGGTCCGCCAACTCTCTCGTTTTGCTTCATTGCCTCGAACTGCCTCCGTGAACAGCCGCTCCAGTTGATGCGTCACGGGGCCAATACCACCATCCCCTATTAGGAAGCGGTCGATCTCAACGATTGGCGTAATCTCCGCCATGGTCCCGCATAGAAAGATCTCATCTGCGGTATACAGCTCCGTCCGGTCAACCCGGCGTTCGATCACCGTCAGGCCGAGATCTTCACGTGCCAACGTCATGATGCTATCGCGGGTAATGCTCTCAAGTATGCCACTGGCCGGGTCGGGAGTAATAAGCTGATCGTTCTTCATGAACATGACGCAGGCTCCCGGTGCTTCGGCGACCTTGCCATCCGGTCCAAGCAGCAGCGCAACATCGTACCCGTCCAGTTTCACCTCATAGGTCGCCAGCTGGCCGTTACGGTAATTTGAAATGTTCTTCACCCGTGGCGGCATTACATTGTCTGAGATCCGCGTCCAGCTGCTCGTCTTGGCGCGCTGCTTCACCCCCGTACCGAGGTGCGAGGGCCTCGGATCGGTGGTGATGAGGAGATCGCCGCGGAGCTTCGCTGGATCAGATCGTCCTGTCCGAGCGCCGCCAAAGTACACCAGCGGGAAGATATAAGTGTCTTCACGACTCCCGTTCCTCCGAAGCAAGTCCACGGTATTTTCGATCAGGTCGTCGACCGTAACATCGATCGGCAGCCGCACCATTTTCGAAGAATCTTTTAGGCGCCGCATGTGCTCGTGGAGTCGAAAAACGTAGAGCTCTTCCTGCTCCCCATTCCAGTACGCCCGAATGCCCTCGAAAACTGCCCCCGTTGCCGACCAGGCAATGTCAGAGACGTGGACTGTGGCATCATGCCAGGCAACCGGCTCACCGTTCCACCACAAATATTTTGGATGCTGGCTCATTCCCTGTTCCTCGGCTCATACGGAGTGACGGTATAACGGCGCCATTGTCGCACGGGCCCATGAGCGTGCCTACATTCGTGCCGTAATCAGGCCCGGTCCCCAAAAACCGTGAATGCCAGCGCTGCGGCTCCGTACAAACCCGTGTCATCACCCAAGGAGGAATATGCCAGCCTCATATCCGCTCGCATATCGACAAAGGAGTGTGTCGGTATCGCTGCCCTCGCCGGTCCCATAAGGAGATCCCCCAAAGCGGCGACTCCGCCTCCGATGACGATCATTTCGGGGTCGAAGAGGTTGACGAAAGTCCCCAAAGCGGCACCCAGTGCCCGTCCTGCCCTGTCGAGCACCTGGCACGCGGCTGGGTCGCCTTGGCGCGCGGCTTCGGCGACGATGCCCGCATGAATTTCCCCATCGCCGGCTAGCTTGCGGAGCAGGTCCCCATCTTCTGTCGTGGCAATTGCTTCAGCATCGCGCTGAATCGCCCACCCCGACGCAAATGACTCGAGGCAGCCGACATTTCCGCAGGTACAGCGCGGGCCATCGAGGGCAATGGTGATGTGCCCGACCTCTGCCCCTAAACCGTTCTTGCCGTCGATCAGTACGCCCTCGGAAATAATGCCCCCGCCGATCCCGGTGCCAAGAGCAAGATACACCAGATTCTGCACACCATTCGCACTGCCGAAACGTGCTTCGCCGAGGGCGCCGCAGTTCCCATCATTTGCCAGGGTGGCGGGATGAGCGATGAAGTCGGCGAGGATTTCTACGAAGGGCACGTCCCGCCAACCCGGGAGATTCGGGGTGTAATGCACAACACCGGTGCGTGGATTGAGCGGACCAGGAGAAGCAACACCAACAGGAACGTCGCTGTTGAGACCGGTCATCCTGGCGACTTGGTTGATCAGTGTCCCGATCCTCTCGATGACCGCATTGGGTCCCTCCTCGGCATGAGTGGCCACGCGGGTTCGGTGAGCTATGTCGCCATCGCCAGAAATGACCGCTACCCGAATGTTGGTACCTCCCAGGTCAACCGCAATCGCCTGCTTCTCGTCCACGAAACCTCCTGCTTTCTGGATAAGCGTCCCCGGCCGACCTGAGTAGATCAGAGGATGAAGTTGCTCAGCTCATCGTCAACGGCAATATCACCGACGCGGTCAACTACGTATGCCTCATCAATAACGATGGTTTGCCCGTTCATGTCCGGCGCATCGAACGAGACACTTTCCAGCACCCGCTCCATGATCGTCTGAAGTCGCCGGGCGCCTATGTCTTCCGTCCGTTGATTCACCATCGTTGCAAGCTGGGCCACCGCTCGCAAACCCTCCTCTGTCAGGTCCAGCGTAACGCCCTCTGTCTCGAGCAGGGCTAGATACTGACGGGAGAGCGCATTCCGGGGCTCAGTGAGTATGGCGTAGAGGTCACTCTCGGTAAGCGACTGCAACTCAACCCGGATCGGGAATCGGCCCTGGAGTTCCGGGATCAGGTCCGATGGCTTCGTATTGTGGAAGGCGCCCGCTGCGATGAAGAGGATATGATCAGTCTGTACTGGACCATAGCGGGTCATGACTGTGGAACCTTCGATGATCGGCAGCAGGTCGCGCTGAACCCCCTCGCCGGACACGTCCGGACCACCGTCGCTTTCACCCACCGTCTTGTCAAGTTCATCGATGAAGACGACTGAGGTTTGCTCGACACGCTGGATCGCTTCCTCGATGACGGTGTCGACATCCACCATCCGGTTCGCTTCCTGCTGTGCGAGGACCCGGCGGGCCTCCCGGACCGACATGCGGCGGCGGGTCCTGCGCCGCGGCAGCAGACCGTCGAGAAGTTCCATGAAGGAGTCCTGCAGGTCGTCGGGAGAAAATCCGGGCATGAATTCGAAGGAAGCACCGTCGTCCATGTCAGACTCTGCATCCAACTCGATCTCGACGGTCTCGTCTTCCATGGCGTTCTGGCGAAGGAGCTCAAGAAGGCGCTTTTCTTCCTTACGTCGCTTTCGCTCGGTTGACTGAGCGGCCCGCTCTGCCGCGGCGACGGCTTCCTCGGGACTCTCGGGATTTGGACCGTTTTTCTTGTTCACCCGGCGAGCTTTCTGCTCCACCGCCTCTGTTGCCATAATCTCGGCCAGGCGCTCGACGGCAGCCCGCGCAGCTTGCTCCTTCACGGCATCGAGGCGCTCATTGTGCAGCATGGAAATAGCAATCTCGACCAGGTCACGAATAATGGATTCGACGTCACGGCCGATGTAACCAACCTCGGTGAACTTGGTGGCCTCCACCTTCAGGAAGGGCGCGTCCACGATCCGTGCTACCCGACGAGCGATTTCGGTCTTGCCGACACCAGTGGACCCGATCATAAGAATGTTGCGGGGATGGACCTCGCGGCGAAGCTCCTCGGGCAACTGCTGACGACGATAGCGGTTCCGTAGCGCGACGGCGACAGCTCGCTTCGCGTCCTCCTGGCCAATGATGTACCGGTCCAACTCTGCAACGATCTCCTTTGGCGTGAGACTGCTCGGCTCAGGTTCCCCTGCTCCCAAATCCGGCTTTCTCATTGCGGCATCGGGCCCCGTCATTTGGCGCACAAGTTCGACCATCACGCCCCTCCCTCATCGGCTTCCCCGCCCTTGTCGTCCTCGACGCGAACGACCTCGACGGTGAACCTGTCGTTCGTGAAGATGCAGATTTCTGCCGTCACCCGCATCGATTCGCGAACGATCGCTTCAGCCGGCATATCCGTGTTCGTGATCAGGGCCTTCGCCGCGGCAGTGGCGAAGGGAGCACCAGAGCCAATAGCAACGACTCCATCGTCCGGCTCAATCACATCACCCTC
>DASYWM010000012.1:0-7238 GCA_035936075.1 Thermomicrobiales bacterium
CCTCTCACTCGACGAGGCAGCCGAACTCCAGCTGGTGACGCGCCGGGGGCTCGCGGTGGAACGGGAGACCTATCAGCACCTGAGCGATGTGGGCCTGCTACCACCAACGGCTACGCGCGTGTTGCTGCATGAGGTCGATGACCAGATCGAAGCGCTAGGTGTGGGTCGTGTCACGCTTGCCGAGGTGTACAATCGTGAACGACCAGGTTTCGACCGAATAGTAGAGAGAATTACGGGCTGGTTGCCCAACCCGATCGGCGATGATCCGACCACGCTGGCCTATGCGGAGGCCAGCGCCAGGCGGCTGGCGGCACGACGTACCAGCGAAGCCCTGGAAATGTTCACACGCCTACCGAACATCGGACAGGTCGTCATCGACGAGGCCAGGGCAACCTTCGCGCGATGGGAAGAGGAAGCTGTGACCCAACTCTCCGAGCTTGACGCCGATGTGACACAGGACATGCGCGAGATACATCAGCAGCAGGCAGAGACGCTGATTCGCGTGGCATCGACGGATGCCCTGGAAGAACTCGCTGAGATCGGCATATTGCCTGAAGCCTTGGCGCGTCGAGCGGCCGAAACGGTTGCGACCGAGGTCGAGAGCGACCGGGGTGTGTGACTCGACTGTCTCCTGGCTCCATGGGGTGATGATCGGCCATGTGGATTTCCGGATTCGAGTCTAAGGGGAGAGGCTGGAGCGTCCATCCGTCAATTGGGGAATTCGCGGAGGAGAGGTTACGACAACTACCGAAGGATCCGCAGTTCTCACGTCGGTCACGGCGCTCTAGGACAGGCACTGACGCCTGAAGCAAGAGCAAGCTCCATCGGCATCTCGTTTCTCATGAATGACAATGCCACGGATGGCTCAAAACGTGCCATGAGGGAGTACGACGGCTGAATCACGATGAAAGGACCCTGCGGCGTGCACATTGAGGTACCGAGGATCGTTGGCACAACGGCGGACGATGTCCTGGCCAAGCTCATTGCGTGGGAGCTGCTCGCCCGCTCCCTGGATGGACTCCAGGAAACAGCAGCCGATTTCGCGGCCCTGCTGCAGAACGAGTTAGGTGATGTCGACGATGACTCCGCGCGGCAGCAGCGAAGGTTCTGTCTCGCCGTAGAATATGCGGCAACCAGCATCGCCCGTGACCATCACGACACCAGCCAGGAGAGTACCGATCCACTTGTGATCGAGGCGCGGAGCAGCGACTTCCTGCGTGTTCTGGAGCACGCATCGGAGGCACTGAGATTGGCCGATGAAGCACTCGGGATAGAGCAAGGACAAGGCGCTCAGGGTCCACCAGATGCGACCCCGCCCATGATGCCTTAGGCGTAATCCATCCGCGCCGGAGTATCTTCGGGGGATGACTGCCCGACGAGAGAACGCAGGGCGCTGAGCCGATCCTCGTAGTCCAGTTGCTCTATCGCCCGCACGTCAAAGCTCATCAATTCCATGTACGGCTGGAGAAACGCCGTCAGTTGTCGAATATCGTCGTACTCGACGATCAGGAAGCCCGCACCACCACCTGCCAGGTTGTACCAGCCCCTGATCCTGTCAGGATGGTTCGAGCCTGCATCGTGCTGCTGCACCAGCCGCCGGGCTACTTGCTCCCGGGTGGTGCCAGGGAACCAGGTGAACTCACAATAGAACAACATCGGCTCCTCCTTTTGGTTGTGACGCGCGTGTCTCTGTATTGTACGCCGGCAGTCAATGATGCAGTCATGCCCCGGCCCAGGAGTACACAGGTTGGCAACTGAATCAGTTCCTACCCCGCCCCAGGAACACCAGGCAGCGTATCAGAGCCCGCGTGACGACCTCCTGCCTCAGGTCCATACTCCTGTACGGTCCACCTTTGGCCCAAGGGAAGGGACTGGCGCGCCCATGACCTTGACCTCCTTTTTCTCCCTGGAGTCATAGCAGACTGGGGACGCCGTCGATATACTACGCAGAGACACTGTTTTCAGATCATCACGTCATACATCACCTCTCCCCGGGTGAGGCTCAAGCATTCTCTCTATCACTCCTGAAAGGAGCCACCTGTGCCCAAGGACGATCTCTCAGGTAAGAAGCTGGACCACATCAGCTTGTCTGGTGCGAACCTCTCGGATTCGGATCTCTCGAAATCCTCGTTGCGCCGCTCACACTTCGAAGGCGCCTCGTTGCAAGACGCCAACCTGGCCGAGAGCGACCTGCAAGGAGCCCACCTGAATCATGCGGACGTGACCGGGGCGATCCTGCGCAATGCCGATCTCACCGGCGCCGATCTTCGCGGGGTCGATCTTGGCCGTGCAGCATCGACCGAGGGAGCCAAACTCACAGATGCCAAGGGCGCGTCCTTGGAGCAAGCGGAGCAGGCAGCGGAGGACCGGGTCATCAGTGTGGAGTGGGCGGACGATGCGGACGAGTAAGGGCGCCTGATCCACTCTCGTGATCGAACATCTTCTGTTTGCGTTGGCACGCCCGCCTGAATGGTAGAGGCGGCCAAGATTGGGCCACTCCCGTCCCTCCAAAAGGGCCGCACAGTAAATGTCTCGTGCGCACGGGCCGATGTGCTCGATATGATCGGCACTATTGTCGAGGCAACGCCCTTCGTCGAGAAAGCACGGACGCGAGCCTCGATGGGGTCTCGGATTGCGACCGGCATACTCGCTGAGGAGGGACCGCCAGCCGCCCATGGACATCTCAGCCTGCTGGGTGTTGGAGGCTCGTCAGTCGAGCACCTGCTCGCCTGCTGGTGAAGGAGCACCGATCAGATTTCCATATGAAAATCATGTTTCGTTGAATCCCAAGGGAGGTCACACATGAAGCGGACGTTCTTGTCATTGTTCGTCGTTTTGATGCTCTTCTCCCCTGTCTTTGGAGTGACGGCACAAGAGGTTCCGTCCCCAGTGCCGGAGGCGACGGCAGAGGCAGCTCGTGTCGGCGAGTCCGGTCCTGGCTTTGGGAGAGAAGGACAACGGCCAGGAACGGCCGAATTCGTGGAGATGGTGATTCAGGATGTCAACCTCACGTGGGCGAATCTCTTCCAGTCCTGGGGATACTCCTACATTCCGCCAACCTACGTAACGATCGAAGCTGGTGCCTACGCCAGGTCAAGCTGCGGCATCAACGCCGGCAACCCGATGGAGGACCCCTCGCTCAATCCAGCGCTTTACTGCATCTACGGAGGTGAACTGGGTACACAAGCGATTGGGTCACCGGACGTTTTTGAGACCCAGGTCGTGTATTCCCCCGTTATCTATCTCTCCATTCCATGGCTGGAGGAGTCCTCCTCGACAAACGCGTCGAATGCTGATTTCACTGTCGCCTACCGGGTGGCGCATGAAGTTGCCCATCACATCGAATATCTCCTCGGGTACATCGATCACACGGGGGGAGGCTGCTGCGGCTACACCGATGAGCAGATCGATCTATGGGCTGACTGCCTTACTGGAGTCTGGGCATACTCGGCCTATGACGAGGGCAAGCTCGCGGAGCCGGATGTCAAAGGGGCGCAAGCTGCTGCCTGGGGTGACGAAGCTGACCTTCCAGAGGAGTTCGGTCGCGAAGCAGACCACGGCAATCCGGAGCAACGCCTGCTATCGCTTATGACTGGGTACGAGAATGGAAATGCCAGCCTCTGCATTGAAGGCGACCCAGGAGGGTGAGGCCGAGAGATAGGCCTGCTGATTGAGCCACCGGGACTCGATCCAATCTGTGACGCGGGCTCTCGGGGCCAGGGGAGCCGTTCTCGCGTCTGTCAGTCGTCCTCCTCCGCCTGGTCATCCTGATCCTCCTCATCGTCGGTCCCGGGAAGAGCCGGCTCATCAGGATCAACGTCGGGTGCGTCTGGCGGCTGGACATCACCAGCCTCGTCGTCCTCCGCATCCTCCTCGTCACCGCCGCACGCCACGAGCAGGGACGCCAAACCAGCGCCCGTGATCCCAAGCAGGGATCGACGCAACATCGCGCGACGGGACATCAAGCTCGTGTCCTCGTCTGTCTCAGGGTCGAGGTGCTGGTGTTGAGGGCGCGGGATCATACTGTCGACTCCTTCCGAAACATAAGACTCCCCAGCGTAGATACTGGTGGGCTATGTCGCGTTGGTGGCAAGAAACGCACCACTGGGAGCGGTTCAAGTCGTTGTCGGGCCCCTGGTGTTGGATCACGTGAGGTATCGGTGCCAACGGAGGCTGCAGCAACACCATCGGCCTTATCCTCGATTCCGTGCGTCCGGATATCGTATCGAGTACCGTAGGCAACGTGCCTGGTCCGCTTACCGGCACATTCTTTTTGCGCCCAGCTTCGGATCTGCCTTTCATGACGACCGCTCAGGTGAATACCAGCTACAAGAGTCTCTTCGAGCCGTCGGGTGCCGTCGTCTTCTTCCTGGCAACCTTCATCGGCCGCGTTCCACTGGCCATGAAGGCGCTCGGGTGTGTTCTCCTCGTCGAGATTCTCACCGGTTCCTACGGCCTCGCAGGGGCGGTCGGCGCAACCCAGACGCTCGTTTCCGCATTCGCTTCACCACGACTGGGCCGCTTCGCCGATCGGTACGGCGAGCGAAAGATCCTCTTCTGGAGTATCTTCGTTCACACAGTAGGCATGGCGTGGCTCATCATCGCCGCGTACACGGCGGCTCACCCCGCTCTTCTCCTGACCGGCGCTGCCCTCATCGGCGGATCTACCATGCCCTTCGGGTCACTCAGCCGGGCACGCTGGGTGCACACGCTTGGCCAGGGCCGACGCCTGGAGAAGGCATACGCGCTGGAGAGCATGGCCGACGAGGCGGGTTTCATTATCGGTCCCCTGCTGGTGATTCCCCTCTCGGTCAGTGTCAACGCGGCTGCTGGCCTGCTCGCCTCGCTCGTCATGACGATTGCCGCGACGATCATCCTCATTATCCAGAACGCTCCCCGCACCAACGTGCGCATCTCCCCGCAAGAAAATGACGTTCCCGAGGGCAAGACCGTGATCGGCATCCCCGGGATCCAGGTGCTGATCGGCTCCCTGCTCTTCATGGGCATCATCTTCGGAGCGGTGGAGATCCTCCTTGTCGCCTTTGCCGAGCATCTTGGCCAGCCAAACGCCGCGAGCATCATGGCAGCGCTCTTCGCCCTTGGCTCCCTCATCGGCGCGGTCGGGTACGGGGCGATCCAATGGCATTCACCAGTGGACCGGCGGCTGAAGATCGCGATCTGGTGGATCGCCCTTGGCACCATTCCGATTCTCTGGGCAAACACAGTCCTGTTGATGTCGCTGGCAGTCTTTGTCACCGGGCTGGCGATCTCCCCCGGCATGATCGCCGCCAACACGGTGGTTGAGCACCTTGCGCCACCGAAGATGCTGACGGAAGCGTTTTCCTGGATCGGCTCCGCCCTCGCGACGGGCGCCGCGTTCGGGTCCATCATCGTTGGCATCGTGCTGGATGAGTTCGGCGTTCGCGGCGGTCAAGCCGTGGGCCTCGTCGGCGGCCTGCTCTCCGCGCTTGTTGTGATTGTGTGGGCGAAGCATCTAAAGGTGGATCCCCCGCCTGAACCCGGATTCTGACGGGCCTGATCCTCCCGAATCCTGTGCGATACTGACGCCTGCGTACGCATGCCTCGTCGCCGCGTTCCTGATGCATGGGGACGCCGATGTAGTTGCCGGCAATATCCGATATGACGGGGCAAGACCGCCCACAGCAGATCCTGGAGCACCCAACATGGCGTTCGATATCACGCTCGATTACGCATTCTTCGAAGGGAAGATCGTTCCGTTCTCCGAGGCGAAGGTCAGCATCGGCACGCACGCCCTGCAATATGGCACGGGTGCCTTCGCCGGCATTCGGGGCTACCGCTCGGAAGACGGCGAGACGATCAATATCTTCCGCTTGCGTGACCACTGCGCCCGCCTGCTTCGCTCGGCCCGGCTGCTACGGATGGACCTTCCCTTCGACGTGGATTCGCTTGCAGAGACGATCGTTGAGCTGACGAAAAAGAACGCCCCGACCTCGGACGTCTACTACCGACCCTTCGTCTACAAGGCATCCGTCCAGCTCTCCCCCCGCCTGCAGGGCATCGATGACGAACTGGCGATCTATATGCTGCCGATGGGCGACTATCTGGACACCACGCGCGGCCAGAGCGCGATCGTCTCCTCATGGACGCGTGCCTCCGACAATGCCATCCCGAGCCGGGGCAAGATCACAGGCTCCTACATCAACTCCTCGCTGGCCAAGGACCAGGCCATGGTCTATGGCGCCGACGATGCGATCATGCTCAATGCCGACGGGAAGATCTCCGAAGGAAGCTCCTGCAATCTCTTCATCGTGCGGGACGGCGTGCTGATCACCCCGCCGATCAACAGCGACATTCTGGAGGGCATCACCCGCCGGACCGTGATGCAGCTGGCCGAGGAGATGAACATCCCTGTGGAGCAGCGGGCGATCGACCGGTCGGAACTCTACATCGTGGACGAGGCGATCTTCTGCGGCACCGGCGTGCAACTGGCATGGATCGAAGTCATCGACGGCCGCACGATCGGCGATGGCGCCCAAGGTCCCATTGCAAGGCAGCTGCAAGAGCGGCTCTTTGACATCTTCCGGGGCCGCACGGGAGACCACAAGGAATGGCTCACCCCGGTAGCCATCTCCTAACGTGGTTTGCAGAATCATTGACCGTTATCCCTGTAGCGGACGACATTGCTGCGGCAAGGGGCCGCTCCCGCTCAATTGCTTCGCAATTGCCTATGCGTCGTGCGCTACAGGCAATCAACGTGAAAACATCCGGCAACCTCTCTGCGAACCACTTTAGCGGCGAGTCGTAACGGCTTGCGGGAGGCCCTCGTGAATTCCCCTGCCCCCCATGACGAGTTGCGACATTTCTTCAGGCGCATTTCGCGCCCGTACGGGCCGGGGCCTCATTATTTCGTAGCGGCATCCCACACCGTCACGATTGGCGAAGGAACCCCCTTGGTAGGCCCTTATGGTCTCCTCTACTGCTGATGACAGGATGCGGCAATGTTTCCACCGATTGAACCGTTCGCAACTGGGATGCTGCCGGTAGATGACGACAATGTCGTCTACTGGGAGGCGTCCGGGAATCCGGAGGGCAAGCCCGCCCTGCACCTGCACGGGGGACCGGGTGGCGGCATGATGGCGGGATATCGCCGGCGCTTCGATCCCGACCGGTACATGATCGTCGGCTTCGAGCAGCGAGGATGCGGCAGGAGCCGGCCACTGGCGACCGACGCCGACCTTTCCACCAACACCACTCAG
>DASYWM010000013.1:0-3667 GCA_035936075.1 Thermomicrobiales bacterium
ACTGGGGCTGGCCGGCGAGTCCGGTTGCGGAAAGTCAACTATTGCCCAGGCAATCCTGCGCATCCTCCAGCCACCGGCGGTTATTACCGGCGGGCAGGTGCTCTTCCAGGGGAGAGATGTCCTTGAGATGAGCGACGACCAACTGGAGAAGTTTCGCTGGGATCAGGTCTCGATGGTCTTCCAGAGTGCGATGAATTCGCTCAATCCTGTGATGACGATCGGCGACCAGATCATCGATGCGATCAAGGCCCACAATCCCAGGACCAGCGACCGGCAGGCGCAGGAGCGGGCTGCAGAGATGCTCCGCATTGTCGGGATCGAGGAGACGCGGATCGACAGCTATCCGCATCAACTCTCTGGCGGTATGCGACAACGCGCGGTCATTGCGATTGCCCTGGTGCTTGATCCGCCCCTGATGATCATGGACGAGCCCACTACCGCACTGGATGTGGTGGTGCAGCGGGAGATCCTGGCGCAGATCGCAGATCTCCGCGAGCGGCTCGGGTTCTCGATCATCTTCATCACGCACGATCTCTCGCTGTTGGTGGAGATTTCGGACCGCATCGCCATCATGTATGCCGGTCAAATCGTCGAGATGGCGAACGCTCGCGAGCTGTTCGACAATCCGCTGCATCCCTATACCCAGGGGTTGATGAGCTCGTTTCCCTCCCTGACGGGTGATCGGGTACCGCTTACGGGAATCCCTGGTTCGCCGCCCAACCTGATCGACCCGCCATCCGGCTGCCGGTTCCATCCACGGTGCCCCAAGCGGATGTTGATCTGTGACGATCCTGTGCCATTGCTCGGGGAAGCCCGGCCGGGCCATTGGGTGGCATGCCATCTCTATGAGGCGTCTCGACCGGACAAATACGGTCCATCCCAGCTCGAACCGCATCCACAGGCCATGGCGGCCCACAATGCGGAAAGGAACATTTTATGACGGAGACACTGACGAAACAGGATCTGGTGATGGATATCCGGAACCTCAGCAAGAGGTTCCCCGTCGGCGGACTGTTCGATTCCCGCAAGGTGCACGCGGTTGAGGATGTGTCGTTCCAGATGCCCCGCCGGGAGATTGTGACGCTCGTCGGGGAATCGGGTTCCGGCAAGAGCACGACAGCCCGCTTGCTGGCTCGACTGATCGAGCCGACATCGGGGGAGATCATCTATGACGGCAAGGATGTGCTGAAGACCGAGCCAAACGGTGCGTCACTCAAGTACCGTGGCGATGTCCAAATGGTCTTCCAGGATCCCTTCGGATCGCTCAATCCGGCGCATCCGATCGAATACCTGCTCGAGCGGCCATTGAAGATCCACAAGAAAGTGCGAGGGCGAAGGGACACGCGCGAGAAGATCATCGAATTGCTCGAGACGGTCGGGTTGACCCCGGCCGCCGAGGTGGCCGCAAAGTTCCCGTATGAGCTCTCAGGCGGGCAGCGCCAGCGTGTGGCATTCGCCCGTGCATTGTCCGTTGAGCCGAAGGTAATGCTGGCCGACGAGCCAGTGTCGATGCTCGACGTGTCGATCCGCGTTGGGGTACTGAATCTGATGCGGCGACTCACTGAAGAGCGGGGCCTCTCATTTCTCTATATCACGCACGACATCGCCAGTGCCCGCTATATCGGCGACAAGACGATCGTGATGTACGCTGGCCGGATGATGGAGGGCGCCGAGAGCCGCGAGCTGATCGAGAAGCCGGCGCATCCCTATACGAAGCTGCTCCTTTCTGCGGTGCCGAACCCGCATGCCGGGTTGACGACGCGCGAGGCGCCGACACGTGGCGAGATTCCCTCGCTGGTCGATCCGCCGCCGGGTTGCCCGTTTGCCGCCCGTTGCCCGGACGTGATGCCGATCTGCCGGGAACAGATTTCGCCGCCGGTCATTATTTCGCCGAGCCACTGGGTACGGTGCCACATGTACGATGGCCAGACGATGGACACGGCTGCGTTGTAGTCGAATACGTTGCATTTTTTCGACATGGCGGTACGCTAGGCGCGATCTGAACGGGGATGGAGGCGGCAGGTCGGCGTCTCTCCGTTTGCCGAAGAAAGGCACAGGAACCGTGATCAAGGTAGGTATCATCGGCTGTGGCGATGTGGCCACGCACTCCTATATGCCAGGACTGAACAGGTTTAATGACCGGGCGAAGGTTGTGGCCCTTTTCGATATCGTCGAAGAGCGGATACAGAATGCCAAAGCGTTCCATCCCAATGCAACTGGTTACACCGATTACGGCGAGTTCCTCAGCCACAGCGATGAGCGGATGGACCTCGTTCTGAATCTCACGCCGGCACCGCTCCACCGCGAGATTACCTCTCGTGCCCTGGAGGCCGGATACAACGTATATTCCGAGAAGCCGGTGGCCTCGACGCTGGAAGATGCCCAGGAACTCGTGCAGATTGCCGACAGCAGGGGACTTACCTTTTTCTGTGCTCCAGCAATGATGGTGACATCGCGCATGATGTGGCTGAAGCAACAGATGGAGGAGGGCACGTTTGGCCGGGCGTATTTCCTGAAATGTCAAATCGGCAGCATGGGGCCAGCGGCGTGGCGCGAATACTCCGGCGACCCACGTGTCTTCTATACCCCGAAAGTCGGTCCACTCATCGATCTTGGCGTTTATATGTTGCATACCATGACGGGGTTCTTTGGTCCTGCCAAGCGGATCCAGGCAGTTGGCGGCATCATGAACGAGGAGCGGGTCATGCTTCAGCCGGCCCGGTTCGGCGAGAAGCTCAAGGTCGAAGTCCCGGACCTGTATTCGATCAACATCGAGTTCGAGAACAACCGCTACGGACATCTCTTCAACAGCTTCGCCGTGCCGCGATCGAAAGCACCGATGTTCGAGCTCTACGGCTCGATGGGTACCGCAAGCGTCGGTCTACCTGAGTGGTATGACGCAAACGGCACTACCGATCTCTACCTGCGAGAAGAATCAGCGAGTGGCGATAATGAATTCTGGCGGGACGGTGTTCCGGTGCCGAACCCCTCAAGGGCGGTTGGCGTCCTCGACTCCGGGCTGCTTCATGCGTTCGACGTGCTGGAGTACGGTGTGCCGAACATCCTGACGGCCGCGCATGCGACCCATGTACTGGAGATCATGCTGGCGTGTGGCACGGCGCTTGAGACCGGCGAGTCGATCGAGATCACGTCGACATTCGAGGAAGAAGCACGCGCCGTCACCACGGCATGAAGGAGAGTACTCTGTGAAACGTGAGCAAATCGGCGTCCAGATGTATACCCTGAGGGAAATGGCGGCAAAAAATCTGGATGCGACACTCGGCGAGATCGCCAGGATAGGGTATGCCGGCGTGGAGATTGCCGGGTTCTATGGTCATTCCGCTTCAGATGTGAAATCCATGCTCGATCGGTATGGTCTGAAGGCGTTCTCCGCGCACATCCCGGCCGCCCAGTTCGAGGGTGACATCGAAAGCGTCGTAAGCGATCTCACGACGATCGGTGCCCCGTGGGGAATCGTGCCGTGGGTGAGCCCCGAGGAGCGCAACGAGACCGCGATGCGCGATCTCGGATTGAAGATGAACGCTTATGCCAGCCACCTCAAGGATGCCGACATCAAGTTCGGGTATCACAACCACGACTTCGAGTTCACCGAAAAGGTGGGTACCGGGGAAACCCTCTTCCACACATTGCTCAATATCACAGATCC
>DASYWM010000014.1:0-1609 GCA_035936075.1 Thermomicrobiales bacterium
GTGGATCAATGAGCTGCCCAGTCTCCAGATCGTATTGGATCACCTGCTTCCCCGCAGCCACCAGCGCCGCGACATCCAGATGCCCCTCGAGCACCACCGACAGCGGGTTCGGAACGACGATCGTCTCCGGATCCCCGTCGCTGGTGTAGAGCACCTGCTCGCCGGCCTCGAACTGCCCGAACCAGAAGGCGAGGGACTCATCAAAGGTCTGGATCCGGGGAATCATCAGCGGATTCCATACCGTGCTCGCCGGAGAGGGAGCCGGGTCAGCACCCACCAGCAGCGCGGCGATGATCTCATAATGCTCGCCCTGATAGGTGAACCCCCGCCGCATCGCCTCACGTTGATCGGGATGCAGCTCCTCGTCGGGCGTCGAACCATACGGTAGTGTCAGGATTCGCGAGGCATTCTCCGGCCTGTCGCCGATCACCTCATCTGCCCAGATCATCGGCTCCGCCAGCGTCATCTTGAACTCCTCGTTAGGGATATCCGTCAGGTTGGTGTGGTGCATCGTATGGTTTCCGATCTCGTAGCCATGCTCGACCAGCCACTGGATCTTGGCGTCGAAATAGGGCATCTGGGATTCGTCCGGCCACGCCAGCTGGTTATTGATCAGGAGCGCGAAGTGGCCTCCCCGGCCAAAGTCGGGATGGGCATTGGAGAACTCTTCAAGAATCCCGATTGCGGAGTTCGGATCGGGGACCAGCTCGCCCTGCTCGTTCTCGATGAAGGCAAACTGGGTTGATGAGCCATCATCGAAGGTCAGGGCGACCGGGTGCTTCCCGGCCGGGACGGCGATGGAGCTACTGACGACATCCCGCAACGGCACGATATAGAAGTTGTGGTCGTAGAGCCACTGCAGGTCGGCCCGCATGTCGTCCGCGGTGCGCACGAACTGCTCCTCTTCCTCGGGGTTCGTGGTGATGACGTGGTATTCGAGGATCGGGACGACACCGAGCTCATTCGGCTGATAGCGCAGGAACTCCTCAGGTGAGCTGGCGACTGCAGGCGGTGGGGCGGTGGCCATGGCCGTCGGTTCCGCGGTCGGTGCGACCGTCGGAGTGCCCGCCGGGACGGGGGTGCCAGGGCCGGATGGAGGCTCAGACAACCCTGATCCAGCTGACTGTTGGGAGATCGGTCTCTCGTCAGCTACGGGCTGTACTACATCGCCTGTGCCCGCATCTGCAAATAAGGCAATGATGATCGAGACGAGAAGAACCAGCACACTGGCGTGGCGAAGCGGCAGAGAGAGCCGGACCGGCGTCGGCACAGGGCGATCACTCCTCACCGCGCGTGGCGGCGATCAGGACATCTGACGTATTGGATTAATGGGATCCCCAGCAGAGCTCACGCTCCCCGGCAATCCTACCCCCAGTTCTCGCTGGAGCGCAACACGAGCCGAAGCGTTTTTCTCAAGTCAAAGCCGGACGAAGGATATCAGGCATCGGACGCAGCCGCAGCCTGGACGGCAGGTGAGGCAAGCAATTGGAGACTACGTGTACGCCCTGAATTGACGGCGAGTGATTGGTTCCTGCGACTTGGTGATGGCCACGGGCATCTCCACATCCAGCGTCTGGCCCGTGACCGGATCATATTGGATCACCTGCTT
>DASYWM010000015.1:0-5271 GCA_035936075.1 Thermomicrobiales bacterium
CTGGTCGAGCTGGTCGCGAAACCACGAAAGACGCTCGGCCGGCACGTAGGTGGTGCTGAGGCTGATGCCGTCCGCCAGCTTCGTGGTGAGGCGCAGGGACTGCGGTCCCATCGCGCCGGTGATGATCGGTATCCGGCGCACGGGACGCGGGCCGAAGTGGACGTCTCGCACCGAGAGTTCCTGGCCCTCGTGGCTGAATGGCTCTCCCTCTGACTCCCAGAGCCCACGCACAATGTGCAGTGCATCGAAGAACGCCCGGAACTTCGCGCCTTTCTCACGGAGATCGGGACCGCCCAGGCCAACGATGCCCTCATCCGATGCTCCGGCGCCGAGGCCGAGCAGGAGCCGGCCCCCGCTGATCATGTTCAAGGTTGCAGCCTCTTTCGCAATCATGGCAGGCAGCCGCAGTGGGGTGGTCATCACGTTCGGACCCAGCATTATGCGGCTGGTTGCCCCGGTGAGCGCGGAGATGAGCGTCCACGTTTCAACAAAGCCGGGATTGTAAGCGTGGTCCTGGATGAGTGCATGATCGAATCCGAGGTGCTCGGCCAACTGCGTTGAGTGGAGGGCCTTGCCGTAATCGGGAGAGGGATCGATGTTGATACCGAAGAAGATGTTGTTTGAGGTCGACATGCGGTGGTCCTTTTGGAGGAAGCGAGGGTCGATGATGGAATTCGAATGCGGAGCGGTTCATCGCGGCGCACAGGGCCAAACGATGGAAGGTGGGAGAAGCAAGCTTCCACTGGTCCGGGTCGAAGCATGCAACCGGTCTAGCCAGCCATAGGACAGGACCGCTCGGGCAGGATTTACATTGGGCGGTGCCAACGGAGCCGAGCGGGAGCGGCCCCATGGCTGAGCCGACAGGGCCAAACAGGACCGCTCAAACCCATCGTCATCCTGAGGCCGCAGCCGAAGGTTCCTACGCGAAGCGCATCAGGAGGGCGCAACTATTCCTGGAACCAGTCCCATGCAAGGTCGTTCCAGCGCGGGTTGCGCTCCTCGACGAGACCCATCTTCCACCACCGCAACCTCCCCTTGATCTGCTTCTCATACGCGATCGCATCGTCGAACCAGGGAAACTCCGCGAAGTACACCAGCCGCGTGAGTGTGTATCCGGACGTGAAGCCATCGGTGTTGACGCCGTTCTTGTGTTCCCACACCCTTTGCTGCAGATCGTTGGTGACACCGGTGTACATGGTGCGGGTCCTGCCTAGCCATGATGTCGACGTAGGCCGTTCTCACTAAACTTCCGTGAAAGCCTCATCCATGCTAGTGGCACTCCACCACATAGGCTGTCCAGCCTCATGACACCATGGTGATGAACACCGCTTCGCGTAGGATTCATCACCCTTCGGGATCTGAATGACGATTGGAGGTTGAGAGGGGGGCGGCAGGGCAGGTGTCCACCGTACAGGCAGGCTCCATATCGGCCCTCTGGTATGAAGGACGAAGTCGTTGCTTGCTCCCGGGAAGTGATGCAGTCGTTATGTCTTTGGCAGGAGCTGGATCGTCTGGCGAACGGCAGCGATCTCGTCGTCATTGATCGTGTGCGTCATGCCCTCGTAGATGCGGACGTCGACCCTCGCGCCGGCTTCCTCAAAGCGGCGGGCGCTCTCCCGTACGAGGTCCGGTGAGACGTGATCATCGACGGTGCCACTGCCGATGAAGACCGGCAGGTCCTGTACATCGACCATTGGGTGATGCGGCCCTTCCGACGGCCCGATGAGGGCACCGCTGAATCCAGCGACGGCACCAATCGGACGCGAGCCGCGAGCGGCGTATTCGAGTGAGAGGCACGCTCCCTGGGAGAAGCCGGCAACCATCAGTGCCTTGGGCTCCAGCCCAGCACTGGCGACCTCGTCGACCACCTGGTCGATCAGCCCGAGGGCGCTCGAAAGCCAGGGCTCATTGTCTTGGATTGGTGCAATAAAGCGGTGGGGGTACCATGTATTGCCATTCGCCTGAGGTGCAAGGAAGGCGACATTCCGGGCAATATCCAGCCCCTCCACGAGACCCGGGGCAAGCTGGAGGATGCTCTGTGCGGTCGCGCCCCGACCGTGGATGAGCACAACGACGGCGGTCGCGGTCTCCAGTGGTGCTCCGTAGTGGAGCACCTGTGCGTGGGCATGTGGATCGTCGGTCATCTGGTTCGGCTGGATCATGCGTTGGCTTCTTCCTTCACCGGCTGGCCGTATTCGGTCGTTGTGACGGCCTTCGAGGAGTCAAGCGGCTTCACGTAGGCCTCGATTTGCTCCCGTCGTGGCTCCAGGAATGGTGGCAGGGCAAGTTTTTCGCCGAGCGAATCCAACTGCTCGTCGGTTGCAAAGCCGGGCCCGTCGCTGGAGATTTCATAAAGGACGCCACCTGGCTCGCGGAAGTACATCGCCTTGAAGTAGAAGCGGTCGATCTGCTCCGTCACCTGAACGCCCTTGCCGCGCAGGTACTCGTTCCACTCCTCGTGCGCCTCGTAGGTCGGGACGCGGAAGGCGACATGATGCACGCCCCCCCGGCCGGTGCGGGCAAGCGGGAGATCTGGCCGGACGTGGACGACCATCATGCCATTCGGGCCACCCTTGCCAGTCTCCAGGAGGACTATCCGGTGATCCGGATGCTCCGGCCCCTGCTGATCGTCGACGACGCGGAAGCCCATGATATCGGTCAGCATGGCGAGTGTCTGGGCCGGGCGACCAGTCGTGATTGAGATTGCGCCGAGACCCTTGATCCCGTACTCGACCGGAACCGTGGCGAGCTCCCACGGGTTGCCGCCCGGGATCGGGGCCGCATCGCCGCCATCATCCATCAGCGCAAGGCGCTGCCCCTCGAAATCGCGGAAGCGGAGCAGGGTGTGGCCCGCTAGCTCGGTGAGGTCATCGTGATCGATGCCGAACTGATCGAACCGCTTCTGCCAGTACTCGATGGCATCCTTTCCGGTTACGCGAAGGATGGTCTCGCTGACCTCACCGGTGCCGGGGATGTTGTTCGTGAGATTGGGGAAATTGAAGAAGGTCAGGTCGGTACCTGCGTGGCCCTCACCATCGGCATAGAAGAGGTGATAGACGGAGATGTCGTCCTGATTAACGGTCTTCTTCACCAGGCGCATACCAAGTAGCCGCGTGTAGAAATCGAGATTGGCCTTGGCGTCGGCGGTCGTCGCGCTGACATGATGAATTCCGGTCAGTTCGAGATTCGTCTGGGTACTCATTGAATGATGTCCTTCCATTACTA
The DNA here is from genome assembly GCA_035936075.1 of Thermomicrobiales bacterium. Taxonomy (GTDB): domain Bacteria; phylum Chloroflexota; class Chloroflexia; order Thermomicrobiales; family UBA6265; genus UBA6265. Next base: position 3,226 of record DASYWM010000015.1, read on the forward strand.
GGCCGGGTCGTTGGAGAGTGAGCGGTCGAGCTTTCGAAGCAGGGTCAGGAGCGTTTGCTGTTCATCTGACGAGAGGACTGACATCTCCTGCGCGATACGCTCTTCATGTCGCGCCAGTGACGCCTCCCTGAGAGCACGGCCCTCGTCGGTGAGGTAGATGTGGTTGGTGCGGCCGGAGCGGCGGCGGCGAAGTAGGCCATCGGCCTCCATGCCGTCCAGAAGCTGGCAAATGTTGCCCTTGGTTACCAGGAGCGCATCAGCGAGCTCCTGCTGGGTGCGGCCCTCACGGACACCTGCGTGGTTGAGGACATCGAAACGGCTCACGGAGAGCTTCCAATGCTTCATCTCCTCGGCGGTACGCCGATCCACCTTGTGGTAGACGCGCATAAGCCGTACCCACGTCAATACGGCGAGGTTGCGGCTGTCCTGCAGGCGCTCGGATTGTAGTTGGGTTGTGTCAGTAACCATCGTTCTCGTCCTTACGTGAAGAAAGTTTAGTATTAAACCTTCGTTGTGTCAAGCGGGAGGAATGGACCGTCGAGGCCCCAAGCTGCTCTTGACAGGCGTGACGAGCTCGCCAAGGTGGAACCGGAGGAACGGCTCCTTGCTCCTTCAACGGTCAAGCGCGACTATCAACCACGATCGTGACCGGCACAGTGACGTGGACGATGGAGGTTATGTCTTAGATCAGGCGCTGTTGAAGGTAAGCTCAGTCACTGAGGATGATCTGCTGGTCAACTCACCGTTATTGTCGCCGAGCCAGGCAACGAGGGCGGCTTCCGGGAGGGCATCGCTAGCCTGTATCGCCAGGCGAAGCTCCCCGTTGGCAAACTCCCGTGCCTCCACGCTGCTGACGACATCCAACTCACGGAGCATCTTCTGCAGGGAGATAGCGACCCTGGCATTCGGGACGCCATGGGCGAGCAGGTCAATCCCTCGGGAGCCCTCCAGGGCCGGCGCCTCGGGTGTTACCTCCGGGGCCACATCGGCGGGAGGAGCGTCCTCGACGGTGGTGATCTCCGTTGTTTCCTGGGCGGACTCCTCGGCTGGGGGGTTGATGTGGGTGACTGGCGTCTCGTCCTCAAGGAGGACGGGTGGCGGCTCATCTGTCTCGCTGGATTCGGGAGACGGTGCCTCAAGGGCGGAAGCGATTGAGATGCTGGTTGAGTCGAGGACACCACCCGCGCCAGTTTCCGTATCAGTGTCCTCGCTCAGCTCCTCCAGGACGCTCTCAAACCGCGTCACCATCGTGTCGATGAGGGGTCGCATCGTGGAGACCTCGTTGAGGACCTGTTCAACGAGCGCACGGTAGCGATCACGTTCACTCTGGCGCGTGGCCGCAAAGGCGGCGCGTTCCATTGCCGACTGCGCCGCAAGTGCCTGTGCCTGTTCACGGAGGGCAACTGTCTCCACCATGAGTTCACCAGACCGACGGATGTTTTCCCCGATGATCCGATCGAACGACTCGTAAAACGCCAGCCGATCCCTCGCGCGATCGAGGAGCTCTCGCAGTATTTGGGGATCGGTCGAATCGGTCGCCAGATCGGCGGCGCCAGCTCCGCCAGGCGGCGTGGGGATTCCCGTCGATGGCGGGATTATGGGCTGATCGGACGAAGGCATCTGGGCTCCGTACATATGACGCGGCGTCTAATCTCTACAGAGGGCAGTGTAGCAAACCAACTGCCGGTGCCTTCTGAGGTGGACACCGGGGTATACAATTCAACGCAGAGAACGCGGACTGTCGTGCACGGGATTGCACCCAGATCGTGAGCCCGCCCGCAATGAGGGCAGACCGGGCCAGAGCGTCCTTACCCCCGTACCAGACGTCCATTAGGCCGCGTGAGCGGCCAGCGTTGTCAAACAATCTCCCCAGGCCGGAACCTCCTGGTGCGTGTGCACAGGGTGCACGTGTTTTTCACTCTGGAAAGTCGAGCAAGAGCAACCATGCCGTCGCGAAAATCCGCTGACGATCAGGCCCAGGCCAACGAACCAAACGAGCCTATGGATCACGAAGACCAGCTGACGGCTGAAGCACCGGCGCCGAAG
>DASYWM010000016.1:0-10315 GCA_035936075.1 Thermomicrobiales bacterium
CGCAGATCCACACGTGGGCGGCAACTCTATCGTGGCTGCGCGGGAGGTGCTTTCTTCTCTCATCATGCGTGGACTCGACGGAAATACCATGCCGTTCGTTTCATGGAATGAGGACGATGACCTCTGGTACATGCCGCGCACGTTGCATGCGGCTATCTACCTCCATTTGTGGCGAGACCTCTCTAACCAGAAGCGGCTCCAGGTTCCGTGCCAGCATTGCAATCAGTTCTACACCCCCACCCGGAGCAGTCAGAAATACTGCAGCACCCAATGCAAACAGAATGCGTATACCGCTCGCAAAAGAGCGCGAGCCTGAACGGCTACTCCACCCCAGAATTACCCCAAAACCGAGGGACAGCAACGGACGATTGCAGACACAGTCAAGCCATAATCCTTGGATTACCAGTCATAGAGGACAGGGTGATACGTATACGGACGGATCGCTGTAATACTCTGAATCAGGCAGTTGGGGTTCGAATCCCTGCACCCCAGCCAACGACAAGCGTCCCGGTCCTTGGCTGGGGCGTTTTTGCGTCTATAGGCGCACTTCATAAAACAGAGAAGACGAAGCCTATTTCCTTCGCCGTCACCGATCGTTGCTGTTTCCTGGCTGACATGCGGGTGGTCGTACGAGTAATCCTTGACGTGCGCTTGTGATGATCCCCGGGCATAACGCGGAGGAATACTCCCTTGAGGGCGAGAAGCGCGTTAGCGCCAACCTCAAGTGCGTGGACCTGCCGTGACACGCTGCGCTGGGACATCAGTCCATTGGCACGACCGAGCGTAACCGCGACCATTCTCAAGGTAACGCCCAACGCGTGGATGTGCCTTGACCCCTGTGGCCATCGATCAAGTACACATCGGCCTTCTAGCGCGCTTCCACAGGTAGACGCCCTCCGTGGGGAGGACTCAGCGCATCCCTCGCTGATGTACCCTCGCTCCCTTTGGCACAACAAGAAGGCGGCCAAACGTCGCGCGCGCTCACTAAACGTGTTGCGTTGGTTTTAGCACCCGACCGGAACGAAAGATCCGTTGTGCTGAGCAGTCCGAAATCTAGTCGCGCTATGAACCGTGGATGTCAGCAATATTGGTGAAAGTCTTGATCCCGGCTATACCACCACGCTCTCGCTGCATGACCAAGAGCGCTCATTGGGTTGCGCCGTAACTGGTGATGAAGCGACGAACGCCGGTTCCACATTTCACCATATCAGGTGGGTAGCAGCTGCTGGAGGAACCTGTCCTCCGCAAGACTCACCGCACTCATTTGGTCGTCGGGACCGCCTGCCTGATGCACGGCTTACGCCGGTGCCTGGTTGCCGATCAACTTTCCGCCCGAGAGCTGGACCATTGGAAGGTGCTCGAGGGCTGGGTGCTCCAGCGGCGACCGATCCGCGGACGTAACCAGCACCTGACAGTTCTCCGCCGATAACGCGTCAAGCAGCAACCCACGATGCACCTCATCCAGCTCAGACAGCACATCATCAAGGAGCACTATCGGCCGTTCGCCGGTCCTGTTGGTAATCATGTCACTTTCGGACAACTTCAGGGCCACCACCCCGAGCCGTTGCTGTCCCCTGGAGCCGAAGGCGTCGAGAGGCCGACCGTCCAGCGTCATGAGGAAATCGTCCCGATGGGGCCCAACCACTGTCGTCCCCCTGCGGAACTCTTCCGACCGCACCTGCTCAAGCTGAGACAGAAATGCAGCCTGCACCCGCTGCTGCAATTCGCCCAGGCTGCCGTGCTCTTCCCTGCTCCACGAGGGCAGGTCGAGCCGAGGATGGTAATTGATCCCTATCTCGTGGTCTGAGATGAGGAATCGCGATCTCTCCGCCACCAGACTAGTGAGGTCGGCTAGTGCGACAACCCTGCCGGAAACAATCTCCGACCCCGAGCTCACCAGCTCCTCATCCCAGAACGAGAGCTGGGCGACCGCTGCACGTGAACCGGGGTCGACCCGGTCGCGTGAGAACGTACGAAGCAAGCCGTTGCGCTGCGAAAGCACTTTCCCGTACCGCGACAGGGCCCGCATGTAGGAGCGATCGATCTGCGAGATGAGAATGTCCATCTGTCGCCGACGCTCGGCCGGCGCGCCGGTGACCAACTGCACATCCTCAGGTGAAAACAGCACTGTACGGAGAACGCCGACCATGTCATGAGCACGGACACTCCGGCCATCTACCCGAAATCGCTTCCGGGCAATGCGCGCCGTACCTTCCGGTAGCTCCAGCGAGATCTCCAGGCGGTGTCTGCGGTCTTTCGCGACCACTACCGCGCCGAGGCGAGCATACGGGTTCACCCCATACTCCTCCCCGCTCTCCCAGCGCACGGTATCCCGCTCGGTGGACGTCCGCGGTGATCGTGTGGTAGCAAGCAAGACGATCGCTTCGAGCAGGCTCGTCTTTCCGCTGGCATTCCGTCCCGCGATGCGCAATCCCTCGGGTGGCAATTCCAGTGCCAGTTGCTGGTAAGTTCGGAATTCCTCGAGTGTGAGCAGTGTCAGGTGCATAGGATCCGGAGTCCCGGACAATGTGCTACTGACCGCCGATGACCATCGGCATGATCACGTGCGTGTAATCCTCAACGCCGGACGGACGGACAATTCCTGCGTGGTTCGAGCCGTTCAGACCCAGCATCACTTGACCATGTCGAAGCACGGACAGAACGTCCGTCAGGTACTTGGCATTAAAGGCAACACGAATCTCCGACCCCGTGACACTTGCATCGACAAAGCTCTGGCTGTTGCCGCGCTCGGCGGCGTTGGCCGACACCTCAACGTTGCCCGGAGCAAGGTCGTCCTCACCCGGCTGGACCATCAGGAAGACCACATCGTTGTTCTCGCGGGCGAAGTAGCCTGCACGCCTGACGGCATTGAGCAACGTGTCGCGACCGACATCGACTCGCGTGGCGAAATCCTTGGGCACGATCTGCTTCACGTCGGGAAACGTGCCGTCAATGAGCCGCGACACCCACTCGGTGTCGCCCACCCGCGCAAGCACCTGGCTGCGGTTAGGAGTAACAGCGATTCTGATCGGGTCGGCATGGTCGCCGATGATCCGCGCCAATTCCCGGTAGGAGCGGGCTGGGACAATCAACTCCTGCCGGTCACCTGCGGCATTGTCGAGCCTGTGCTCCGATACCGCCATGCGAAAGCCATCGGCAGATGCAAGGGTCAGCATCTCGCCTTCAAACCGAGTGTAGACTCCCGCGAGCACCGGCCGGCTCTCATCAGTGGCCGCAGAAAATTCGACGAGCGAGATCATCTCCCGCAACATCTGGGCGTCAAGTTCGACCAGGAACCCCTCGTCGGGAACAGAAGGGATGACAGGAAAATCCTCCGCATCGATGCCGTTGATACTCGCCTTGTCGCGGCCAGACTGCACGGTAAGCGAGAAGCGAACGTCGTCGGCCGTGAGTGAAATCGCTCCCTGTGGGAGCGTGTTCACGAACTCGCCAAGCAGTCGGGCATCGACCGTGATTCGCCCTTCCGACTCAATGTCAGCATCGATCCACGTCGTGACACCGATATCAAGATTGGTCGCAGCAATGCGTAGTCGCCCGTTATCCGTTGCGATCAACACATTACTGAGAACCGGGAGCGCAGTACGGGACGCCACGGCCCGTCCTACCCGACTCAGCGCGCGCTGCAGATTTTCCTGAAGGCATGCGACCCTCACGGGCTTACCTCTCTTCTGTGAGACTGATCGTAGACGGCCACGAGTATAGCAAAGCGTCTGCTAATCCCTGTCGGCTCCATCCAAACATCCTCTAGCAACACCATGCTCGTCTGCTGGCATGGCGACGATTCCGCCTGCGTATTCTCTCACGAATGCGGGCCCCATGGCGTCCGGTCCACCACCGTTGACGCCTTGACAAAGTAGATCATCCGTTCTATTATTCACTTAGAACAGAGGTTCTTATTCGACCATCGCGGAAGAACGAGGAAGACACATGACACAGACAGCGTTCGATCCGTCCCAGCATCTCACCAGCATCAAGGGACAGGAATATCTGGAGGTGAAGTGGCGTCTGGCATGGCTCCGATCGGAACATCCGGATGCAATCGTCACCACACAGCTCTCAAGCCATGATGGTAACCGCGCCATCTTTTCGGCCCAGGTCGAGCTTCTCGGCGGAGGGAGTGCCACCGGTTGGGGAAGCGAGACTGCTGATAGTTTCGGGAATTACATCGAGAAGGCGGAAACGAAGGCGATCGGCCGTGCGCTCGCGGCGCTCGGATTCGGCACACAGTTCTGTACCGATTTTGATGACGGTCCGGAGACTGGTGTCCTGGCGGACGCTCCCGTCCAGCTTCGCCGGCCGAACCAGCGCGGTGGGATCCAGGAGTCTCCTGCGCAGTACAACAACCAGATGACAGCCGCCCAGCGCGCGAAGATTCTGGGGATATCGCGGGAACTGAGCATCACGGGTGCGCAGATCGAGGAACTTTCCCACTCCGTCACAGGCTCCACGTTTCCAGAGTTGAACAAGAGCCAGGCGTCCAGGCTGATCGACAGCTTGATGGAGCGCAAGGGCGAGCCCACTCCCCGCAAGGCATCCTGATCCTCGCGGGGTAACGGAAGGAGCACAACATGAGCCCCACCCGACCGCAGAAGCGGCATAATGGTGTCATGGGACTCGATCCAGACCTTGAGGTAGTTTCGGTCGAACGGCTTGAACGACGCCTCGAAGACGGGTACCGGATGATCGAGGACCGGCTCGCAGCAGGCGCCGATGTGACGGAACTTGAAGCGTTCTGGATCAATCTGTTGCTCCAGTACGAAGCGCTCTGCGATGAGCTGCCAATGGCAGCCTAGCAGTGTGGCGGGACAAGTAGAACGGCGGGCAAAGGAGATAGTCCTTGCCCGCCGTTCTACTTGTCCGTGACGTCACGGCCGTTGCCTAGCTCTTGATCTCGACCTTGTTGAGCATGACTGGCTCCACTGGTGAGGAGGGTTCCCCGGACGGCGAACGTGTTACCTGCACATCGGAAATTGACTTCACAACGTCCATACCTGCGGTCACCTTGCCGAAGATTGTGTAGTTCTTCGGGAGCCGGCCGCGCAGGTCTTCAAGCACGATGAAGAACTGGCTTCCGTTGGTGTTCGGGCCCGCGTTTGCCATGGCGAGCATTCCCTGCTCGTAGTCCTTCCGAATTGTCTCGTCCTTAAACTTGTACCCCGGTCCGCCGGTGCCGGTTCCGGTCGGGTCGCCGCCCTGGATGACAAACCCCTTCACGATTCGATGGAATGGGGTGCCGTCGTAGAACCCTTCCTTCGCCAGGCTGACGAAGTTGTTAACAGCAATCGGAGCGTCCTCGGGGAAGAACTCGACTTCAATGGTGCCGTGGCTCGTTTCCAGCGTGGCAGCATAAGCCTTGCCTTCCTCCAGTTGATTGTCGAATGGCTTGTTCCATTGCTTCGCCATGAATCGGATGTCCTTTCGTTCGGACCTTTAGGAGGTCCATTTGGTCCAGGTTTCTCTCAGGTCCGGAGTTGATAGGCGCTAGCCGTTGGTCAAGGATACGTCCGCCAGACCTAACGCCTCGGCGTTGGCGGCCATTGCCGCTATGACAAAGGTTACGTGCTGGTCGAAAGGCACGCCAAGTTCCTCGGCTCCCGCCAACATTTCTTCGCGGCTCACGGCCTCGGCAAATCGCCGGTCCTTCATCTTCTTGTTGACCGAGGAATAGGTGACGTCCTCGACGGCTTTCGACGGTCGCACTAGAGCGACGGCTGCGATAAAACCGGTCAGCTCATCGACGGCGAAGAGCGCTTTATCCATGAGCGTCGTGCGGGGAAACCGCTCGTCGAAACCATGCGCGAGCAGCGCGTCTGACATCCACTGCGGATAACCCTCGCTGGCTAGGATGTCGGCGCCGACAATCGTGTGCTCGTCCCGCGCCGGATGTCTCTCATAGTCAAAATCATGAAGAAGCCCCAACATGCCCCAGGCGTCCTCTGGTTGGCCGTAGTGCCGGGCATACGCTCGCATCGCCGTCTCTACCGAGAGGCAATGGCGCCGGAGGCTTTCGCTTTCCACCCATTCGGTGAGCAGCCCCCATGCATCCTCCCGTGTCTTCCCCGTAAGCTCAAGATTCTCCTGCTCCATCATTTCTCCTACATGATCAGCATCGCGTCACCGAACGAAAAGAAACGATAACGCTCCCGAACTGCCTCCCGGTAGGCAGCAAGCACACTTTCATGACCAGCAAATGAGCTGATCATCAGCAAGAGTGTCGATTTCGGCAGGTGGAAATTCGTCACGAGCCCGTCCACCATCGTCCACTCGTAGCCCGGCGTGATGTAGATCCGCGTAGATCCGTCAAATGGACCAGGATGACCCGCCGCCACCCGCTGCCCGAGCGATTCAAGCGTGCGCGCCGATGTTGTGCCGACTGCTACCACCTTACCACCGTGTGCCCTCGTCGCCAGGATCTTTTCCCACGTATCAGGCGGGACCGAGCACCACTCACTGTGAATCTGGTGGTCCTCGGCATACTCCTCGGTCACCGGGCGGAATGTGTCGAGCCCAACATGCAAGGTGACTGCTGCAGATTCGACGCCTCTCTCATGGAGCTGTGCGAACGTGTCGTCTGTGAAATGTAGACCGGCGGTTGGTGCGGCGGCAGAGCCACGATGCTGGGCGTACACCGTTTGGTAGCGGTTATCGTCCTCAAGTTCGCTGGAGATATAGGGTGGCAGCGGGATACGTCCATAGCCCTCCAAGTGCTCCGAGAGCGTATCGTCCACATCAACAATGACCTGGCCGTCCTCGAGTTTCTCGCGCAACACAAGCGATGCGTCAGCTTCTCTTGAACCATTGCGGGGCGGAATGATCAGGCGCTCACCGGGACTCAGGCGCCGCGTCGGCCTGGCCAAGGCAAGCCATCCTCCGTCCGCCACAGGCCGGAGCATCAACACCTCGATCCTTGCTCCTGTTTCGCGACGCCCGAGCAAGCGCGCCGGTATGACGCGGGTGTCATTCACCACAAGCAGATCGCCGGCATCGAGCAACGCCGGAAGCTCGACGAATCGCCGGTGCTGCACTTCCCCAGTCCCGCGGTCCAGCACCATCAGGCGACTTCCGGATCGATCCGCCAACGGCTCCTGGGCGATGAGCTTCGGGGGGAGCTCGTAGTCAAACTCCTCCATACGGAGCCGTGGAGTCGCTGCTCTGGTCACTCGTCTTCCCGGAAGAGCTGCTGCTGCTGACCCGAAAACTCCGGTACCTTTGCAGAGATCTCGTATCCCAGATGCTCGTATGCGCGCCGGGTGGCAATACGTCCGCGGGGGGTGCGCTGGAGAAACCCAAGCTGGATCAGGTAAGGCTCATACACATCCATGATCGTGTCAGTCTCCTCACTCGTCGCAGCGGCGAGGGTATCGATGCCAACTGGTCCGCCATCGAACTTGGTGATCACCGCATCGAGCACCCTTCGGTCCGTGTCATCGAGACCCAGATGGTCGATTTCCAGCAGTTCGAGCGCGTGATTCGCGATATCCGGCGTCACAATCCCCTCGCCCACAACCTGGGCCACGTCCCGGACTCGCCTCAGCAACCGGTTGGCGATGCGCGGCGTTCCACGAGCACGACCGGACAGGGCCTTCGCCCCTTCCGGATCCAGCTTCAGCTGCAGGATCGAAGCTGAGCGCTCGATGATCTGCTGCATCGCATCGTTCTCATAGAATTCGAGCCGCATCACGGCACCAAAGCGGTCACGTAGCGGTCCCGTCAACAGCGCCAGACGGGTCGTCGCCCCAATGAGTGTGAAGCGGGGAAGGTTGATGCGCATAGTCCGCGCAGCTGGCCCCTTCCCGATCACGATATCGACCGCGAAGTCCTCCATTGCCGGGTACAGGACCTCTTCCACCACCCGATTCAACCGGTGGATCTCGTCGATGAAGAGCACATCGCCTGGCTGGAGATTGGTCAGGATCGAGATGAGGTCGCCCTGACGCTCGATCGCAGGACCGGACGTCACCCGCAGGCTGACACCCATTTCCGCTGCGATGATGGACGCAAGCGTCGTCTTGCCTAAACCCGGTGGGCCGTACAGCAGGACGTGATCGAGCGACTCCGCCCTGGCACGCGCTGCCTCGATGAAGATTCGCAGGTTCTTCTTAACCCGCTCCTGCCCGATGTATTCATCGAGCCGGCGAGGCCGGAGTGAACGCTCTGCACCAGCGTCGTCATCCTCCCGCTGCCGGGGCGTGAGGAGGCGCTTCGCATCACGATCATTCGAGATGGTGGACTGTCGCCCGCTCGGGCGTCGCTCGTCGTTCATACTCCCATTATACCGCGAGTATCGAACATACGTTCTCTATGTACCCGGAGGAGGCGTGGACGGCAGAGGGCTCGGGAAGGGCGCTCCGCTGCCCATCGCGTCGAGCTCGATCTGGGCACGCTCAGCGAGAAATGAGGCGGGGTCGATTTCCACTGCCCTTCGGTAGTGCGTAGCCGCGTCCTCCCGCCTGGCAGAATCCCACCGCATGTAGAGCTCCGCCAGGTAGTAGTGGGCAGATTGGTTGTCCGGATCGTCCTCCAACACTCGAAGAAACTGCGCCTCGGCGTCTGGCAGGAGGTCCGCGCCGGCAAGGCTCCTCGCGAAATCGAGGCGGATCCCGTGATCGTCCGGAGCGAGCTCGAGCGCCTTCTCGTACCATGGCACGGCGTCACGTATTCGGCCGGTGTTCCCGAGTAGGTTGGCGAGAAGGACAACCTCGTCTACATCGTTGGGGTTCCCGGCCACCTTTGTCTCCTGCTCGGAGATGAGATCCGCGTTTGGGTCCACGATATTTGCGCTGTTCTCGTCGTCTCCTCCGAAGAGGCCGGAGAAATCGATGGTCGCCAGGGCCACGGCGAGCATGGAGCACACCACGAGCGAGGAGATCACGATGTAGACGATATGAATCCTGTTGCCCGGTCGGTCCCATGCCTCTCTCGGCGTCGGCCGAGCGGAGCTTCGCGGAACTGGCTGTGGTCGCACCCTTCTTGGCCGCTGCACTCTCTGGTCCTTAAGGTTTGTACCGGCTACACTTAACCGCAGCGATGGCCGCCGCTCATGTAACGCAAGAGAGTACACCAGGAACCGCCGTTGGCGGACACACCGAGCCCTCTGCTATACTGACGCGGCTTCGCAGCAGGAGCGCCGGCCTAGCTCAGTTGGTAGAGCAGCTGTTTCGTAAACAGCAGGTCGCCGGTTCGAGTCCGGCGGTCGGCTCCGCAAGCTGCACCGCACGCCAGGCCGATGTGGCGGAACAGGCAGACGCGCTACGTTCAGGGCGTAGTGGGAGTAATCCCGTGGGAGTTCGAATCTCCCCTTCGGCACCACTCCGGATAATCGACGATCGATGCTGATCGTGATGCTCCGGGTGAACGCACCTTCAGAAGCGAATGTGAAGTGGAAGCAAAGGGCATGGTCGCTGGGCCTTTCAAGAGGACCAGAGGAAAGTCCGGGCTGCAGAGAGCAAGGGTGCCTGGTGAAAGCCAGGGAGGTGCGACTCGTCGCATCGACAGTCCAGATCGGCGCACTCAATAGGGTGCGAGAGCAACAGAGACAAAGGCCGCGACTCCGGTCGCGGAGTGAAAAGGGCAATCCTCCCCGCAGCAATCTCCGATTCGACCGTTAGCAGGCTGCTCGCCAAGGTCGGAAGTCGAGAGCCGTCACGAAGGCGACGACGTGGCCAATCCTTTCGGATTGAGAGAGATGACCATCCAAAACAGAACCCGGCTTACTCCTTTTCTCCCCTTTCACATCTCGTGGTGCTTATAGCTCAATCGGCAGAGCGCTTGCCTGTGGAGCAAGAGGTTCCGGGTTCGAGCCCCGGTAGGCACCCCCGAAAAGCCTATAACGGTAAGGAAAGCGGCCACCCGCTCTGAGAGGCCGTTCGTCCTATCCTCACTGCGCTGCACCTGCGCTGCACAGCCGTCGATATCGACGGTTCCGCCCCAGCCTGTCGAGCCGTCCCTGGGAAACCTTGGCAGGCCCCTCCGTATACATCCCCTACTCCCCACTGGTGACGGCTAGAGGAAAACAGCCTCCCCATGTGAGGGGCCGTACGCGTTTCTGGTCTTCTGGTGCATTTTGAGGTCACGGCCAGTTAATCACTCACCAAGAATCGCTCAAATCTCGGCAGTATTTGCTGTGGCATGCTCAGGGCGCGTTGGATGATCGGGATCAGCATGCGGTTGAACCACGCGCTCCGGGACAGCGCGACGAGGGCGGTCAAGCCGAGAACGATGATGATGAGGCGATCCGGGGCCTGCTCCTCGGAGCCGACGAAGGTGAGGATCAGTGAGGTGATCACCGTGATGG
>DASYWM010000017.1:0-4145 GCA_035936075.1 Thermomicrobiales bacterium
GCCGCGCTGGACGAGCTGGCCATGGACGGACCCGAGCGTCATCGACAATCCCTTCGAGCTTCAGGTTGAGAATCGCCTGCCAGACGACGTCATCTCCTCGCTCGAAGAGCGAGGGCACGCTGTTCGTCTCCAGGACGCCTGGGGCGGTGGCGGCGCGGCACAGATCATTGCCCGAAACCCGGATACCGGCCTACTCATCGGTGGTACCGACGCACGAGTCGAGGGCAGCGTTCTCGGGTTTTACGCATCAGGATCACACTCTATTTGATGCGCAACCCCGGCACGGCGCGGGTAGCCGGGAGAATGGAGCCTCCATAGGGAAGAAGTGAAGCTCCTGCCACGATCAGCCCTGTGCTGGAACCTGTTCGTGGGCTGGCACGGGCTCCGGTTCCGGCACCGCATTCGGATCCATGCCGGGCTCCCACACTGGCCCCTCTGACGAGTCCACCTCAAGCCCTAGCCGCGCGAGGAGATCAGCCGACCAGGATGCATGGAAGGGACGAGGATCTACCGGCACGCCGGGCCCGTGGGAATCCGATCCTGTCCCGATCAGCAGGCCCCGCATCTCGGCGAGACCCCGATAATAAGCGGTCTCCTTGTCGGTGTAGGTGCGGTAGTGGCACTCGATTCCGTCAACCGGCACCTCGGCCAGCATCTGGTCCAGCATCTCTTCCGTCAGCGCGGGACCGAGATCCGCACGCCCGGGATGAGCCACGATGCAGAGCCCGCCACCCTCGTGTGCAGCCGCAACCACCTCAGCGAGAGGCGTGTCCGTCGTGAAATTGCCGCCAAGCTTCACCAGCAACTCGGCGGCCTCCTTCAATCGCGACACGTGCTTGTCGGCAATCATCGCCCGGAGCACGTGAACCGGCATCAACGGGCCGTGGCGTTCCAGGGAGTTGACCGTCGGGATGGGGCGCCCGGACCTTTCCACTCGACAGCGGGCATCTTTCGCCAAAGCCTGAAAGATCTCGTCCTGCCGAGCGACGAGGTCGAGGAAGGCCTTCGCTTCCAGTCGATCTTCATCCGGCCGGATGCCATACACAAGCAGGTGCCATTGACGGTCCGCCCAGCGAACCGTGCACTCGATCCCGGGAATGATCAGCACATTGCGCCGCCGCCCGTATTCGATCGCCTCGACGACCGAGCGCTGGTTGTCATGGTCGCAGACGGCCGCCACGCTGATACCGTCTATTTCCAGTCGATCAATCAGGTCACGCGGATGCCAGATCCCGTCGCTGACGAAAGTGTGTAGGTGAAGGTCGACAGGCGCGTCCGCGGCCAATGATCGAGTATGTTGAGGAAACGTGGTCGTAGTGGTCACAGGGTGGAAATGCTCCCGAGCGAGTTAGCCGAACTGCCGGCACCTCCAAGCACGGTGCCGAAGCGTTTGCAATTATAGTTCGGCTAGTTGCCCCTTCCGGTGTTTTTTGCTCCCTCCCCGGATGTCAGGGCCTCCCACTCATGGACATCCGTGACCGCCCGGTTGCGATTCCCACCATCACCCGGCATCGGTGGGCCTACTTGAGGTTGTGTCAAAATACAAGGGTCGCACGCAAACGCATCCTCGACATGAGCTGATTCCTTTAGGCATACCCTTTGCGTATACCTCGACAATGACAGGCTTGATTCAGGCGACAAACAGGATTCCGAGATCCGGGCGGCCCGGTGCCGTGAGGGGGTGAACTGTACCAAGCAGTGATTTGAGCTGTCCGAGATTCACGTTCTGAATGCCAGGAGAATTACCATGCTCAAGGTGCTCATCCCGATCGTCGCCGTCCTCGCCCTCCTTTTGGGGTTTGCCGCCACGACGGCTCAGGACGCTTCACCAGTTGCCACAGATCAGCATCCGTTCGTCGGAACCTGGTTGTTCGATGCAAATGCAGAGGATCCCGCCAACGCGCCGGACGTGGTTCGCGTATCAGCCGATGGAGGATACATCTCCGTGAACGCGGCGGGGTTCACGTCACTGGGGGTTTGGGAGCCTACCGGCGAACAGACGGCAATTGTGACCGTCACCTCGACAGGTGTGGACGAAACAGGTGCCCCGGCAGGAACATTCGTGCTCCGCGCTTCGGCAGAGGTGGATGCCTCGGGAGATGCCTTCACTGCTTCGTATACCAGTGAGGTAGTTGATCCGGACGGCGCTGGCACGGGCGAAGCTGGGCCCACGACAGCCACAGCTACCCGTCTCACCCCTGAGCCAATGGGAACGCCCGTGGCGGGGACGCCTGCAGGATAGGCAGGGCTCATACAGCCTGGCCCTTCGTTGAATACATGTGAGGAACACGAAGACGCGGCTCTCGAAGGTGTCGGGAGCCGCGTCTTCGAATTATATGTATCCTGCGGCGGCCGCCGTTAGCCGGGTACTTGCGTGCTGTCCCAGGCGACCTCCAGCCGGCGGAACGCGGGCGGGTTCATACCCGCCTGTACGAAGGCAGGTGTCAGGATTCCCTCGTTAAACCGGGTGAATTGTGCCTCGGACTCGAAGAGTTCAAAGGACCACCACCCGCCGCCGTCGGTCGGCCCGTCGGCATGGACGAGGGAACCGTCCGGAGGGGACCCGCCAAGGTGTTCGTTGACGAAGCCGCTGACCCGCTCGACCAAGTCTCGCGTGACGTTTGGAGTGTCTGAAAAGAAGACGACCGACATGCTGACCTCCTCCATCCCCAAGGGATGGGTGATGATGAACACTGACGGTGAGGAGACAGGAACTGCTTGGATCGTACCAGTCATCAGACCAGAAAGATACAGGCGTGACTCGCACGTTTTTGGTGGGTACGACGGTACCCGCAGGGAGCAGGAGCTTTGTCGCACGATCAGGTGCGCGACTGCCCGTGCCTGAGCGAGCAGGCTGCCCCTAGCCATCTCCAGAATCATGCTCTTGTCGTGCGGTAGCAATGCAATCGGCGATGTAGGCAACGTCCCTGCCGACGCCACCGATCAACATCGAGCCTATGGTCCGCTGGAACTTGAGACCGACGAAATAGAGCCCGGGGAGTTCCGGCACTGTCCCAAGGTTTTCGACTGGATAGCCATCGTCCCCGATTGACAGCCCATCGATCCAGCTGTAGTCACCGCGAAATCCGGTACACCAGATCACGTTGGTGACATCAAGCACTCGGCCGTCCTCCAGCACTGGCTGCCCTGCCTGGGCGCCGATCGTTCGTAGCGTGACGCGCTCGACATTGGCGGCCTCGAGATCCGCCAGCTTGATCCTGAAAAGCGGGCCACCACGGTGGCGAACATAGGGCCGAGTCATCCTGCCGAGCGGATTCGCCATCGCAAATACATGGTTCCAGATGAACCAGACAAGGGGAAACGTCAGTCGCGCGAGAGGGCCATCGATGCGGAAGGGGATCTGCCCGGGATGGCGTCCGCTAAGCAGAGTCCGGTGGTTCTGCGCGGCTTCCAGGGCGATTTCAACACCTGAAGTGCTTGCCCCCACGACAAGGACAGGGCCCTCCCTCAGCTGGGACGGGTTTCGATACTCGCTCGAATGCAGCTGCAGAATGTCAGGCCCAAGTTCCCCGGCGAAAAATGGAATGTTCGGCTTCTGATATCCGCCGGTCGCAATGACCACCTGATTGGCCTTGAGTAACCCGCTACTGGTGTAAATAAGAAAGCCGGTTTTAGCGTCGCCTACCAACGGTGTTACTCGGTCAACGCGAACTCCGCACTGGACAGTTAAACCCATCTGTCGGGCGTACGATTCAAGGTACGTGGCCACCTCGGCGGCGGACGGGTGAGAATCTGGTGGTGCGGGAAACGGCTTACCCGGCAAACCGGCATAGCGTGCGGGCGTGAAGAGCTTGAGCGAGTCCCAGCGATTCCTCCATGAGTCGCCAACAGAGGAATGGGCATCGACGATCACGAATCTGATACCCCGGCGTGCCAGGTGATATCCGGTCGCGAGACCTGCCTGGCCACCACCGACGATGACGACATCGACGTACTCGAGGTCGGTACTCCGACTCCCTACGCCGTCGACGGAACCGCCCGTCAGTGTGACGCCGTCTACCCGGATGTCCCTCGAGGGGAAGGCGTTGCGCGCCTGTCCCTTCGCCTCCGTCATGGCTGACCCTTTCAACCCGCGTACGCCCAGTGTGTCCAATAAGCAATTACAGAGTGGGATACCTTCCCGA
>DASYWM010000018.1:0-2920 GCA_035936075.1 Thermomicrobiales bacterium
GAGGCATCGCTTTGTTGTGGCAGCGCCGGAATCTACAACATCATCCGGCGGAAGATGGCGGATGACCTGGGAGACCGAAAGGCGCACCACATCGCGGAAACCCACGCCGATCAGGTGGTGACCGCCAACCCAGGATGTCACATGCAGCTCCGGACCTCTTTGGTGAGGAACGGCGAGGAAAAGCCCGTTCGCCATATCGTTGAGATTCTGGACGAAGCGTACGGAGGCAAGGAGACCGCAAGGCTCCGGCGTTGGGCGATTGACCAATCGCCGACAGAAGCTCCGTAGGAGAGACCACGCGGGTGTGAAAAGTGGCCATGCCGCTACTCAATGTTGTCGTTCGCAATGGGAAAGCGGATCAGCGCGACGGTGCCATCTTCTTCTGAAGAGATCGTGAAGGTGCCCTTGAGATCGGAGGTCACTAAACTTTGGGTGATGCGCATTCCCAGGCCCTCGCTCACCGAGGGGTCGAATCCTTCGGGTACCTTCTTTCCATCATTGAACACTTCAACATTTGCTATCCCGCTTTCCTCCCACGCACGGATGCGAATATAGCCGTGATCGCGGTTCTCAAACCCGTGGCTGATCGCATTTGCTGTGAGTTCGTTGATGAGGAGCGACATGATCGTTGCTTGACGCGAAGGGACCTTGAGTTCTGATGGCCGGATATCGAACCGGACCCTGAGTCTCGGCGGGATCAGAGTGCTGTGAGCGTCCTCGGCGACCATGCGGGCGATGACGTCCACGGTGGTCCCACCCAGTCGTCGCTCGTCGCTCAACAGGTCGTGGACTGCCGCGATCGACTGGATTCGACTGATGGCCTCCCGGATTTCAACCGCCCATGGCGCGTCCTCTGCCCGCCGGAGTTGCAGCGAGAGGAGGGCGGCAACTGTCTGCAAGTTGTTCCTTACTCGATGATGCATCTCCTGGACGAGGGTCTGCTGGGTCTGCAGTCCGAGCATGGCGTTCTGGTAGAGCTGGGCGTTTTCGATGGCCATTGCGGCGGAGTCCGAGAACGCCTGGAGCATGGCAAGCGTATCCTCCCCCAGTTCGGTGTCCTTCTGGAGGCGGAAGCACAGGGCCCCAACGGTGCTGCGGGCAGAGTGAAGCGGAAGGCACAAGAGCGTTGCCACGCCGTCGATGTAGCTCACGTCCTTGTGTCGGGCAGTGCCGGTACGCAGCACCTCGCCAACGACGCTGTCTCGCTCTTCGACACTTCTCAGGATCCTGACACTGCCGATGCGAGACTCGATGATTGGCTCGTAGTCATGGGCCCCTTTATTGGGGGCAGGACGGAAGATCGCAGCCGCCTCAGCCCGCACGAGCTCCATGGCTTGCTGGGTAATAAGGTGTAAGACGCCCTCTACATTGAGAGTTGACGCAAAGGAGCGGGTGACGCGCTGAAGGGTCCCTAGCTCACGGATCTTCTGTCGCAGTCGCTCATCCGTGCTGCTGTATCGTCTGGCGTTCTCGATGCTGATCGCCAGCTCTCCCGCAACGGTCCGGAGGAACTCCAACTCGTCCTGATCGAATGAGCGCCGTTCAATGGAATGGATATTCAGGATACCGACAAGTCGGTTCTGTGCCTGCAACAGGATTGGAACGGAAACCTGGGAACGATACTTTTCATCCCCAATGCCGGGGTGAGCAAGGAAGCTCTCATGCTGCTGCGCATCCGGAGCAGAGATGAGCTTGCCCTCGATAGCGGCGCGCCCGATGATGCCGTTTCCGATGCGGACGGTCACATTGCCGACCGCCTCCTGTGACAGCCCCACAGCGGATCGGAGGGAGAGAAGCCCGGTGGATTCGTCATAGAGGAATATGGCGCTGGCATCACTGCTGGTCGTACTGGCCACAACCTGGGCTACCGTATTGAGCATTTCGGATAGTCGCAGGTTGGACGTGGCGGCGCGGTTGATGAGATAGAGTGCCTCCAGGCGGGCGTGCCGGGTTTCCGGGAAGTTCTCAGCACCCAACGGGCTTGAGTTTGGGGTGGGACCGGTATTTCTATGGGCGCGGGCGACAGCTGCCAAGGCAATGCCGGCAGCCAGGTCTGCCGTTGAGTCGGTGCCAAGGCTGCCGGTTTGGATGAAGAGATTGCGCAGGGCCCCGGCCGCTACAGCCAAAGCGTCCTCAAGGGTAATACCGGCGGATCCTGACGCCTGTCCGAATCGGGTGAATGCTTCCACCATCGCGTCCCCGCCGATGATCGGCGATGTTACTTGGGGGTCGAACGACGCCACCAGTTCGGTGCTCAGGCGTTGCGAAAGGCTTTGCAGCGCGACATTACTCGGCATCGGAGGGTCCCTCAGGTGGGGGCATTCGCCCCCGTCGCCGGATGTTCCTAGAGATGGGTATCAAACCAGCTGACAAGGTGATGTAGCCGGGCCAGGCGGCGGCTCGGCGTCCCTGAGCGGCTCAAATCGTGGCTTTCCTCCGGTATCCGGACGAATGCTACCTCGCGGCCAAGGTACTTCAGTGCGGTGAACATCTGCTCCGCCTGCTCGATCGGGCACCGTAGATCCCGCTCGCTATGGAGGATCAAGAGTGGTGTATGTACCTGGTCAACGTAGGAGATTGGACTGTATCGGAGCAGTAGCTCGGCGTCCTTCCATGGCACCCCACCGAACTCGAACTCGCCGAAGTTGAAGCCGATATCGCTGGTTCCGAAGAACGAATAGAAGTTGGAGACGCAGCGCTGGGTCACTGCGGCCTTGAATCGGTCATCGTGGGACACGATCCAATTCGTTAGGTAGCCACCGTACGAGCCCCCGGTAACCCCGAGGCGATCGGTGTCGATCCAGTCATGTCCAGCGATCGCCGCCTCCAACGTCGCGATCACGTCCGGCATGTCGCTTTCACCCCACCGGGCACGTGTGCAAAGGGTGAAGTGCTCACCATAACCGGCTGATCCACGCGG
>DASYWM010000019.1:0-3906 GCA_035936075.1 Thermomicrobiales bacterium
TCGATCAGATTGTCCGCGGTGACAGCCGCATCAGCGGGCGGGATGCCCACAGCTTGAAGACACCCGCTCGCAAATGTTCTTAGGACTTCAGCAGGGTAGAACACCTCCTGGTTCATATGGTCTCCCTTCAAACTAACGCGGCGAACAAGCAACTTGATAGTCGCGAGCACGTCTTTAGGCTCACATATTGGAGCAAGCAAACCACGAGGCGGGCCGAAGCTTTAGATAATCCTGCGAGTGCACGATGTCAAGCGTTGCGCTCCGTATTGATCCATTGATGAAACGTCAATTATATATACTAATGTTTCGCAGCTGGTTAGTGTCACAAAGCATCGTTTTAGCCCATTGCGACTGCTTGTCGTCAGTGGGTGCAGACGTAAGTGAGGGTGTTGGCTTTATGGCTACGATGGGACGGGTTGCAGCATTCTATGGATCTGGAAGGCCGATGCAGATCGAGGAGTATCCAGTACCGGAGCCGGAGCCGGGAGCCGTCCTCCTCAAGATGAACGTCGCGAATGTATGCGGATCAGACCTCCACCAGTGGCGAGGTGAGTTTGACGTTTCTAAATTCGGCCGGCCGTATCCGCAGATTCTCGGACACGAGATGACCGGTTCTGTCTTTCAACTCGGCGAGGGAGTGACTGCGGACACCGCCGGTCAACCGCTCAACGTCGGTGACCGGGTTGTCTTTCGCTACTTCTATCCCTGCGGCAACTGCCCTGCGTGTCGTAAGGGCATCACCCGTGCGTGTCCCTTTGCCCGCTCCTATCTCGCAAATAGCTGCGACGTCCCTCCTCACTTTTACGGGGCCTTCGCCGACTATTACTACGTGCGACCCGGTGCCGCTATCTTCAAGGTGCCAGAAGGGTTAGCGGACACCACTGTGGCAGGCATCAACTGTGGCTTGAGCCAAATGGTGGGAGGACTAGAGCTGGCGCAGCTGGAGCCGGGCGAGGCAGTAGTCATCCAGGGGGCAGGTGGCTTGGGCGTTTACGCTACCGCCCTCGCTAAGGAGTTGGGGGCCCGACCGGTGATTGTTGTGGATGCAATTAGGGAGCGACTTGAGCTCGCTCGAGATTTCGGCGCGGATGTGACGATCGATATCAACGAGATTCCCGAAACCGTCGATCGGGTTCAGCGGGTGCGAGATTTGACCGGTGGATGGGGGGCCGACGTGGTGGTAGAGGTGGTCGGGCATCCCAGGGTCGTGAATGAGGGGCTCGAGATGCTCGGACGGACGGGGCGCTACCTGGAAATTGGAAATGTCACGCCCGGCCTCACGTTTGAACTTGATCCAAGCGTGCTTGTACAGCGCAATATCACCGTTTTCGGCATGGTGTATTACGAGGCCCAGCACCTCCAGCAGGCACTCGAACGCCTCGATCGCACACGCGAAAAGTATCCCTGGAACAAAGTCGTGAGCCAAACGTTCCCATTGGAGCAGATCAATCAGGCTTTTGAAGCCGCGGATCGAGGCGAAGTGACTCGTGCCGCTATTGTGCCGTAGTCATCTCCTAAACGTTCGACTACAAATTCGGTCTACGGATACTAGCGATTGAGGAGGGGGGAAACTGTGCCGACTGCACTCGTCACCGGAGCCACCAGGGGCATTGGACGAGCTACGGCTCTTGCGCTGGGCGGGATCGACGTGGCGGCCAACGCCCGCGATGCGGAGGGGACGGAAGCTATAGCGCAGGCGGTACGCGACTTGGGTCGGCAATCGTTGGCATTGCCCGGTGACGTCTCGGTACCTGATGATGTTGGATCGTTCACGCGGCAGGTAATCGAAACGTGGGGCGGCGTAGACATTCTTGTAAACAATGCCGGAATCACCCATTCCGGAAGCCTGCAAGACACTACGGACGAGGCTTGGGAGCGGTTGATGGATGTCAACCTTAAGTCAATGTTTTTGACAACCCGGGCACTGGTGCCCCATATGATCGAACAGCGCTCCGGTCGAATTATCAACGTCTCGTCGATGACCGCTCGACTAGGCCGCGGCTTCGTCGGAAGTGCCAGTTATGGCGCGAGCAAAGGGGGCGTTGTTTCCTTCACCCGTGGTCTGGCAAAGGAGCTTGGCCCGCACAATGTTACAGTGAATGCCGTAGCTCCTGGCGTGATCGTGACTGACATGAACCGGGATTACCTCGACGAGTATGGGGAGCAGGTACTTAAGGGTATCCCGCTCGGTCGTTTCGGTGAGGCGGAAGACGTGGCAGGGCTTATAGCATTCCTCGCGTCGGATACGGCGAGCTACATCACAGGGGCGGTCATCGACGTTAATGGCGGCCTTGTGTTCGGATAAAAGGCATCTCATGATTCAAGTACCTGCTACTTTGGGATAGCCAGACGTCCCGTCGCTTGGGGGCCACAGAGCAGAATCGACGGACCTTTTCCGAGATCGCCCTAGGGCGGTCCAGGTACACCACACTGGGCGCTCGCGGGCCAGCAATTGTGGCAATGGCAAGCAAGACGCTCAGCCAGCTTCCTTACGGGGACGCTCGCTGTATGCGCCGGCTCGTACGGTTCCTACGGCAACAAGGCGCTGGTCCGTCCAACGGATTCGTCCGTCAACATCCTGAAGAGCGAATTTGCCCTCCTCCAGCTGCAGGAGGGTGGCGTCGGCCACTCCGCCTACCTGTAGGCGGCCCAATTCACCTCGGCGGATGGCGTTCGCCGCGTTGAGTGTGATGCGGGCTATCACCTCTTCCAGTGGCACGCCGAAGGAGAGGAGATGCGTTGCCAGAAGCGGCAAACCGAAGTCCCGGTTTCGGGCCGTGGCGCGCGTGATATCCGTGCTGACGGTATCTGGCAGCAATCCCTGCTCCACCGTTGCTTGGAGGACTGGAAACGCTTCGTGGTTTCGTCCTCGGGAAGCATCGAACAGGATGCCTCGTTCGCGCGCCTCGAAGGCCTCCGGGATAATCTTGCCAGCGCCATCGAGTATGCCGTTCTTTCGCCCTGTCAGGATGTGGGTAACGATATCACCAGGGCGCAGAAACTCGAATATCTCAGGGAGCGGTTCACCAGTATCTCCCACGTGCACCATGATAGGCAGGCCGGCAGCGTCTGCCGCTTCACGCAGCAAGCGTAGTACCGGCTTGGCTGTGCCACCGACAACGTACGTGCTCAGGCGCGCTTTGAGCCCAACGATGAGGCTTGGGTGCAAACGCGCGGTGGTCACTGCTGCCTCCACGTCAGCATGTGGAAGAGCCAGTAGCTCGCCGACGCGGATGTCCACTTGGCCGATGGTCGAGAGATTCAGCCAGGCAAGAACGCGGGCGCGGTTGCCGCCTGTCAGGCGTAGGAACGCTTCGAACAGATTGGCTCCCGCGCTTCCTCCGTCCACGACCGTTGTCGTACCACGGGTGAGACATGCCTCATCAGCACTTACGCTCTCACCCACCGTCTCGAATACATGAGTATGGACGTCGACCAGCCCAGGTACTACGAGACAGCCAGTCGCCTGCACTACGTTCCTCGCCCCGCTGGAGTCTATTTGAGGTTCGATAGCCGCCAAGGAGTCACCGACGAATCCCACGTCGAAACGACCGCGCTGTCCCGATGCGGGGTCGAACACGTCACCTCCCTGGAGCAGAAGATCGAACTGGCTCATTTCATCCCCTTGTTATCAATTCCGGCTGCGTGGTCCTGTGGGAGCGAGAGCGGGTTTGAGGCAAAGCTTCTCTCACTCCTACCGGCTAGTATCACACTGTTTTCTGCATAACCGCCTGAAGGAGATCAGCATCGGAGTCGCCCTTTGTCCCCTTCTTACGCCAATAGGCTCAGGGATGAGGATGAACCACTGAGCGAAGCAATGAGCCATATCGGCCACAAGGCTCTTTGGAACGATGAGTTTTGTTGCAGGTGGTGTAAGCGCATCTGGTTCAACATGCTGGACCATAC
>DASYWM010000020.1:0-9264 GCA_035936075.1 Thermomicrobiales bacterium
CGGGACGCTGCGTTCATCAGCAGTCGGGCGTGCGGAGTGTGTGGAGGCGTGCATTCCTCGACGTCGGCACTCGCGATGGAGATGGCATTTCCCGTCACCCCACCTCCGCTGGGGATCGCGGTGCGGAACCTGATGCTGGCATTGGAGTTCTGGTATGACAATCCACTCCATCTCTTTCTGTTGGCCGGTCCTGATTACTCCCAAGCCATTGTCCAGACCACCAACCCCGAAATCTGGGAGCGAGCGAGAACGACTGAGGCGCCACACGCGAGCGTCCATGGCTACCGCACCATCGGTGACATTATGGTGGACCCCAATCCCCTGACTGGCGGGCTCTACCTCGGTGGCCTACAGATGACGCGAGTGGCACGAGAAGCGTATGTCCTGATCGGCGCCAAGTACCCGCACCCGGAGACGGTCATTCCCGGCGGCATGAGCACAACGGTGACCGTGAGCATGTTCAATGAGGTCTTTACTCGGCTCAGGCAATTGTTCGATTACTGCAAGAAAACCGCCACAATCTGGGATGATATCTGCGACTTCTTCTACGAGGTGAATCCGCAGTACAAGAAGGTTGGTGCCCGGCCTGCCAACATGATCGATTCCGGGATCTGGGACGACCCGTTCGCCTATGACGCGTCCTATGAGAATTGTGATGCCTGGGGCGAGCGGCGTTGGTCCACGCCGGGTGTGATTGTGGACGGTGAGGTCGTCACGACCAAGCTTCAGGCCATGAACATCGGTATCGAGGAGTTCATCGAGCATTCGTACTACGAGCCCTGGGGCAGCCCTCGCTATGAAACGGATCCCGCCGGTAACCCAATTAGCCCGTACCATATGTGGAACAAGGAAACCAAGCCTCAACCGAGCGGGCAGAACTGGCGGGAAAAATACTCGTGGTCAACCGCTCCGCGTTGGGATCGGCGAGCAATGGAATGCGAATGCTCGGCACGACTTTGGCTGATCGCGGCGGGCGGCGTGATGCCACACAAGCGCTTTCTCGAACCCACAGGCACAAGCCTGAAAATCCATGTACCCGAGAGCACAATGCCGGCAATGGAGCTGGAATGGAAGATTCCAGAGATTTGGAACGCCTTCGAGCGGAATCGTGGACGCGCCTATCACCTGGCCTTGACCACCGTCATCGCCTTCGAAAACTGGATGATCGGCCTTGACCTCCTCAAGCAGGGACACACGCGTGTGCATACCCCATTTGAGCCACCACGGAAGGGTGAGCGGATCGGTGTTGGATTCTGGGGCGCCGGGCGGGGGTTCCTGACCCATCATGCCACGATCGACAATGGAGCATTGAGCAACTATCAGATCCTCACGCCGTCGACCTGGAACGCCAGCCCGAAGGACCCTTGGGGAAATCCGGGTCCTTACGAAGAAGCAGTGCTCAACACACCAATCCTGGAGCAGTTCGACGACCCCGGAAGCTTTAAGGGGATCGATATTCTTCGAACGATCCGAAGCTTTGATCCGTGCATGCCATGTACGACACATGTTCATGTTGATGGCACCGACCATGTCGTCGTGCGTGAGGTAAATACCTGCGGCTGTGGCATTGATGGTTGAGGAGGCAAAGGCTCACGAGTCGAGGATCGGGGCCGTCACACGGCATGTCCTCATTGCTGGTGTTGGGTATCCATTCCTCCGCGACCTGTCGATTGGGCCCGTACTCGTGGAGGGTCTGCGTCAGCTGGAGTGGCCGGCAGGCATTGAGGTCGATGACTGGAGTTTCAATCCGATTGCTATCGTGCAACGCATGGAGGAGCGATCCGAACCCTATGACCGGATCGTGTTCCTGTCCGGAGTCGAGCGCGGACGCGAGCCGGGGCGGGTCTATCGTTACCGGTGGCAAGGTGAACTTCCGGATGCAGAAGAGATCCAGGAGCGGATTGGCGAGGCGGTGATGGGTGTGATCAGCCTGGATAACCTGCTCGTCGTGTGCCAGCACTTCAAGGTGCTGCCCCCGGATGTCATCGTGGTGGAAATCGAGCCGGAGGACACCGGCTGGGGAGCAGGATTCTCACTTCGCATTGAGGCGGCGCTGAGTGAGGTGATCCGGTCGATACAGCTGGCGGCGGAGGAGGGCGTCGATGCATGACCCACTGGACGGAATACGCTGCCGCGACGAACTGCTCCAGGTTTTCTACTGGTACCGGGGAGAGGGACTAGGAGAGGAAGTGACGCTGCAAGATGTGGCCCCGTTCCTCGTTTCGGATAGCGAATTGCTCAGGGATCACCTGGAAGACCTGGTCGATGAGGGCTATGTGGAACGTGTGGAGAGCGAACCGGTGCGCTATCGGCTTACGGAGCGGGGAGTCAAGGAGGGCGGGCGGCGTTTTGCCGACGAGTTCGCCGGCCTCACAGGGCAGGCGCACGGTGAGTGCAGCAACCCGAACTGTTCCTGTCAAACCCTTGGACCGGCGGCATGTGAGAGCCGGACCAGCGCCCATGCGCACTGAGGAGCCGTGTGCTCAAGGTGGAGGATTTTGTGCCTCATGACGACCGGCTAACAGATGAAGAGTTCCGGGCTGTCTGTCAACATCTGGATGAGCTCGTGCGCCAGTTCGAAGATTTGCCGTTCCCCGAAGTGCGGGACCACGTCTTCGAGCTCCTCCAAATGGTTGACGCGCTCCACCGGGAGGGACTGGGTCGGCTGGTTGGATTCCTCCACGATCACGATCAGGGTGCGTGGATCGACCGTGCTGCAGAGGATAGGGCCGTTCAGACGCTGTTTACGTTGTACGACCTGATTCCTATGGATCCACTTCGCGCAGGTGAAGCACCGGACCGGACCGGGATCGCGACGGGAAGGGCACACTTCATCCCACTCAGTCAGATCGCGGTATCCCGTCCAGTTCGCCATCCGGTGCTCCAGGAACTCGCTCGGATGGAAGAGATACCGCATGGGACGATGGTGAGTGTTGATGTCCACGGGAAACCGGTGCTCCTCGCGAACGTGGACGGCGAGATGTATGCCGTTCGCAACAGCTGCCCTGGCAGCGTCGCTCCGCTAAGCCTCGGATTCTTCAATCCCCCGGTTGTCATCTGTCCCTGGCATAACGAAGCCTTCGATGTCCGCACCGGGGAGCGAGTGGATGGTGTGCAAGGACCAGGTCTCGATGTCTTGCCAATCTCAGTGCAGGGTGGTGCGATCCTGATGGCGGTTGATACCGTCCCGGATACCCAGCTGCAGCGGAGCATCCCGTGAGCCGCCTTCTCATAGCCGGGATGGGAAACGTGCTGCGTGGCGACGATGGCTTCGGCGTAGAAGCCGCCAAGCATCTGGCGACCTTACACTCGAACGGACCTGATGTCCGGGTGATCGAGGTCGGAATTGGTGGGATCCACCTCGTGCAGGAGTTGATGGAGGGCTACGACATGCTGGTCGTGATCGACGCGGTCGATCGCGGAAGCAGTCCTGGTACGGTCCATCTGCTTGAGGCCGACGTGCCGGACTTGGCGGAGTGGGCCGAGAACGAGCGTGCTGATTTTCTTGCTGATATGCACTATACGACGCCGTCGAAGGCGCTCGTTCTTGCCAGGGCGCTCGGCGTGCTGCCACCGGTGGTGTACATCCTTGGTTGTCAGCCCGCGGAAACTGATGCGGTCGGAATCGGGCTCACCAGCTCAGTGGCCCAGGCGGTCCCTAAGGCGGTCGATGTGGTGCGGGAGATAATGCAACGATCACAGGACCAAGGAGTGGATGAGCGTCCGTCGTCATCGGTAGGTATGGCCTGATGATGGACCAAGACTCTCGCGACCATGAACTCGAACCGATCGCGCCGCTGGTTGACTATCACACCCAAGAGATGGGTCAGGTCGCTGGCCGGCTCATGGTGACGCTTTCACTGCTCACCGATCTGGAGAATTCCTATGGCTGGGACAGGCATCCGGACCAGCACCGGGAGACTGTCCGCTATGCTCGCCTCCTTGTCTCGTCTGTGTTTCGACTCATCACTCTTACCGAAGCCGAGCAGGATGAAGAGATGGATATAGCCAAGGGGCTCGACGAGCAGCAGCAACGCTTTGGCCTCGGTGGCAAGGAACCAAACGGTCATGAATGAAGATCCCTGTATCAAGGACCGGCAGCAGCGATCCACCTTCAGTGTGTCAGCAATCGGCGTGGTCCACCGGCCAGGAATGAGTGACACTGCGACGACGGACGACGGCACGTACTTTGATCCTTTTGTAGAGTCGGTCGTCGCGATCTACCCGGAGTGGGCTGACGGGCTCGTGGGCATCGAGGAATTCAGTCATCTGGTGGTCGTCCTGTACATGGATCGAGTGAAACCGCTCAGCCAACATGAACCGATCCAGCACCGCGTGGAGTCGCTCCCTGGGATGCCGGAAGTGGGCATGTTCAGCACACGCACTCCACGCCGGCCGAATCCTCTCGGGCTCTGCTACCCGCGTCTGCTGCACAGGGAGGGAAACGTCCTGCATGTCCTGGGCCTGGATGCTTGGCCGGGAACCCCGGTTCTGGACATCAAGGGGTACTATCTTCGGGACGAATTGCAGCCACATGCCACGGTGCCGGATTGGTTACACCGCCTCTGGTTGAAACATGACCTGGAGCGTGGGCCAGATCACCGGCCGTTGAATAGCTAAATGGGATGCCGGCCTGCCGCCGTGCTGACGTTCCGTAATCGGCCAACGCGCCGATCGCCGGAATAGCGATCGATCCGGTGAACAGTTGGATGACGCTCCGCTGCACTGACGGCAATGAAGATGCATTCGTGGAAGGGTAACCATATATGTGTCAGGCCATACCGCGCAAAGTGCTCCAAGTGGCCGAAGACAGTGCGGAAGTGCTTTACGACGGCAAGCCGATCTGGATTAAGGTGCACGACATTCCCGACCTGTGCGCCGGGGAGTACTTGATTGTCTACGCTGGGCAAGCGCTCGAACGAATGGCGGCCGAGGATGCGGAGGAGGTATTGGAATCCTTCGAGGATATCGACCTCTACTTCCAGGAAGCAATCGGACAATGAGTGAGATCTTGACGCCTCCCCAACCACTTGCCGGCTCACTCCGCTTTGTCCGCTACGCGTTCATGCCCAACCGCTTGCAGTTCTGCGGAGGGGATGATCACCGGATGCTCTTCGAATACGGCGTCCAGCAGAGTGCCGACGGGGGCCTGAGCCCCCTCCTGCGACGGTTCACGGGGGCGCTACCGTATCTCCATCTGATCGCGCGTGCCAACCGGATTCCTGATCCGTTCGACGAGCGCGTCGTTGAAGCGTACTGGATAGGGAACGAGTTGCTGGCGCGAGTAGAGGTACGTCAATTGTACGAAGCATTGCAGGAACGCTTCGGCAAGCAGCTGCAGGGTCGTACGCGTGACTGGGTGCTTGGAAAGGCGCCGGCCGGCGCGCGGCCACATCACAACTTCCATGTCTTTGACGTGCACAGCCGGGTCGGGGAGCTCGAGCACTCGCTCGAGACCATGGATAACTGCCGGATTAGTTGGGGCAAGGTGATTCAAGTTGAGGATTCGGAGCTTGTCGTTGAACGGCAGCCACTCGCCATGGCCGACGGCAAACTGGTGCTTGGTCCGCCCACGCTGGAACGAGCCGTCCGGCAGGTTGATGGTCGCGGCTTCGCCGAGGACGCAACTGTCGGCGATTTGGTATCCCTGCACTGGGGTTGGGTGTGCGAGGTGATTACACCGCTTCAGCACAGCAACCTCAGACGTTTTACAGACGACCATATTCGCCTTGCCAATCAGACGATATAGTGGTGCGATCGCACGGAGGTTTCCCATAATGCGGCAGGCAGTTATATCCGGAGGTGTGGCATATCACCACGGTCTCACACAGCCCGGAGAGATCCTTTTCGGATTCGAGGTTATCGACATAGGCGATCTGGCGTCGGTTAACCTCAACCAGTACGATCTTGTCCTCGTCCTGCGATCGACCGATGGCGACGCCCTCCGAGCACGACAACATCAGTTTGGACGTTTTCTGGATCACGGCGGCGTGCTGATTGCTTTCGGTGAAAGCTGGTCAGGGTGGCTTCCGGGCTCCCGGTGGGAATCCGAGTGCCCGGAAGACGTCATCGAGCCGGTAATCGTGAGCGACCACCCACTTGTCGCTGGTTGGTCTGCCGCTGATCTGCACTGGCACCCTCCACTGGAGAGCTGGTGCTGTCACGGGCACTTCATTGCACCTCCGGGTGCCGAAATCCTCGTCCAGAACCAGCGCGGCGATGCCTGGCTCTATATCGATCGCACGTCGACGAACGGCGTCATTGTCGCCTCATCAAATCTCGACCCGGATACCCACACTTACCATGGAAGTTCCCGTGCTCGCGCCTTCTTCGCTCGTCTGATCACGTGGGCGAGGTTGGAGGCCGATCTGACTGCCGATCGCCGGCGACGGGTGGCGCCAAAAATTGCTGGGCTCTTTTCCGGTGTCCACTTCCAGAAGGGTTTCTACGAAGACCCCGAATTCGGTCCGAGATATGCAGTCTTGCCCGTCTGGGAGCTGGCCGCAGCAAATCTGCATGACTATGCCGCGCTCTGGATCCCTCGAGAAAGCAACCAGAACGTACTCATGGCCAATCGGGACAAGCTTCTTCGCTATCTCCAAGAGGGCGGGACGATCATTTCCTTCGAACAGGTCAATCAGCCGTGGTTGCCTGCAGGAGCATGGGAGCTACGTGAGGTGAACATGGGGTCCATCCGCACCGGTGATCACCCGATCGTATCGAACCTGACTACAGACGACGTCAAGTGGCATTCGCATGGAGCGTATTCCCTATACGATGGAGCGACCGTCCTGATCGACGATTCTCAGGACGGCGTGATACTTTTCCTGGATGAGACCACCTTTGCCGGGACGCTGATCGCTGGAACGCTCGATCCTGATTGCCATGTCGGATTCGGGACACAGCGAACGCGACCCTTGTTGCGGGCTCTTGTCAATTGGATAACACAGCCCCAGCGTGCCGCAGCATCTGTAGCCTGACTACCTCAGCGGAGACATCTATGCAGTCCGTAACCAGACGCCAGGTTCTGTTGAGTCTGGCGGGTGGGGCGTTCGCCCTGCCCATCGCAAGGACCGAGGCCCGTGACGCCCGGCAATCGGTCGAGTTGCTGCAATATGCGTGGAGCGACTCCGGTGTCCCGAATCCGTTTCAGGTTTCGCCGGCCGGTCCCGGCGGACCGATCCTCGTCAGCCTCATTTTTGACACGCTGACCTGGAAAGATGACAAGGGGATTATCCCGTGGTTAGCGTCGGAGTGGTCAATCAGTAGCGATGGGCTGACCTACACTTTCCGGATCGTATCAGGTGCTACTTGGCAGGATGGCAAACCGCTGACAGCCGATGATGTCGCCTTCTCATTTGCCTATTACGCCCGCCACTCCTATGTCTGGATGCGGTCGGATGTGGTCGAATCGGCAACGGCGGAAGGCGACACCGTCCGGATCATCCTTAATCGCCCCTACGCGGCATTCATCGAAGACGTCACTGGAATCGTGCCCATTATTCCCAAACATGTCTGGGAATCTGTTGATGACCCGATCCTGTACGCCGGCTCCGACCGCTCCTTGGGCAGTGGACCCTACGTGCTTGCCGAGTACAACGATACTGCGGGCGCGTATCGCTTAACCGCGAACGATGCATACTGGAACGGCACACTGAAAATCGCCGAACTGCGCCAACTTGTGATCCCGCCAGAGGCGTTGATCCAATCCGTACGGGAGGGAGGAGTAGATCTGGCTTCAAGTCCCGATGCCTCGGTCCGAGATCTCCTCGAGGATG
Organism: Thermomicrobiales bacterium; assembly: GCA_035936075.1. Lineage (GTDB taxonomy): Bacteria > Chloroflexota > Chloroflexia > Thermomicrobiales > UBA6265 > UBA6265. The sequence continues at coordinate 7,779 of DASYWM010000020.1, forward strand.
ACAGGGATCTGGCGGTCCATGAATCTGCACCGCTGTCGATCGTTCGCCTCGCCGTAAACACCACGCAGTCACCACTCGATCGCGTGGAGGTGCGTCAGGCAATCGCTTTTGCCCTCGATCGCAAGCTCATTGCCGAGACGATTACGCGTGGTCCTGCCATTGTTGGTAGTGCCGGTGTGGTGCCACCCGAAACGCCGTGGTTCAATCCAGGCCTCCCGCAGTACACCTACGATCCGGAACGCGCCCGTGATCTCCTCGGCGGCGAGCGGCTTTTGATGAATCTGGTGGCCGATGTAAGGGCCCGCGAGCCGGACCTCATGATCCCAATGCTTGAGGCGGTTGGTATCACCTTGAATGTCCAAAGAGTGGACCCAGCCACACGTGTCCAACTCTTGCGCGACGGTGACTTTCAGCTCGGCCTCCTGACCCATATTGGCGTCGGCGGTGACCCGGACTACCTTCGTCGCTGGTATAGCGGTGAAGAGACAAATGCCTTCGCTCAGGGATCGCTCTTTAGTAGCGAAGAGTACACACGCCTTGCGAAGGAACAAGCGGCATCGCTGGACATGCGCGAGCGAAAGGACCTTATCTTCCGGATGCAGGAGATTCTGGCCGAGGAACTTCCCACGATCGTCCTCTATCATCGACGCTTTTACTGGATCTATGATCCCATCCGGTTCACTCCCATGAAAACCTGGGGAGGCCTCATGAATGGCATTCCATTTCCGCACAACAAGCTCGCATTCCTCGCGCGCTGATCCAGTTTTATGTACCATCACATCCTTCGACTCGTCGGCCGATACTTGGTGCTCGTGCTCGGCGTCGTGCTGATCAACTTCTTGCTGCCTCGAATGCTCCCCGGTGATCCACTCGACTTCAGTTCCGGTGATGATCTGGATGCTGCTGTACCCCTCACCGCATCAGCCCGCGTCCAGTTGGCGGCCTACTATCACCTCGACGATCCCACCTTGACCCAGCTACGCTCCTATCTGATTGATCTTTTCGTTGGTGACTTGGGGCTCTCGATCTCCCGATCGGTGCCTGTGGCGGATCTCATCCTCGCCCGGCTTCCCTGGACGTTGGCGCTGCTGCTCGTCTCGCTGGTGTTCTCTGCGGGCATGGGGACAGTGGTCGGGATGGTAGCGGGGTGGAGGCCTGGCAAGCGACGCGATCGCTTGCTGGTCTCAATATCTGGGATGCTCGCCGCCATTCCAGAATTCCTGATCGCGATGAGTTTGCTGCTTGCAGGTGCAGTTGGGCTCAAATGGTTTCCGCTGTACGGCGGCGAAACGGTGTTCACCGAGACAGGGCGGGGGGCTTCCAACAGCATTCGACAAGCCTTGGATATCGCCTGGCACCTAACCTTGCCCGCCGCGACGTTGGCGCTGGCAGGAATCTCGGCCTTCATTCTGGTGACGCGAGACGCGACTGCCGGCCTCCAGAACGAACCATGGCTCATCGCCGCACGCGCGAAGGGGCTTAATGA
>DASYWM010000021.1:0-1860 GCA_035936075.1 Thermomicrobiales bacterium
GTCAGGGGCACCTCCGGGGCTGGGAAAACCACCTTCTCCGCGGACCTTGCGCACCGGCTCAATCTCGCCTCCATCGAACTCGATGCGCTCTACCATGGACCGCACTGGAGCGAGCCGACCATCGAGGAGTTCCGTGCCCGCGTGCGCGCCGCGATGGATGCTGCTCCCGAGGGGTGGGTGATCGACGGCAACTACGACTCCAGGCTTGGTGACACGGTCGTGCGCGTTGCGGACACCGTGGTCTGGCTCGATCTGCCGTTGTGGCTCAAGATGCGCCGGCTCTGGAGCCGGACCCTGTACCGGACCCGCGATGAACCCGAGCTGTGGAACGGCAATCGAGAGACATGGCGTGGGGCATTTCTTGGCCGGGACTCGCTCTTCGTCTATGCGATCGGTGCCCATATCCGCCATCGTCGCCACTGGCCAGCCCAGTTCGGTCAGGACCCGCGTGTTGTCCGGCTCCGCTCCGACGCGGAGGTCCGCCGATGGTTGGAGCAGCAGAGCAAACCGACGGAAACGATCGGGAGGGACGTATCCCATCTCCTTCCGTGACGCTGCACCGTGTTCAGGATCTGGCTCAACTTCACCGGGCCCGGCGAACTGCGCTGCCCTCCGAGCATCTGATAGCCGACTCGGCCCTTCTGGACCGTGACGCCCTCCTCCTGGTAACCGTGGACGTGCATTGGGATCCTGCTGCCGGGCTTGACAACGTTCTCGGTCTCAAGACGATCGCCAGCAGCGTCCTGGACACGGCGAACAAAGGCAAGCCACTCGTACCCGTTGTTGATGGTGTGGATAGGTGTAGGTACTCATGCTCCTAGCATACCTGGTCCTGGTCCGTATAACGCTCGACCATGGCACGGGTGATACCTGCGTAGCCACACGCGTGTCCAGCCGACCAGCGTCGCTGGGAGTTCGTATCAATCCTGCGTTGGGGGCGATCCACGAAGGCGCGCCTCGCAATGTCGCTTGAGGTGAATCCAAGATCGCGGCGTCGCTGAGGAGGGCTGAGAGGCGCGGTCAGGGCCTGATCGAAGCGCAATGATCGGCGGCGGGCATGGAAAAACCCTGCCCGATCCAATACGGGTTCAACCCTTATGGCGGATCCAATGATCTGGAGCTCAGCACCTATCGCTGGCGAGTCGTGGGCGAGAAGGTGTCGATTCGTGCTGCTTCGGTCGCTCCGATGTTGCCACATTGTTGACACAACCAATTTCTCTTTCGCAGCGCCGCAGTCAGTAGTAAAACGCGATAGTGTCGAGGCAGCCCGGTCCCTGCTGCGTCAACGCTTCCGGGCGGTGGCTTACGGCGGTGATCTCTGGATCTACGGTCAGGCCCTGCGGCACGGCATCGATGACCTCCATAACGGCGGTGCGCTGTCGGCCGAGGAGTAGGCACTTCTCTGCCATGCAATCCGAGCAGGAGGCCAATCGGAGGAAGAATCACTGTGCGAGCGCGGGGACTGCCCGGACGGTTCACTAGGTGAGGTGGAATTCGGGAAGCACCTTCGCCGTATCCGTTTGACTCCACGATGAAGAGTGTCATCCGAGCGGTCACTAAGGGGCAGCCTATCAAGTCGTCATCGGGTCAGAAATGGTTCATAAGATGCTTTGTAGGAGGCGTTCTCTGTTGCCGAACTCAACGGGAGGATCTCTTGACCAGTACCAGTGTTACGCTGCGAGACCAGATTATGGTCCCTCGGTATGCTGGGTCCTGCCGCCGAGGTGGCTCACACAGGCCAGCAACGCGTCTGAGGCGCCAAAGCTGCCGGCCTTTGTCGCCACCGGCACGGACCGGACGAGCTCAGCGTCCAGCACTCCCCACGGCATGGCGGGACGAATCTCTCCTCCCAGTCGCAAC
>DASYWM010000022.1:0-12913 GCA_035936075.1 Thermomicrobiales bacterium
GTTCTTCTGCGCGCCGGGAAGAAGCGCTTCAAACGCGTGGCGATCGTGTAGTATCAGCCGTTCTTGAGCGTCTTGGAGTTCAGCCCGAGGGGCTTGGTCGGCCAATTGATCCCGGTCCACGCCTCTGTGCTCACAGTCTCCCGGTGCGCCTACCCATGGAGGAGCAGGTCTTGGTGATTGATCGACTCTCGCTCCAGCTGCACCGTGGGAGTGGTCATGAGCCTTGGCCACGCTCCCATCGATGACCACGCGCGGGGGCAGACCAGACCCACCGGATTCTGACTCCAATTCATTCCCTCATCCTCATAGTGCCGTAGAATAGAGGCGTATGTCACGGGCTTGTCAAATCTTCCTCGCTGTCGTGCGTTCGAGGTCGCCGCGGGGCGATCGATGAGCACTCGTTGGGAGAGGCGAACGCTCACGAGTTCGCTGGCTCCGGTCCCGGTCAGAAAGGGTTCCCCATACCATGAGTACTTCGGTGAAAGGCAAGGCCGATCCGTTTGGCGCGCGTGCCAGCTTGAGCACGCAGCGCGGGACGACTGTTGGCTATTACAAGCTCCAGCAACTTGTCGACGATGGCGTTCTCGATAATCTCGACCGCCTCCCGTTTACCGTCCGCATTCTGCTCGAGAACGTACTGCGGAATGCCGGTGGCGAGTTTACCGACGAGTCACATGTGCAGGAGTTGGCGAAATGGCAGCCAACGGCCGGGTCCGCGCACGAGGACTTCGAGTTGCCGTTTCTTCCGGCCCGGGTGGTGTTGCAAGACTTCACCGGCGTGCCGTGCGTAGTTGATTTGGCGGCGATGCGCTCCGCCATGGATCGGCTCGGCGGTAATGTGCGCAAGATCAACCCGCTGGTGCCAGTCGATCTCGTGATCGATCACTCCGTCCAGGTCGACAAATTCGGTACAAGCCTCGCGTTTGCCCGCAATGTCGATATGGAATACCAGCGGAACCACGAGCGGTATGCGCTCCTGCGGTGGGGTCAGAACGCCTTTCAGAACTTCCGGGTCGTCCCGCCGGGCACCGGGATCGTCCACCAGGTGAACCTTGAGTACCTCGCATCGGTCGTAGCGACGAAACAGGTCGATGGTGATACCGTCGCAATGCCGGACACTCTTGTCAGCACCGATAGCCACACGACGATGATCAACGGGCTCGGTGTCCTCGGTTGGGGCGTGGGTGGTATCGAGGCCGAGGCAGTGCTGCTCGGCCAGCCGCTCTATCAGCTTTCGCCCGAGGTGGTCGGATTCAAGTTCGTAGGAGAGATGCAGCCGGGAACCACAGCCACTGACCTCGTGCTCACCGTGACGGAGAAGCTCCGGAGCCACGGCGTCGTTGGCCGCTTCGTCGAGTACTGCGGCACGGGCCTGAGCAGCCTGAGCCTGGCCGACCGCGCGACCATCGCGAATATGGCGCCGGAATATGGCGCAACGGCAGGTCTCTTCCCGGTTGATGACGAGACGCTGAATTACCTCCGACTCACGGGCCGAGATGAGGACCTAGTTGACTTGGTCGAGCGCTATTCCAAGGCGCAGGGCCTCTTCCGCACCGACGAGACACCGGATCCGGAATTTAACGAGATGCTCGAGCTGGATTTGAGCACTGTGGAGCCCTCACTGGCTGGTCCACGGCGGCCGCAGGACCGGGTAGCGCTGCGTGATGTGCAGATGACTTTCCGCGATGCGTTTACCGATCGCATCATGAACGGGAAGCACGAGGATCAGGATGGATACGACGAGCAATCCGCCGAGTCCTTCCCCGCGAGCGATCCGCCAGCCGCAATGGCAGGTCACTCGCACTCTGCTCCAATTCCTGAAGAGCAATCCGTCGCGGAGCACAAGGCCGCACCGCCACCGGTAACGCTGACGCGCTTGGGCGAGGTGGATATCGAAATGGATGGCGTCGATGTGCCCATGCATCATGGCGCGGTCGCCATCGCGGCGATTACCTCGTGCACCAACACCTCCAACCCCTCCGTGATGATCGGCGCCGGTCTGCTGGCGAAGAAGGCGGTTGAGCGCGGTCTTGATGTCCAGCCATACGTAAAGACCAGCCTCGCTCCAGGTTCCCAGGTGGTGACTCGGTATCTGGAAGAGGCCGGGCTCATTCCCTATTTGAGCTCCCTGGGATTCCAGACTGTCGGATATGGATGCACCACATGTATCGGAAACTCCGGCCCACTTCCGGAGCCCGTTGCCAATATCGTGGAGGAGAAAGACCTGGTTGTCGCATCGGTCCTCTCTGGCAACCGGAACTTCGAGGGACGTATCCACCCGCAGGTGCGCGCGTCGTTCCTGGCGTCGCCGCCGCTTGTTGTGGCGTACGCCCTTGCTGGTACCGTCGATATCAACCTGGCGGACGATCCACTTGGACATGATCCGAACGGCGATGCCGTCTACCTCAAGGATGTCTGGCCGACCGAAGAAGAAGTCAATGAAGCGATGGCATCTGCGGTGAAGCCGGAAATGTTCCGTGAGGAATACAGCACCGTCTTTTCCGGCGACGAGCGCTGGCAAACGCTGCCGGTGCCGGAGGGTGACCTCTACGAGTGGGACGAGGACTCGACCTACGTCCAGGAGCCGAGCTTCTTCCAAGATCTCTCGCCGGAACCCCAGCCGGTCCCGGACCTCAAGGACGGTCGTGTGCTCGTCATGGTTGGTGATTCCGTCACGACAGACCATATCTCCCCGGCCGGCTCCATCCCCCGTACGAGCCCGGCGGGACAGTACCTGCAGGAGCATGGGGTCAAGCCGTTCGAATTCAACTCCTACGGCTCCCGGCGCGGCAATCACGAAGTCATGATTCGCGGAACCTTCGCAAATATTCGCCTGCGCAACCTGTTGACTCCCGACAAGGAGGGCAACTGGACCAGGCACCTTCCGGACGGCGAGGTGATGACGATCTACGATGCGTCGCAGAAATATCAGGAAGAAGGCACGCCACTCATCGTGATCGCCGGTAAGGAGTATGGAACCGGTTCCTCCCGTGACTGGGCAGCGAAGGGGACCCTGCTGCTCGGCGCCAGTGCGGTGATCGCCGAGAGCTTCGAGCGCATCCACCGTTCCAACCTCGTTGGTATGGGCGTACTGCCATTGCAGTTCAAGAACGGCGAGAACGCGCAGTCGCTCGGGATCACGGGTGAGGAAACCTTCACCATCGAGAATCTGGATGCCCAGCTGGCTCCGAAAGTGACACTGACGGTGGCCGCGACGCGTCGCGATGGCTCTTCATTTACTTTCGATACCATCGCCCGGGTCGATAGCAGGGTCGATGTCCGCTATCTCCGCAATGGTGGCATCCTGCCGGCGGTGCTGCGCAGCCTGCTGCAGGCCTAGGGCAGACGGGCGACTTGGTGCAGGATAGCCAGCGGGGATCGGCAAAACCGGTCCCCGCTGACGTGAGAGGGAGTTGCCGGGGGTTGGGTCAACGGGTCGTGGGAAGAGGGAATAAACATCGTGGAGCATCGTCGGATCGAGATAGCTGCGTTGATCGGAAGCACGCGCCGGCAGTCGTTCAATCGTGGTTTGCTGCGGACGGCGATGTTGCTGCAACCCGAGGACGTGCGGTTGATTGAGGTCTCCATCAATACGCTGCCGTTCTATAACCCCGACCACGCCACTGCTGATGATCTGCCACTCGTCCAGGATTTCCGACAGGCGCTGCGCCGGGCAGACGCGGTGCTGATCTGTTCCCCCGAATACAGTTATTCAGTCCCTGGCATACTAAAAAACGCGATGGATTGGGCTTCGGTGCCCACCGGGCGCTCCGTTCTTCGTGGTAAGCCAATCGGCCTGGCGGGCGCGTCCCGCGGTCGCTCCGGAACGGTTCGCGCACAGATGCACCTGCGACAGATCCTCGCCTCGATGGGCGCGGTAGTGATCCCCGAGCCCGAGGTGCTGATTACGTTCGCCGAAGACAAGTTCAACCAGCTTGGGGAGCTCACAGACCATACGTCCCGGGAACTGATGGGACAGCTCATGGTTAACCTGACCGACTGGGCGGTATTGCTCCGGGATCAGCGCTAGCCAATACAGGCTGAAAGCTTGAAATGCTGGTCGTGTGCCGCCGGGAAAGCACAGCCCTCGCGAAGCGCCTGATCTGCCCCTGGCAGGGAGCAGATCTAAAGCGAATGCCCGACGGACATATCGCGGATCACCTTCGTTGGCCCGTGGATGAGTGGATGGGGCGTTATGCCGCCGCCTTACATCCGTTCCCTACGAGGCGGCAGTTTGGAGCCGGTCGTGCAGGAGCATCAGCACTGCCGCCTCTTCCGGGGGAAGGTCCCTGAGGTTGTCGCCCAGCTCCTTGTCCGCCCGTTGCCGGATCGATTCCACCGTGTCGCCTTCGAGATAGGCGTCGATCACCGCCGGGTGGACGTAGCACTTGCGGCAGATCGTCGTAGTGTTGCCGAGGCGAGCGGCGACACTCTCGATAGCCTGCACGACATTTTTCTTTGCGCTTGCTTCGGAATCGAACGCCTCAAAACCGGTAAGGGCCTCCGCAGCAAGGATTGTCCCGGCCCAGGTGCGGAAATCCTTTGCCGTAAAGTCCTGTCCACTGATCTCCTTGAGGTAGGCGTTGACGTCATCCGAGCTCACGGTTTGGCGCGATCCATCCTCGTCGAGATACTGGAATAACTCCTGGCCGGGAAGTTCCTGGCTGCGTTTCACGATCGCTGCCAGTCGGCGGTCTTTCAGCTCAATTTCGTGCTTCACGCCGGACTTGCCCTTGAACTCGAAGTGGACGGTCGACCCGGAGACGTCGACGTGGCGGTCACGCATCGTCGTGAGGCCGAATGACTTGTTCTCCTTGGCGTACCGGTCGTTCCCGACGCGGATCAGGGTCGTTTCCAGCAGCCGGACGATGGTGGCAAGCACCTTTTCCTTTGGCATGCCTTTTCGGCGAAGATCCGCCTCGACACGCTCCCGGATCGAAGGAAGCGCCTTGCCAAAGGCGATCATGTGCTCGTATTTTGTCTCGTCACGAACCTCACGCCACCTCGGATGGTAGCGATACTGCTTGCGATTCCGCGCATCCCGGCCCGTTGCTTGGATATGGCCATTCGCACTGGGACAGATCCACACGTTCTCCCAGGCGGGTGGAATCGCGAGGGATATGATACGTGCCAACGTTTTCTCGTCGGTAATGCGGTCACCCTTTGGGTCGCGATAGAAGAATCCCTTGCCGGCACGGTGACGTGTGATGCCTGGTCGGTCGACGTGCACATAGGCGAGACCAGCCTCCCTGGCTGACAACTCGGGATCGGGGATGGCAACGGATTCCATACGTGGTGCGTTCCTTCAGAACTGTACGGACTAATCTTTTCGTCTCTGTACATGCAGGTCTTGTGCCAGATATATGCAAAGACGGCAGTAGGTATAGCGCCCACTGCCGTCTGCTACTCCAGATTGAATTACTGGGCTTACAGTTCCGCGAGTACGATGATAATCGCGCTCGGAATTGTGAGGAGGATTGTCGCGCCCATTGCCCACCAAAAGGCTTTCTTCTCACGCACCGCACCAGCGTAGGAGAAGTTGATCGCAATCACACGGAGACCATTCAGGGTGTGGTAGATAACCGCGCCGACGAGCATGACCTCCATCGGAACGATGAACCAGTGAGCGTAGAACTCCACCGTATGGTCGTAGACATCTCGTCCAAGGCCAATGAGCATGATGTCGAGAATATGAACAAGCAGGAAGAAAAGAATGCCGATACCGGTCGCACGATGGAGAACCCATGCGTACTGGCCGACATCGCCGTTGTAGACCGGCACAATGCCTGCACGGAGGTTCCTGACGATCCAGATAATCAGGAGAACCGCCGCGATGTAGGTGACAACCGCAAAGGCGTAGAGCGAATAGCCAAGCAGATCCCCAATCCACATCTCTCCGGAGAGCGGCCCGGTATTGTTGCGCGCCATCTCTTCGTCGAATGAGACGATAGTCACTGTTCCGAGGATTGTGAAGAGGATTCCGAAGATCCAGAGCAGGGCATAGGCGATCTGTCGTGGACCCTGTTTGCGGATAAGGTCGGTGATGACAAGACGGATCCCCACAAGCCCGTGCCAGAGAGCGGAGAAGAGGAGGATCAGGTCAAACGTCCGCCACAACGGGTTTGCCCAGCGGGCAGATACGAAATCGAAGGTTGTGTCAGACGGAATGTTGACGTAGTGGGTGATGAAGAGGTGACCGAGTGCGAAGAAGACCAGGATCACACCGGACACGCGCAGGAAATACCAGAGCGCTCTCTCTGATCCCGGGATAAAGCCGACGCCCGTGGCGGTGCTTCTTCGTTGCGTTGACACCGAGGCCATTGTTGCCGTGTCCTCCATCCTGTCCCGGTTATCCAATAGCCACGAGTATGGGTACGGCTTCGCGTTCTGGCGCTCCGCGCGCATGCACAGCGTCCAACCCGCGATGGCGAATCCCGGACGCTGCGACTTGCATCAACTGTTGGTGGCAATTGTACGATGCGAGCGCTGATCAGGGTAACGGATCCGTGTCATTCTGCCGGTTCGCTTGGGCCATCGGCCAGGTCCAGCTCAGCTGCAGGTCGCAGGCCCGTGAGGGCGCCAAGATTCCTCAGGACCAGTGCGTCGTGAGCCGGATCACTTGGCCCGATTGAGCAGACGCCGTCGAAGCAGATACCCAGCTCCTCGACGACATCGCCGTCGCGGACCAATAGCTCGCGGTCGAATGCATTTCGCACACGATCCTCGATATCGGGATCCGTCGCTCGTGTGTTCCCATGACGGTCAATGTATCCTGCCGTCTCGCCCGTCATTTCGTCCTGCAGGACGTACCACTCATCGTCATTCATCGTCTTTCGATCGTTTCCAGACACCGGAGCGACCCCCTTCCTTGGATTCCAGTTGGATTGAGTCAATCACCATGCTGCGGTCGATTGCTTTCACCATATCGTAGATGGTAAGTCCGGCGGCACTCACCGCGGTCAGCGCTTCCATCTCCACGCCAGTCTTGCCGGTGGTCTCTACCTGCGCGGTGATCTCGACCGTGTCGCTGGTGACCTCCAGGCTCACATTGATCTTCGTCAGCATCAGCGGATGGCACATCGGGATGATCTCGTGCGTCCTCTTGGCGGCCATGATCGCGGCTACCTGTGCCACCCCGAGGACGTCGCCCTTCTTCGCGCGTCCCTCCCGGATGACCTCGGCCGTTTCGGGAGACATCCGCACACGACCGGAGGCAATGGCAATCCGCTTGGTGTCGTCCTTCCCACCAACATCAACCATCTGCGCACGTCCGCTGACGTCAAAATGGGTGAGATCTTCAACGCCTGGTTTTGGCCTACCCATCTATGAGTTTTCCTCCGCGAAGAACATTGGGTATGCGTCCGGGATTGCACGTGCCAGCTCTGGACATTCCGAGATGATCTTGTCTCGTCCCTCGATGATCGAATTCTGGAAGGGGGTGAGCTCATTGAAGACAACGGCTGGCTGCGTCGTGCCGAGGTTCGGGTCGGTGTTCATGCCATAGGTGACCGTGCTCACAAGCGCATCATGGAGGTCCTCCGCAAGCGGAGGTGGACGAAGTCCGTCCATGCGGCCCACCCATCCTCCAGCGTTTTGAAGTGTTCCCGCGTTCGTGAAATCGGAAGCAAATCGGGAAGCGTCCTGCAGATAGCTTGTGGTGTCCTCGCATGCCCGGGACGCGAGCACGCGCTCATAGTTCCACGTCAGCCCCCATGCCGTCAGGAGAAAGAAGGGGACCAGGGCGATTATAAGAACTGTGTAGATATCGAGGCGAAACTTCTCATGCATGGGCAGGCTTTCATCGTATTTCGGTCCGGCGTATTGATTCTCATATTCGTGTGCCGGTCGGATGCCGGTGCCCGGTCATAATAGTGGAATCCGGAAGAGGACGGGTGCATGCAACATGAAGAACCTCTCGCTTCGAGAATCCTGCTGGTGCGCCATGCCATGACTGTAGTCGACGCTGGACGGTCCTCCCGCGAATGGGATCTTGAGGAAGGTGCATGGAGAGATGTCCTGTCTCTTGCGGCACATCTCGGTCCATTCAATGTGGATGGGATCATTACTAGTCCAGAGAGAAAAGCGGTTGCAACAGCAGGGATTATCGCCACCGAGTTAAGACTTCCCGTGGTGGCGGATCCTGCCTTGCATGAACAGGGCGGCGAGGCTGTGCCGTGGATCAGAAGTGAGCGCGTGTTTCGGGAAGCAGTCGCCCGCCATTTCGCTTGGCCCACCGGGGTAGTACTTGGGAACGAGTCGAGTGACGATGCCGTCAAGCGTTTTGGTGCAGGGGTACAGCGGGCCCGTGCGCGTTACCGGTTTCCCCTGCTGGTCGGGCATGGACGAGTCATGAGTGGATTCATCGCCCGCATCGCTGATACAGAACCAATGGAGGTCTGGGATGCCCGATGCGTTCGTTGTGGAGTTCCAGAACAAGACATGGCGACGTATTGGAGGGAAGGAAACGCGATGACGACATCGGCCCGCCTGGCGGCAGCAATCAGCTCGGGAATGATCCCGGCCATCGTGGCCTTTGTAGTGCTTATCGTCGCGGATAGTAGTGTCAATGCGGCCATCGTGGCGGCACTGATCATCTGGATCGGGCTCGCCGCGGCGATGTGGGTCCGGTTCGGTAGGCGCGGCCACGTCTAGCCCATCAGCAAGGGGCCGGGATGGGGCCGCCACTGCATTCAGGCGTTTACATCCAGCAGGGCTACGCGGTTGCCAAGCGTTCCGATACCTTCGATCGTGATCCGCACCGTATCGCCTTCCTTCAGGGTGAATGCGTCTGGCGGAATGATGCCGGTCCCGGTCATCAGGAACACGCCATCGGGGAAGCTGTTGCCCTTGTGCAGCCAAGAGACGAGGTCTTCCAGGGAGCGGTGAATCTCGGCTGTGGACGTCTCGCCGCGGAAATACTCTGCGTCGTCGCGCTCGATAATGAGGGTGATCCCAAGTCGCCCAGGATCAGGGACTTCATTTGGCATGGTGATTACGGGGCCGACGGCCGCGCAGCCGGTATAAATCTTGGCTTGCGGCAGGTAGAGTGGGTTCTCGCCTTCAATAGAGCGGGAGGAGACATCGTTTCCGACGGTGTAGCCAATCACCTCGTGGTGCCGGTTGATGACGAGCGTCAACTCTGGCTCCGGAACGTCCCAGGTAGAATCGCTGCGGATGGTGATGGTGCCGTCCGGGCCAGAGACACGGCGTGGCGTGGCTTTCAGGAACAACTCTGGTCGATCGGCATCGTAAACCAGATCATACACATCCTTCTGGGTTGATTCCTCCATGCGTGCGTCCCGGCTTCGACGATAGGTCACGCCACAGGCCCATATTTCCTGTTCATCGAGTGGTGCAAGCAAGCGTACCTCTGCAAGAGCGACAGGCTCAACGGAATTGTCCAGGCTCTGGATGGCTTGTGTAATCGTCGCCCGCCGATGTTGCAGGAGCTGCCTGGTGGTGGTGAACCCGGAGTTCCTGGGAAATGGCGTGATGAGTTCCCCAGCCAGCCAGCCAAGACAGGGCTGACCATAATCCGGAGGACAAAAGCGAACGATCGGCATGTGACTCACCTTTCATGGCACAATGGCGTCGATGGTTCAGATGCGTACATCCTACGCCAATTCTCGCAATTTTCGGGATTACTCCTTCTGCTCGTCAGGACAAATCTCATTCCATTCGTACTGCAGGTAATCGGTAAGCGCTGAGATGTGCGCCTGCCATTCCCGCCTTAACGCGACGTAGTCGTCCTCGGCGATCTGCAGATCCGGGGCGATGACAATGCCCTCATCACGGAAGCGGTTGGCCGCCCGGCGGAAGTGCCCGCGCCATTCCTGCTCGTCATGTTCATCAGGCCTGTGCTTGTCGACCAATTCTTCCGGAAGAAATCTCCCGCCGATTCCTGTGACCAGCTGCAGTCCTCCGTGCCATAGGCGAGCAGCGGATGTGGACTGGACGATCGTACCGTATCGCTCCTGATCAATGGCGGACCGAATGAGGCTGGCAGAGTCGATCGTGAGAAAGGCAAAGCGGGGAAGCGCGTAGGCAGTGCTGGCAAGCCGGAAATAGCGCAATGCCACGTAGATATGATGCGATTCGATCAGCGTGGCAAGCTCCATCCCCAAGGTACTCAGTTCCTGCTGGCCCCCGCTGAAGTCCCCGCCTGGACCTAACCTCGCCACAACCTCAATGAATTTTCCGGTGTCGGTGCTGGCGTGGTGAAGGGAGAGGGCAAATGCGTTGTTACGGATCAGGGCGCTGTAAATCGACATCAGGTAGGTGAGGGACGCGGTAAGCACCGAGAACCCGATCAGTACCCCCAGCACCTCCAGCAGCCGGTAGGGTGCGGTCGTCGCCACGATATCTCCCGCGCCAAGCGTGGAGATGGACATGGCACTGAAGTAGATCGCCGTCCAAAATCCGGTCGGCGTGTCACCCTTGGAGGCGACGATCTGCGTGCCGAGCGCGGGCAGGAAGATCAGCGCAAACCCGATGACCAGCAGCATCACCCACGTAATCAGGTTGAGTGCGACCAGGGTAGGACCGGCATAGGAAAGGAATCGGCTCCGGTTCATGGGCAGGATGGATGCGGCGCCGCGGAAGAGCCGCCAAACCTCCCTGTTGAGCCGACCGCTCACCCACGATACGGAACCGCCTTGAAGCACGGTGAGGTAGATGTCTCCCAAAGCGATGAAGACAATCGACGCACCTGCTGTCTGGATCAGGATATGCATCGAGTAGGGGCCTGACTTCTGGACCGGCGAGTGTCCAGGTCTGCATGGGAGTCTAGAGAGGAACCCTCAACCTCGCGGAGCCGGGAAAATCGGACAATCAGCTGGTCTTCTCCTCAGGCTCATGGTACTGCGACTGGATGTACTGCAGCATTGTTTCGAACACGAGGCCACCAAAGATGTTCCCGGCCAGGGCGGGCAGGAAGTTGCGCATTACCCAGTCCCCGAAGGTGATATCCGCTCCGAGTAACATGGCAATGAAGATCTCGGCTGCGGAAATAATCACGTGGTTGAACTGCCCAAGCACGATCAGTGCTCCGATTGCCCATATCATGGCGATCCGGGGACCGAATCCCACCGCCGCAACGAGAAGCCACGTCAGCGTCGTCATCAACCAGCCAGCGAAGAGCGCCTTGATGAATGCAGTCCACAAGCTGTAATTGACGCTGTGCGTCGCCAGCGCAATCATCTCTTCTGCCGGGCCGGGAGAAATCACGTGGTTCCGCGAGATGAGCAGGGCAAAGACGAGTGCGCCCAGAAGATTGAATGCCAGCGTGGTACCCCAGAGCGATCCAAGCTGGCGGAGATCCCCGCGCCCCTTGAGGACCGCGGCGACGGGGAGCAGGAAATTCTCGGTGAACAGTTCTGTCTTGCCTACCAGCAGGATGAGGAAACCGACCGGGAAAACGAGAGAGCCAACGAGAAGCGCCGTTGACGGGGAATCAATACCGCCTCCCATCGCGGCGGCGGCAGTGACCATGGCGACAGCGCCGAACGAAACACTCATGCCTCCGGTAAATGCCGTGATGGCGTCCCCAAGCAGGGGGCGTCTCAATCGTTTTGCGCCGATTTTGGAGGCATCATCGACGATCTCAGGGGCTTCCTGGCCCATAGGCGTCGGTTCTTTGATCGCTTCGCCGGCTTGGGCATCCTGATCGTCATCACGTATGTCCGCTTCCGGAGTTATATCGTTGTTGAGCACATCAGCGTCGGGTGGTGTCCTGCTTTTTGGCACGTAGCATCGTCTCCGGATGATGGGAGGTCGCCGGATATCCCGGCCTGTGGTACTCCCACCGCCAGACATGTGCCAGACGGGGCCGGTGGCGCTCGATTCATGTCATGTGTTTCATGCGTTCCCTGAAGGTGGCCGAATGCGGCATGCCGGGGGGTGCGCGTGACCAGCACACCACCCCCGGCATGAGGATGAAAAGCTGAACTTCCGAGAGTCGACGTCGTTATCCGCGATCCAGTGTGAAATCGAAGGTGTAAGGGCAGGCAGGGTTCTCGCCGCCATCATGGGTGTAGCGAGCAGTACCGCTGATCCCCGAGAGGGCGCCGGTACCTGATCCCTCAACGACCGTCATCGTTGAGCTGATCCTCATTCCCTGCCAGGAACCGTCTTCACGCACGGTGAAGCTGCCACGCTGACCATCGACCGCACCGGTGATCGTCTGCAAACCGGTGAAGGTTCCGGCCTCCTCAGAGGTATAAATCATGACATAACGCAGGATGCCTTCACCGGAGATTGCTCCTGAAAACGTGTTCGTGGCTTTGACGGTGGAGAGACGAGGCAGTGCATCCTGCTCGGTATAGAATCGCTCACTCCAACTCGTGTTGGTAAAGCTATTTCCGTTCTGCATCGTGCTGCAATCTCCTGATACGAATCGAAATGCCAGTGATTCCACACTACCAGAAAAAGAACATATGTTCTATACATCTGGAGCATGAATTTCTGCTGTTACTACCGAATGTGGAGCAGACCCCGGCGGTCCTTCCGCCTGCGCTCAGCGGAGGTAACGCTCGGCAATGCGCTCTGCCAGGAGTTCCGCGATGTGCCTGACTTTCAGTGATCGATTGCCGGCGTCGGCCCCGCCCCGAAGGTGCATGATGCACCCTTGGTTGTCCGTCACGACGACTGGCGCGCCGGTGGCCTGCGCGTTATCGAGCTTTCGATTCATCAGGCGTTCGGCAACCCCCGGGTACTCAATGCTGAACGAGCCGCCGAAGCCACAGCACAGACTGTTCTCCGCAAGCTCAACAATCTCGTCACCCATGACCTTTTCAATGAGGTAGCGTGGTTCACTCCTCAAGCCGAGTGCGTTGAGCCCCTGACATGAATCGTGGTAGGTGACTGTTCGGTGGGAACCATCGGTCGCTGCCAGGCTACCAGGCGGGAGCTTCGC
>DASYWM010000023.1:0-7122 GCA_035936075.1 Thermomicrobiales bacterium
CGGCGCGCTTCGGTGTTTCAGATCTGCAACGGTGGCGTCCAGGCACCAGGAGCAAGGGAACCATCCGGACGGACATTCCGTCCCCCAGGCAGAAGTATCGGCACGGAACACGTTCACGAGGAGTGCTGTTGTGGAGCAGGAAGACTTCGATTGGTTCACCAACACCTTGGCGACAGAATGCTCGCGACGATCCGTACTGCGCGGGTTGGCAGGAGGAGACGCCATTGGCCTGTTCACCCCGGTGGGGACCTCGAAGGTGGGTCCTCCTGTCGTCGCGCCACATTATGACCTTGGCGTCGCCAGCCCGATCCCGCTTGCTGAGGAGAGCCTCTATCTTACAGATCAGGCGGTGGGATGGGACGACTGGCCCGAGGATGACGACGGCTGGACATATGCCGACGAGCTGCTCGTCAATGACGGATTGGGCCAAGGCGAGGTCTTCCTCGCTCCCTACCAGCCAGAGGTCACCGACTACGCGGTGGAAGCCGAGATCCGGCTGAGGGGTGCGACCGGCGGCACGAGCTTCTATGGCTTCGGCCTTGCCGCACGTGTCGCACCGGAGGGAGCAGCGTCCTTTGGTGGAATCATGCTTCAGGGAAAGGATGGTGGCCCCGATGCCTATGTCAGGCGGACAGGCAGTGTAGGGCCGGTGCCCTTTTTCCAAGCGTACTTCGAGGCCGTCCGGGACGAGAACGACCTGAGCTCCCGGACCGCATTCGATCCTGGCTTCGATACCTGGCATACCTTCCGACTCGAAGCGGAGCGGAAGAGCCTTCGCCTCCTGATCGACGGTCGCGTCACGGCCGAGGCGGAGGAGGATCAGACCCCTGCGCCCGGCCGCGTGGGACTGTGGAGCAGTGGCCTTCAGGCCGAGGTGCGCCGCTTCGCCGTCTTGGCTCTGCCGGAGGTTTCGTCCGCGACCCCGGTTGCAAAACGCCCTGTGTAACGACCTCGATGGGTTGTCCTGAGGCACCGGCCTGGCTTCTGAAGATACCAGGCGCTGCATCGCTGCCTGTCAGCCCTCGCCCTCCTCGTCGGCATCCGGAAGCTCATCCTCAACGTCCGGTACGTCGGGGACGTCTGTGGCTGGGAGCTCACCGTCACCGTCTAATCCGGCTGGCACATCCTCGTCGTCACCCCCGCACGCCGCCAGCAGGGATATCAGGCCAATACCCGTCATCCCCAGCACCGATCGGCGCAGGAGCGTTCGACGAGACAGCACCCATCGGTCCTCACCTGTCTCGCGGTCCGGGGGCTGGTGATAAGGGGGCAGAATCATGACGTCAGCTCCTTCCAGGACATGTGGCTCACCGGTGCATATCGGGCCGGGGTTTCCGGGTGCCGTGGCAAGAAACGCACCACCTGCGCGACTAGAGCCGGCGTCATGACCCTCGCGCATTTACGGGAGATGTTGCCGGTGTCCATGGGGGAGGGCCTCATGCCCATCCCCAGCCAATCGAGATGTCTGTCGCCCCTCAGCTGGACAGGCGGTAGAACCGGAAGAAGTCGTGCTCGATCGGCAGTTCATCGACGGCGTTGAAGCCGGCCTCCCTGGCATAGCGACGGAAGGTGCTTGCCCGCATGACGGTGCCGGTGGCGGCCGACGGCTGATCTGTCATCCCGACCGGCAGGCAATGGAGGATGCTGAAGCCGTACATGAAGCGCTCTACCTCATCGCCTGGTGCCGTGAATCGGTCCGCCACCTTCTCGTCGGCGACCAGTACCGCCCCCGTCTCCCCAACCAGCCGTCGCATTGATTCGAGCACCGAGACTGGATCCGACATGTCATGGATGCACTCAACGGCGAGCGCAAAGTCATAGCGCCCGACGAGGTCGGGGGCACCGGCGTCACGGGCGTGGAACGTCACCCGGTCGGCCACCCCGGCCGCCTCAGCATTGACCCGGGCCGCCATCACCGATGCTTCATCGAGATCGAAGCCGTCGACACGCACCTTGGGGTAAGCCTGCGCGATGGCGATGCTCGACCAGCCGAGACCCATCCCGATGTCTGCCACGCGGGCCGGTGGGTCAGCCTGGAGCCGGATATGGAGATCCGGCATGGCGGGGAGCCACTCCTGACCCAGCAGGTGGCGGAACTGCGGCTGTGTGGTTCCGGCCTGCCCCTCATGGAGGTCGACCCCATAGTCGGCGTACGGGACGCCGCCACCCGTGCGAAACGCTTCCAGGAGCTGGGGCAGCGGCTTGACACAGCCGGCAAAAATCTGGGCCATCGGTGCCATCGCCGTCAGGCTGTCCGGATCGACGAGGACCGCCTCATAGCCGTCCGGTAGCCGAAAGCGTCGCTCGGTCGCGTCCCCGTCCGAGTTCTCGCAGGTGAGGATGCCCGTCGCAGCCTGTTGCTCCAGCCACTCCCGGGCATAGCGCTCGGCGGTGCCGGTGCGCTGGGCCAATTCGCTACTTGTGGCCGGACCTCGATCCGCGAGCGCCCGGTAGTAGCCGAGACGGCCACCGAGGTAGACGGAGAAGAGGTCCATGGCACCGAGTGTGGCGGCGAAGAGCCGCTCGACAAGGGCATCGGGTGAGGCGATGACAGAATCCGATGCAGCCATTGCTGACCTCCTGTGCTGTGCCGTGGTGATGGAAAGTAGGGAGACCCGTTTCCATCATACACCTCGCCTGACACGATCCCACCCGCAGGGGAAGGGCGGGTGCAGACGTGGCGTCGGCTGGGACCATACCTACAGCCCTCGGTGATCTGCGTGGGAATCACGCCTCGTATAGGTCACCGGCGAGGTACCTGAGTCCGAAGTCGACCGCAACGGTGACCACGGTATGCCCGGGGCCGAGCTGCCGGGCAAGCTGGATCGCCGCGGCGATGTTCGTCCCTGACGGGGTCCCCGCGAAGATGTCCTCTTCGCGCCCCATCCTGCTGGCTATCTCACGGGACTCATGCTCCTCGTGCCTTTGCGAACCGGTTTATGCTTGAAGCCGCAACCGTCTTACTGTGCCCGCTCAAGGGACATCATCGAGCGAGAGACTAGACATACCATGTACCATTGAAGTTGTCAGAAACCAGCCACCAATGAATTGTCGTCGGGATTGACTCCACGAATTGGGGTCGCGGCCAACTTCTGACAACAGGTAGTACGCCCTGAAACGCGATAAGAGGAGGGCATGACATGAGCTCCACTGATTTCGTCGCTTCAGATAACAGACTCATCATGCGGAATACGATGACTGCCGCAGTCGTCACCCTCGCGCTCAATCTTGCGCTCTATTTCATCGGCGACGCGGCCGGCTGGATTCCTGATGAGCTTCCCGAGCGCGCCGAGCAGTTCGGCCTCCCCGCGCTCATCCTCAGCACCGTTGTTCCCATCCTCATCGGTGGCGTGGTGCTCGTCATTCTCGTCCATACGACAAACCATCCGGTGCTAATGTTCTGCCTGATCGCCTCCGTCGCATTTATCGCGACGCTGGTGGCCCCACTGAGCATTGCCGGTGCGTCGACGGCATTCCGGACGTTTTTGGTGTCGCTACATCTTGTTACCGTTGTCGTTGGGACGGCGCTCCTGGTCAGGAACGTCGCCGACGAACCGGAGTAACCGCCAGCACCCCTGTCAGGCGGACAACACAGCGATAATCTCGCCGGGATCCTTGTAAGGACGGCGCCATGCAAGCGCACTCTTAACGTGCAGACCCTGTTGTGTACAATAGTGCATGCAAAGTAGCATTCATAGCTGCATAAGCAACGAGGTGTGGTGATGGCAAGCACTAGCATTCGCATTGACCGAAAAGCACATGAGCGCCTCAAGGCAATCGCTGAAAAAGAGCACGCGTCCTTGAGCAATGTTGTGGAGAAGTTAATTTCCCGTTATGAGCAGGAGGAGTTCCGTCGGGCCGTCTACGAAAGCTTCCGAGGCTTGCGAGAAGACCCGGCCGAATGGCAGGCGTATCAGGAAATGGTGCGCCCCTGGGACGCGACCCTGCTTGACGGCCTCCAGAACGAACCTGCCTTCGACAACGATGACACCAGTGGATAGCTCAACCTCGGCAGTGCCGCGGGCAGGGGACGTTTGGTATGCCTTCCTTGATCCGATTCTTGGCCATGAGCAAGGCGGGAACCGGCCCGTCATTGTCGTCTCAGCCGAATGGTTCAACGACTCTACCGGCAGCAAACTGGTGATCGTGGTCCCGCTCACGAGGACAAACAAGTCATATCCAACACATGTGCATATCGATCGCGATCAGGCAAATCTGCGATCGGATTCCTGGGCGATGTGCGAGCAAGTCCGGGCACTGAGCTTCGAACGATTCAAGAAGAAGCGGGGCCGCGTGGCGGAGGAAACTCTTGCGATGCTGAGAATGATTGTCACGCAGATATTGACGGAATGATGCCCCGCGCATCCCAAGGTCTGCTCAGGCAATCTCGTTGATTACACCGTCAGGGTATTGGGCCTGATTGACGGAGATCGGGTACCTCATCGCCCGACTCGACCGATGCCTCCATCACTTCCCATGGCTCCCAGCCAAAGCGGGAGCGGTATCGCTCCAGCAGCCTGAGCACCGGACCACCCAGTGCCAGCACGAGCACGATGTTCCCAATGGCCCGGAAGGCGTCGAACACGAGAGATGTGACGAGATAGAACCGGGTGTACCGCGATACCGTCTCTGCCATCGATAGACCAGGTGTCCAGTAGAGGGAGGAATCCGCTCCCGCACCTGGCGCCGTGAACGGCCAGAACCAGATATTCATGAGTGCCCCGAAGAGCAGCCCCCACACACCGCCGAAGAGCGCCAGCATGACCAGCCGAGCCCGTGGTGATTCGATCCGGGGCAGCCACCCGGCTGTCATCCCCATCCAGCCGGCTCCGAGCATCTGGAACGGCAACCATGGTCCGATCCCGCCCGTCAGGAAGCCGGAGAGCAGGATCGTCAGCGCCCCCATCTGGAATCCCATTGAGGCCCCGAAGACGGTTCCCACCAGCATGATCAGCAGGAAGACGGGCGAGGCCCCGCCCAGACTCGGCACGAGCCGCAAGGTGGCGTCGATCGCGACGAGTACGCCCAGCAGTGCCACGGTCTTCGAACGCGCAACCCCACCGTGATCCTCGGCAATTGTCACCAGCATGGCGACCAGACAGAGCACGGTCACCCCCGCGAAGATCAACGGCGCCACCCCGCTGTGAGCGGCATTCTCATCGCTGAACTGCTGCAATCCCGGTAGCAGGAAGGGATAGAGGAAGGCTGCCAGACCGCCGACGCTCGCGACAGCCAGGACCAGTGTCGACGACGATCGCCACGCTTGTCCCCTCCCCCAATTGTGCGTTTCGCCTTGGCGTATCATCTGTCCCCTGTTCCGCTTCGCCGGATTTCCGGCGCCTTTCCGCACCTAGTATGGACTGATAGGATTTGGAATACGCCGTTCGGGCCCTGAGGGTGAGAGGCCACACGATTTTATGGAGACAACCAGCGGAGAAATTACCCTGCATGACCTGCTTGCGTGGGAGCCGCGTCTGACGTTTGTCTCACC
Organism: Thermomicrobiales bacterium; assembly: GCA_035936075.1. Taxonomy (GTDB): domain Bacteria; phylum Chloroflexota; class Chloroflexia; order Thermomicrobiales; family UBA6265; genus UBA6265. The sequence continues at coordinate 5,492 of DASYWM010000023.1, forward strand.
GCTTGCTGTGCCCGCTGGCGCTGCCGACCCACTGGCGCGTGAGGTGGATTGGGTGCTGACGGCCCGCTCCAGCCCCCCGATGCTGCCCTTCCTCCGGGGCGGCGAGCTCATCGTCCTCCCGCAACGTATCGTCCAGGAGACCGGGATTCCCTTCGCGCGGCTTGTCAATGAGATCACGATGCAGCCCATCGCCGGGATACTCACTGAAGAACCAGTACCGGCCATTCCCGACAGCCCGCTTGTGATCCTGAGCACGGAGAGGATTGGCCCGGAGACGGAAAGCGACCTCAACCGCCTGCTGGCATCACGCCGTCGCGAGTTGCTGCAGTCGGCATCGGAGGTCGATCGGCTGATCGCCGATGCCCTGGAGCGTCGCGTCCGCCCGGCAGAGTTGCTTGACGCGCTCTCACAGCGTCTCAGGATCCCGATCAGTGTCCTCACCGATTACGGAGCGGTCCTCTTCTCGACCGGCTCCGGTGCGGACAACGTGCCGGCCGATGCCCGGATGTCCCGTGAATGGCTGAGTGCTCCCCTGAAGGAGAAGCAGACACTCTGGCTCGGGCCAATCCCTACCCATAACCACGCGCTAATGAGGATGACCCTGCATCGCGTTCGGGAGAGTGTGCAACGCTCGCTGGATCGTGATGCGACCACGGCACCCCACGGGACCGCACGGGCATCCGCGTTGAACGCCCTCCTCCTGCCCCACGCAGGATTGCAGGGCGACTCTGTCACCGAGCAGGCTTTCCGGGCCGGCATCGCGCCGGGACGCATCCTTCATGTTGCCCTCGCACCTGGCACGGTCGCTGATAGCTCCCTCCGCCGCATGCTGGCTCCCCTGGGCGAAAGTCATGAGGCGGGACATGTCGACGGGTATCGCGCCGTGATCACCGTTGCCACACCCGCCGCCTCGGGCAGAGGTGCATTGCCGGAGATCCCGGGGATTCCATGGATCGCAATCTCATCACCCATTGATACGGCACGGGAGTTACCACAGGCTACCCGGCAGGCTCGATATCTCGCCGCACTGATCGAAGCGAGCGCCATCAGCGAACCAGTTGTCCGCTTCTCCGATGCAGCACGCCTCGGAGTCTACCGGCTCCTCTATGACTCCTGGGGATCGCCGCTGCTCGAGCGGTTTTGCTCCACGCTCCTCGCCGACCTGGAGCAGGAGGATCGGCGGGGCCTGCTCCGGGAGACATTGCGCATCTTCCTTGAGGAGGGAGGCTCGCTCCGGCCCACCGCCGAAGCGCTGGGGATTCACCGGAACACGCTGACCTACCGGCTGAAGCAGATCCGGTCCATCGTCGAGGTCGACCTCGATGATCCGCACACACGCCTGAGCCTGCAGATCGCACTGATCGCCCGCCAACTGCCCGACGCACCGGTGTAGGTAGCCGTGGTGGAAGGCCCTGGCTCCCTGCGCCAGCCTGCAGGAGGCCGCTTGGCAGCACCGGCCATTCCCAACTGACCCCGCCCCCATTCCTCTACTTCCCACACTGTTGACATCCCCAAGCATATGGTAGATTGTGTACGTACACATCGTTCGGTCGTTCTTTACGACACGGCATCGGCTGGGATGCCGTGACCGACCGGGAGTGGGGAATGCACAGGGAACACAAACATAGCTG
>DASYWM010000024.1:0-9601 GCA_035936075.1 Thermomicrobiales bacterium
CCTACATGGTGCACTGCGGCACCGCACCGGTGCTCATGCACATCGCGTCTGGTATGTACCTGCCGATGATCGTGGACCCGGCGGAGAACACGTTCGAGCCAGCCACCGAGGTCGTGCTCTCCCAGAGTGAGTTCTATGTGATGGAAGGCGAGGGCGACGTCTACGTCACCGACACTGAGGGCCTGTTCGCGTCCACCATGACCCATACGGTCATGGCCTTCAACGGGCACGCTAGCCAGTACGTCGACGAGCCAATCAAGGTTCCTGCCGGTGAGCTATGCCGCTTCTATGTTGTCAACATGGGTCCAAACGTCTGGTCGTCGTTCCACATTGTAGGCACGATCTTTTCGCACGGGTATTTCAACGCCAACCCGAAGAATGCCCTGGAAGGCCTCCAGGCCCTCTCCATCGGCCCTGGCGACGGTGCTGCTTTCGAAGTCGCCTTCCCTGAGCCGGGCACATACATTGCCGTAAATCACTCGTTTGGTCACGCAACGCATGGTGCCCTCGCTCTCATCGAGGCAGAGTAATCTCCGAGGTTCTCTATCAGCCCTGGCCGGATCAGAATCGCGCATGGTTTCCGGACCATGCGCGATTCTCACGTTCACCCCGGATGTTCCCGTCTGGTAGAGTGCGAGCCTGACGGTGCCAGAGGTTGTGGAGCGACATGCAGGAGCGAGCGCAGCAATGGAATTTCAGGATGTGGTACGCAAGAGAAGGATGATCCGGAACTTCACGAACGAGCCTGTATCGGACGAGGCGATCGAGCGCATCATCGAAGCGGGGCAGCATGCGCCGAGCGCCGGGTTCAGTCAGGGTGTGGTCTACGTAGTGGTGACCCGGGAGGAAACTCTCCAGGTAATCGCCGAGATTGCGGGCGAGGAGTGGTACGTGCGGTCCGGTCACGCGCCGTTTATCTCCGGGGCACCGGTCCAGATTGTGATCTGCACCAGTGAGCAGGTGTACCACGACCGGTACAACGAACCCGACAAGAAGGGCAAGGGGCAGGAAGAGATCAACTGGCCGATCCCGTATTGGCATACCGACGCCGGTGCCGCGCTCATGCTGATCCTGCTCGCTGCGGTAAACGAAGGTCTGGGCACTGCCTTTGTCGGTGTCATGGAGCCGAAACGTTTGCAGGATGCGCTCGGGATTCCAGGCGAGTATCTCCCCATCGGTGTCACGATGATCGGCCACCCCGCGCCGGACATGAAATCCGGCTCACTCAAGCGCGGGCGTCGCCCCCTCGATGATGTGCTCCACCGGGAGCACTGGTAGAACACGAGCGTGAGTTTTCCAGCTTACGAGTGGCCTGATGCCAAACGACCCGGGCCTACTCCTGGGTTCGGGCCAGGAACGGCACCAAGGGATTGGACGGGACGAGCCGGGTTCGCCGGACAGTGCTTGCCGTACATCAGGTCACCCCGCACCCGGCTCACACCGGGTCAGACACATCAACACCCTCGGCCGTTCCCTGACACGGTCGAGGGTGTTGATGTGTGGTGCAGGACGGCAAGGTGTCAAATGGTGGTATCAGGTCAGCACGGTCAGCAAGACATCGGCGTCAAAGCAGCGTAACGGGGCACGGCCATCGATCAGGACACTCTGCTGCAAGCTCCCGAACGCCTCGTGGAAGATCGCCAGATCGGCCGTGAAGGTGGAGCGGATCGAGACCCTCGGGCCCAGATCGTAGCTCTCCTTCACCGTGACCACTGCCGTCCCAACCATTTCCCCAGGGCTCACCATCACGACAGCGGCGGTCTTCGCGCAACACTCCGACAGCACGACCCTGGTGCCAGACTCCGTAAACTCCGAGAGATACGCGGCAGAGACCCAGAACCGTCCCGTTTCCGTCGCGCTCAGGAGGTCTCGCCGATCGGCACCGATGATACGGACCTCCGCCAATTCAGTTCCTTGCATAACGACCGTGAGACCATCTACATCCGACTCCGGGAGGGCAGTGCCTGTCCCGTCGCTGCCGATGGTGCCCCAGGGAGAGGTCCACGTCACGGCATATCCGAATTGGGGACTTCGATAGAGGGGTTCTTCGGTCAAGTGGGAGGGACGCACCGGGGACCGGGACCGGGAGGATCTGATTGCATACGGATTCAGCATTGCGGGTTGCCTCGCTATGGTTCGTAGCACATATGGTGCAGGATGCAGTCATTTAATGTTTTGTCCCCAAATCCATGTTGCCAGCGACATGCCAGTTCTGTGAATGGCCCCATTGGGCCATTTCCGCTGAACACCGCAATCTTCCCTGACACTGCCCGCGTCGCCTGCTACACGCCCAGTGCAGGAACAGAGACGGTGCATTGGGAACGTTGGGTTGAACAACTCTGTTCGCTGAGGGCTTGCAGATAGTTCCCGTACGCGACGTTACATGACTGGGAGGGACCGACCCATCGGGAAAGCGCGGTATCGAGCAACCGCCACGTACCTCGGCAGGGAGGTGACCCTCTCACCGGAAGAAGCAAGTCTGGAGGGGACCTGTGATAATATCTGGTTAGCTATCGTAAACTGGTAAGGATACACGCCAGGACAAGGTGGTACGGAGTGTTTCCGGTTATCGAGCCGGCTCGCCAGACTCGTGAGTAGCACGCCCTCGACTCAGATCGTTTTCATCTATTTCCACATCAATTTTGTGGGCGGTTTATGGAAATATTTATCGAAAATCAGTTGGCTTGAGTCGGGCACTGGTGAATGAGTATGGAGGATGAATTGTGCCGGACAGCCCGGAGGTTGCCATTCCATCCCTCCCTAGCGGCGAGTTTGTTGGGCGTGACCATGAGCTTGCGCAAGTTATCTCCATAGTAGAGCAGTGCTCCACGCGGCTTCTCACCATTGTCGGACCCGGTGGTGTCGGCAAAACCCGTCTTGCCTTGACGGCGGCCTGGGAGCTCTCTCACTTGTTCCGGGATGGCACGTTTTTTATCTCTTTTGCCGTAGCTGATAAGGAAAATGTATGGGAGCTCGTTGCGCATACGCTCTCTATCCCGGATCGAGACAGGGAGCCTGGGCCAGAAGCACTTTGTGAAGCCATTTGCGGGGCATTGCGCGAACGCGAGGTCCTCCTAATCCTGGACAACTGCGAGCACGTTATCGATGGCTTCGCCGATCTCTCAAAGTTATTAAGCCGATGTCCCGGAGTCATACTTATTGCGTCCAGCCAGGAAGCCCTGCGATTGCGAGGGGAACAAGAGCTCTGGCTCCGGCCGTTAGCCTTGCCCGAGGAGGACCATGCGATCACCGCAGGCGCGGCAGAACACTCCAGTGCGGTTGAGCTCTTCGTTCTTCGCGCGCGCAAGGTAGATCCGAATTTTGAGCTCACGGATGACAATGCTTCAGACATTGCCGCCATTGTCCGTATTCTGGATGGGCTGCCGCTCGCCATTGAGCTTGCGGGCGCCCAGACACGCCACCTTTCCCCGGCGGCTCTTCGCCAACGCCTGGAGCAAGATCTGCCATCACTCTCAGGAGGACCCCGCGACTTTCCAGAGCGGCAACAGTCGTTGATGAATATGGCGGCATGGAGCCTGAGCCTGCTCAGCCCGGAGGAGCGAGACAGGTTCCTTCAGCTCGCGGTGCTTGTGGGCGACTTTACACCGGAGATTGCGGCCACGGTGGTCGAGGCACCCTCACCGTTCGATGGCTGGGACACCCTGCTCTCATTCGCAGACAAGAGCCTGATCAAGCGTGTGGCCGGAGAGGCCCAGTCCGTACCCCGATTCTTCATACTCCAGACGGTGCAAGCGACGACACTTCGGCTGTTGCAGCAACAGCCTGATCTATATGTAGGCGCGTGTGAAAGGCACGCCGCTGCCTATCTCAGCGTGGCCCGGGAAGCGGCGACTCACTGGCATGATCGCGAGCAGTTGCACTGGCTCCGGCGCATGGAACAGGAACACTCCAATATCCAGGTCATTCTGGACCGCGCCCTGACCATGCCTCAACTGGTAGAGCGTGCCCTGGAGTTGATGGAGCCAATGTTTTGGTTCTGGTACACGCGTGGCTATCACACGTGGGCCTTGCCACGTATTGAGCAGCTTCTTGGAATCGCACCGGACGATATCTCTCCCCACGTCCGGGGCTCGGCTCATGTCACCGCAGGATGGCTGGCGTTCGAGCAGCGACAGGTGGAGTTGGCAGATCGGCACTTTAGGGTAGGTCTCCAACTCTTGCCAGACCGTGCGTCAACTGCCGCTCTCTGGGCACTCCTGGGTACGGCCTACACCCTATCGGACGAGGGCAAGAACAAGGCTGCAGCGATCCGACAGATGGAAGAGGTGATAGAACTCGCTTCAACTAATCCGGCCGCATCGTTCGAACTTGGCGCCGGGCGCTTCGGCATCGGTTTGCTGGAGTACTTCGACCGGAACCTTCCAGCGGCCAGGTCCCGTTTCGAGAAGGCACTCAACCTCGATCGGGCATGCGGTGACATCCAGAGCATCGGGATGGACCTTCTCTATCTCGCGCATATCGATCGCGCTGGCGGAAATCACCGTCATGCCATCCATAACCTTCAGCAAGTACTCCCGATCTTCCTAGAAGTTCAGGATCGGGCCAACATTGTGTTGGGCCTCGACGTCGTTGTTTCTGCTTTGGCCGGGGTTGGTGCGTTCGACCTTGGCTGGCGCATCGCGACCGTGAGTGAGCACATTCGCCGCACCAGGGGCATCACGCGAGCACCGCTCGAGCAACCCGATTTTGAGGATGCAATTCATCGCATCCGGGAGGGTTTGAACCTGGACCCGGACGAACCGCTTGGAACGAATCAGACAGCACTATCGCTGCACGACGTCACCGAGGAATTTCTGGCGTTCAACCTGGCAGACGCTCCCATCGGTGCCAGTGTGACGACTGCCAACCCACGAATTGAGACCGTTCTCTCTCCACGAGAGATGGAGGTCCTGCAGCTCGTCGCGTCCGGAATGACCTCATCCGAGATCGCCAGTTCGCTCTACGTAAGCCAACACACCGTGAAGCGCCATATGGCGAACATACGGCAGAAGCTGGGTGTGCGCTCCCAGGCCGCCGCGGTCGCCGTCCTGAAGCAAGCCGGGTAAGAGATACGGTGCGATCTCTCACACGTCTGATTGGACGAACCAGTCGTGAAGGTCATGCCACTGACTGGTACTCAACAAGATGGTGCCTGGTGGCGGCACAATGGCGACACACCAGATATCTGCGAGGCAGGTGGAACATCCCTGAACTGCTCAATTCACTAATTTCGCCGAAGTCCCCGGCATCAATGGGGGACAACCGGTGACTTCGGCAAGAGTGGTGAGCAAGAAGTTAAATCAAGGTATCAGGGCAGCACGGCCAGCAAGACATCGGCGTCAAAGCAGCGTAACGGGGCACGGCCATCGATCAGGACACTCTGCTGCAAGCTCCCGAACGCCTCGTGGAAGGTCGCCAGATCGGCCGTGAAGGTGGAGCGGATCGAGACCCTCGGGCCCAGATCGTAGCTCTCCTTCACCGTGACAATCCGATTCTCCGGAGTGTTGCCCGGGCTGACCATGACGAGAGCCGCGGTCTTGGCACAGCATTGGGACAGCACGACCTTGGTGCCAGACTCCGTAAACTCCGAGAGATACGCGGCAGAGGCCCAGAACCGAGCAGTCTCTACAGCATCAAGGAGGTCTCGCCGATCAGCCCCGACGATGTGCACCTCGGCGATCTCACAGTCTTGCATACAGATCGCGATTCCGTCGGTTCCCGGAGCAGGACTGCGTACATCCATGACGTCACTTTCGGCAACGGCCCAGGGAGTTGCCCAGGTAACGGTATAGCCAAACTGGGAACTTTTATAGAAGGGTTCATCGACGGATCGGAACGAAGGTCCCTGTACCTGGGACCGGGAGGTTCGGCGAGCATGCGGAGTCAGCATTGCGGGTTGCCTCACTCAGGTAGATAGCTGGGGGCATGATGCAGAGATGTGTCGTCCCCAAAGCTCTGATGATGATAGTGACACGCTGCTTCTATTTGGAATCCAATATATGGAGTGTATTGGCCTACGTACCGGATCGTCTGTACCCCGAATTGGGTAATTCGATGGGCACCTACGCGAGGTACTTACCCACCGTGGAAGAGTCGGTGCCACGCTTCGCAGGTTGGTGGAACAGGTCAACTCCAGGATGAGCAAGTAACCGGACAGGATCCGGGTCTCCTCATTGGGTCATGAAATGCGCTTTTGAAGGGGCCTGAAGGTCCGCCAAACGACTGTAGCGTTGACAAACCAGTAAGCCTGCCACACAATCCAAGCATCTTACATGTCACAACGTCGTTGACAGAGGGCAGCGTGTCCGTCTTGCCAAACCTGGTCCACACTCGCATGGCACTGGTACCCTTCACTCCGATTATCGGCCGGGAACAGCCGATCCGTTTCGCGTGCAATCTGCTCGGCGAGGCTGACATTCGCCTGGTCACCTTGACAGGACCGGGTGGTGTAGGCAAAACCCGGCTTGCCCTGGAAGTCCTTGCAGTTCGCGCCGCGCGGGGTAATTGCGATGTGGCGAGTATCTCCCTGGCCCCTCTCCGTGACCCGGAACTGGTTCTACCGACAGTCGCCACCATGCTCGGCGTGGACCATACCGGCACTGCACCGCTTCCCAGGCTCATCGCCGAATATGTGGGCGAAAAGCCTCTGCTGCTCCTGCTGGATAACATGGAGCATCTTCCCGCAGCCACGTCAGGGATCGCGGAGCTGCTGGCGTCATGTTCCACCCTGAAGGTGCTTGCAACCAGCCGCAGCCCGCTTCATATAAAGGGTGAGCACATTATCGACGTGCCGCCTCTTGCATTACCTGATCTGTCGCACCTCCCTCCTCTCGCAGCGCTTGCACATATTGAAGCGGTCGAGCTTTTTGTGGAGCGTGCCCGCGCCATTGATCCGGGCTTTCAGATCAACGCTGACAACGCGGCTTCGATTGCGACGATCTGTGCCCGTCTCGATGGACTGCCATTGGCCATCGAACTGGCCGCGGCGCGGCTCCAGGTGCTCTCGCTCACGTCACTCCTCGAGCGTCTGACGCATCGCCTAGACCTGCTCACGAGGGGAAGCCGCACGCTCCCCGAGCGACACCAGACGCTGAGGGCCGCCATAGACTGGAGCTACGAGCAACTTCCGGCTCCGGATCAGGGGGCATTTGAGCGCCTCGCTGTGTTCGCGGGCGGTTTCGACCTTGCAGCAGCTGAATATGTGGTCGGCGGGGGGGCGACATCGTCCCCTCTTTCATCCCAAGCAGCCACTTCTTGCCAGACGATGGACGCCCTTTCCGAGCTCTTGGAGAATGCGCTGCTCAGGCGCGAGGTGATCGCTGGAGAACCGCGGTTCATGATGCTCGAAACGATCCGGGAGTATGCACTCGAACGGCTCGAGGCGAGCGGCGACGCAGCAGACGCCCAAAGGCGACATGCGGAGTATTTCACCGGTCTCGCGGAAGAGGCTGAACCAGCATTATCAATCGGGCAATTGTCCGGCCAGTGGCCAAACCGGCTGGAAGGAGAACTCGCGAATCTGCGGGTGGCCCTCACATGGTCGCTCAGCCAGGAGGATCCCAAGCTTGGGCTTCGCCTCGCCGCCGCGCTGGTCTGGTTCTGGTGGATTCGCGGTCATCTTGTCGAAGGCAGCGAGTGGCTGGAGTCCGCGCTCTTGCGGTCGCGTGAGGATCAGTCCGCCTTACGCTCAAAGCTCCTTGATGGCGCCGGGCGGATCGCGAGAACCCGAGGGGAGTTCGACCGTGCGAAAGCCCTGCACAATGAGAGCCTGTGCATCGCTGCTCACCTGAATGATGATGTCGCGATGACACGAGCCTTGTCGAATCTCGCAATGGTTATTGAAGCCAAGGGTGACATCGATCAGGCAACGACGCTCTTCGAACGCGCGCTCGGGCTGGCACGGCAAGGCGGCCAGGCCGAGGTACTCGCCACAATCCTGACCAATTATGGCTTGATGAAGCTCACCCATGGGGACCAGCAACGAGGCGTTGCGCTGCTTGAGGAGGGGCTCATCATCGCACGGGGACTCGGGCCGTCCGGACTCCTGGGCGCTATTCTGTCCAATCTCGGTGATGCTCGTCTGGAGCAGGGGGATCAGGCCGCGTCAGCAGCAATGTACCGGGAATGCCTGATCCTGCAGTCCGAGCTCGGGAACCAGGTCGGCATCGCGGATGCCCTACTCGGCATTGCCACCATCGCCGTAACCAGGGGAGACTTCTCGTTCGCGACCCGTCTGCTTGCATCAGCACAAGCCCTCTACGACTCGATCAGGGCATCTCTTTCACTTGCGGTCATGCGATTGCTTGACAACGCCTTGCATGAGATACGGTCGGTCCTGGACGAGGACACCTTTTCCGCGGAATGGGAATCGGGACGAAACGCGGATCTGCAAACCGTCATTGCGGAAGCGTTGGAACTCGAGTTTCGTCCATCCAAAGAAATGGATCAGATCCCCGCCAACCCGTACTATAGTGGCCTCACGTCGCGCGAGATGCAGGTTCTGCGCCTGGTGGCTGAGGGCTACTCCAACCGAGAGATTGCGGATACGCTCTTTATCAGCCCACAGACCGCGGCAACGCACGTCAAGCGGCTCCGGGCCAAAATCGGAGCCTCCTCACGGGCTGCCGCGGCTGCCCACGCCCATCGGCACGGCCTCGTCCAGATGGGTTCTGCACGAAAGGCGTGAAATTGCGCCCGTCGGCTTCGCCGCTCTGGCTCATCAATGGGCGTATCGACAACACTGTCCAGCACGACGGCACAGATCCCAGGAAACGATAAGCAGTCAGGGCTCCATCCCGCTGGTCATTCAACGGATTCGGTCTCCATCGGCCCACATATTGTGAAGCGACATCGGGCGAATATTCGGCCGGAGCCTGGCGCGTGTTCCCGGCTGCAGCCGCGGCTGCGTTACAGCAATAGCCTCTGCTTTTTCCGGTGCTGCCCCACCAGACACAGTGAATATGGGCCGTGCTACAGTGGGTTGCCTGCTTCTTGCTTGAGCACCTGAAAGTACGTTTCCGGAGCACACTCAAACGTGCGGATCTCCTTGCGCCAGTACTGGCGCTTGCTCGCAACCTACCTGAAGCCCCAAGGCAAGCGCACGACCGTCCTGGGCCTGCTGCTGCTCGTCAGCATTGCGCTGCAACTTGGGGCACCTCAGATCCTCCGCCAGTTCATCGACCGCGCCTCCGCGGGCGAGCCGGTGAGTACCCTCCTTTGGTTTGCCGGGCTCTTCCTGGCCATTGCCCTCGTCACGCAGGTGGTCAATCTCGCTGAAATATGGCTGGCGGAGAATGTCGGATGGACCGCCACGAACAACCTCCGCAACGATCTCGCGCTGCACGTGCTGAGGCTCGATGCATCATTTCACAACGCAACCACACCTGGCGCGCTCATTGAGCGGGTGGATGGTGATGTCGCTAAGCTGGGTAACTTCTTCTCGCGTTTCACGGTCTATGTTCTCGGCAATGCCCTGCTCGGCGTCGGAGTGCTGGCCCTGCTCTTTCGCATTGACTTGCGGGTCGGCGCAGCACTGACCCTCTTTGCCGTTCTGGCGATCGCCCTCATCAATGCACTGCGCGACGTTGCCGTCCCTCACTGG
>DASYWM010000025.1:0-15972 GCA_035936075.1 Thermomicrobiales bacterium
CAGTTCGACCTGCCCCCCTTCCTCGGCCTGGGATTTGGCTTCGGTGTCGTGGGGGTCCTGTTCAGCTTGATGGGACAGCGGGCCCAACACCCTCACGGGGAAGTGGAGGGGGGAACGGCCCCCCTGACCAGGATGGAGCACGATATCCAGGAAGTGCTCAGGGAGGTGGATTATTCCTCCCTGATCTTCTTTGTCGGTATCCTGCTCAGCGTGGCGGCATTGGACTCATTGGGCGTCCTGGCAGAAGTGTCCCAGACCCTGTTTGGGGCTGTTCCCAGTTTTTCCCGGGTCGCAGCCGGGAGCATACTGATGGGATGGGGGTCGGCGATCGTTGACAATGTGCCCCTGACCGCCGTGGCCATCGATACGATCCCCACATCGGATTCCAGCCTCTGGTCCCTGCTGGCCTACACCGTTGGCACGGGGGGATCACACCTCATCATCGGAAGTGCCGCCGGCGTCGTGGTGATGGGAAGGGTGAATGCGCTCACGTCGCTTGCCTACATGCGAATTGCTGCATTGCCCGTACTGGTTGCCTACCTGTCCGGCGTCGTGATCTGGGTGGCTCAGATCCTGGTCTTCGGCTAGAGGCGGAATGGGGGCACGAGTCCTCCTGATCCGGCAGGCGTTTACGCTGCATCTGCGAGCAGGAATCCATCAATACGCAAGGACTGGTGCGACTCAAAACCTGTCCATGCCAGTGGGTTGCAGGAACCGAGGAGAACTGTCACCCGTCTCCCCTCAGAGACGGGTGACAGTCAGGAAGCACCGCATTTCAGGCGTCAATGACGCTCAGGTTGCCGGATAGAAGGCCGGGTTGAAGCGCCGGGCGCAAAAGCCTGTTGCCCGCGACAGGTCGAGGTCGTGCACCAGCAATTGCTCCTGACCATAGGGAACATGGGCCACGCACACCCCATCTGGATCGATGAGGCTGGTCGCGGAATCCTGGTAGCGCATGGCGTTGTTGACGCTGGCGAAGTAGATGGTATTCTCCACGCTGCGCGCCACCATCGCCTTCTCGTAGTAGGGAGAAGCCGGGTCTCCCCAGCGATCGATGGTCACACCGGTGCGGTCGCTGCCGGTGACCTGAGGGTGAAAGACGACGCGCGCGCCGCGTACCGCCGACCAGCGGACGGCCTCGGGATAGCGCCAACCCTCATGGCAGATGGTGATGCCGAACGGGACACCGTCGACCTCGAACAGTCGCCGCCGCCCATCGGGTACGTAGAACGGCTCTTCTTCCGGTGGGATCTGGTTCTTCGCCTGGTAGCCTTCGATGACACCATCACGCGAGACGACGAAGGCGACGTTGTGCAGCCCCAGGGTGGTTTCCCACTCCATCCCGATAACGACTGCTACGCCGTGCCGCTGGGCTGAGGCACGGATCTCTTCGAGCGCCGCATCCTGACGGACCTGATCGTGGGGCGGGACCTCAACGTCCTGGCCCCGCAGGCCGGGGATATAGGCCTCCGGGAAACAGACGATGGCCACCTCGCGCGCGGCAGCCTCCCCCAGGAATCGGTCCACGATTTGGAGACGCTCTTCCACCGACGGCGCGTTCCGCGCGGCCGCCAGACCGATACGTAAGTTCCCGTTGGGATTTGTCCGTTCCATTGGCCCGCACGCCTCCAGATCCGCAGCCTTGATCGCATGTACGATCTCGATTGCGCATCGTAGCACGAGGAGGTGAAGGAGTACGTGAAGGAGATCGGCTCGCCGGTGCTTTCGGTCCGAAGCAGGATTGGCCTCGGGAACGTGCCGGGGCATCGAGTTAATCACGGGAATGGGTATGGGGTTCCTGACGACCGCGGGGGATGGAAAATGGAGACCTTGGGCCAATCCTTGGAGCGGCCCAGGGTCAACTTGTCAGTCCATGCGTAACAGGAACGACCGGTAGTACTACGGATTACGATGCGCCAGTATCCTCGGTCGATGGCGGTTCTTCCGAGCGCGGTGGGCAGAAGCCCTGCATCGAGCAGCCGCTGGGACACCAACCGGGTCCGGCGCATCGTAACGTTCTCCCTCCCTATTCCTCCACAATCAGGGCAGTCACCATGCCGAACATTCCATGCTCGGATTCGGCGTGACTCAGGATGTGGCAATGGAAGGCCCAGGTGCCCGGCTCCGTTGCATCGATGATGGCCTCAAAGCGTTGACCAGGGGCGATGTTGAGCGCGTCGCACAGGTAGGGCTGGGGCAAGAGGTACCCATCCGCGGCGGTGACGGTCATCGGCATCCCGTGCAGGTGCATGGGGTGAATCATCAAGCCTTCGTTCATGTACCGGACCAGGATCTTTTCGCCCTTCTTGGCCATGAGCGGCTGGGTCGCGGGGAAGCTCTTGCCATTGAGGCTGAAGCCGCCGATTGGTCCGTCATTCAGGACGATGGTGTACTCCCGGTCAAAGGCGGGCCGGCTGGACGGATCCTTTGGCTCGACGATGAACGATCCCAGGAGACCCTGGGTGACCTGGAATGCCGAGTTATGGTGCGAGTGGTACATGTGGGTGCCAGCATTGCCGTCACGGATCTGGAACTCATAGGTGTAGGTTTCACCCGGCTTGATGGGAGGCTGGGTGATGAACGGCACGCCGTCCTGGTTGTTGGGCACGACCAGCCCATGCCAGTGAACCGCCGTGCTCTGCGGCAGTTCGTTGGTCACCTCGAATCGGACCTTGTCCCCCTCGGTGACCCGGATCTCCGGACCGGGAACTACGCCGTTGTACGTCCAGGCATCGACAAACTCGCCCGGGGCGAACTCCCAGTTCGTCACCTGGCAGGTGAGGCTGAAGACCTTGACGTCGCCATCCATCTCATACTCAAGCGGCTGGCCGCCGAGTCCCTCAGTCTTCGCCGGAAAGGACTTGATGCCCGCCTCATGCATGGCATCCATCTCGTCGGCGGTTGGCTCATCCTTCTTTTTGCTGGTGGTCTGGGCTGACGCCACCTTCTCATGGTCGTGATCGGTCGATTGCGCCAGAGCTGCCGGTTCCCGTTCGATACGGACATTGACTGGTGACAGTGCGGTGCCGATCGCTCCAGCCCCTGTCAGGCCTGCAATGCCCATGAATCGTCTCCGGGTCACTGCCTGTGGTGATGTCTGCCGTGCCATGTTGCCTGGTCCTCTCCTGATAGATGCGTCGGTTTGTTCCTGCTATGCAATGGGCAGGAGATGCCCCGCGCGCTCGACCTTTCGGTCGGTACGAAGCTCTCTTGTCATGGCCGTAGTGTGTCATTGAGGGCATTGCAAACCGGACAAAAATGCGAGAGCCGGTGTTACAAACCCGTGTCAATTCCATGGCCCAAAACCTGGCATGACTTTGTAACCGCGGTGACCAGTTCGTTACCTGTCTGCAACGGCGATCCCGCTAACCTGACGTCGAGGGCTGGATTCGGCTCCCCGGTGAGACGCCCTTTCATCAGCGTCTTATCCCGGTCAGGTCATCCGAAAGGAGTTGGGTGATGATTCGGTCCCGCCTTGCGGGCATTTGCTCGATTGCGCTTGGTGCCGGGATTGCCGCGAGCGCAATCCTTGGCCCGCTTGTCCTCAAGGCCATTACGTTCCGCACGTCCGCCAACATCGAGAATCAGTTCGTTGGCGGTGAGGTCGTCTCCCTCGCAGTTGTTGCCCCGATGGCTGTCGCCGCCGGGGTGCTTTGGCTGCGTGGCCATCGCCTGGCTCCCCCACTCGCCCTGGGCCCCGCCCTCTACGCTGTCTACACCTATACGACGGCCGTTATTGGGCAGGAATATGGCCGCTATGACGGCAACGTGGAGAAGTTCTTCCCGCTCTATGCCGGGCTGGTCGCTGGCGGGGCCGCCATTGCCGCCTTTGCCTGGGGACAGCTGGGCCAAACGGGGACGTCCCTCCCCCCAATCGCCTGCGACGGACGATGGCGGGCATCTTTCTCGGGCTTGGGAGCTTTTTCGCGCTTGCCTGGGCGCAGCAGATCCGGCTTGTCTACATCGGCAGCGCGACGGCCGAGTATCAGGAAGGGCCGACCATCTTCTGGCTGATCAAGCTGCTCGACTTCGGCTTCATGATCCCCTTGCTGCTGGCGACCGGCGTGGGGCTCATTCGCCGGAACCGGACGGCCATCAAGGCTGCGTACGGTCTGGCGACATTCGCGACATGCCTCGTGGGCTCCATCATAGGCATGGCCGTGGTGATGCAGGCGAAGGGAGATCCATCAGCCCAGCCGGTGATGCTGGTCGTCCTCATACCGGCCACGATCGGTCTGGCTCTGGTGACGGAACATCTCCTTCGCTCGTACGTGCAGGGCACCCGGGAACGGCCGGAGTTCTCCGCGACTCCTCGGGTCGGATGGGAGATGGGGTAGACCCGGCATCGTGAGTGGCAATCGGCCAGGTCTGTCGAGGTATCAGATGGAGACTTCGACAGACCTGCAATAGATATTCCTGAAACTGAATGCTGAGTGAGGGGGTAGGGCGTGTGGTGGGGCCATCGCCTTCGCGCATTGGGCTCCATGGATGCTCCCTAGATGCGCTGGCAGTCGCCTCCCGCTGTGCCCTATTCCTGTCGCGCCGGGGAACCTCCTGGTGGTTCCAGCCGGTACCCCACACCAGGGAAGGTCGAGATGATCGATTCGTCGCCTGCATCGGGTTCGAGCTTTGCTCGCAGCCGGCTCACCCAGGTTCGCAGGTAATGCACCTCATCGCGGAACTCAGGCCCCCAGATGCGGGTGAGCAGCTCGGCATGAAGCATGATCCGGCCGGGATTCCCCGCCAACTGGCTCAGGAGCGCCCATTCGGTCCGGCTGAGACGAATCTCCTCGCCCCTGACGAGAACCCGTCGCTGGTCAAGATCGATCTCCAGGTCGGGATAACGCAGCATCTGGTTCGTGGTGGCTGGTGAATCGCCACCGCTGCGGCGAAGGACAGCAGTGATCCGGGCAAGGAGCTCATCCGGATTGAAGGGTTTGGTGACGTAATCGTCCGCCCCGCTCTGGAAACCCTGTAACTTGTCGATATCGCCCGTGCGAGCGGTCAGCATGATGACCGGCACTCGTGGAACCTGGCTCTGGCTGCGGATCCGGCGCAGGGTTTCGAACCCGTCCATCTCCGGCATCATCACGTCGAGCACGACGAGGTCCGGCCGTTCGGTATTGATGATGTTGAGTGCCGTCGGGCCCCGATCGGCGGTCGCTACCCCGAACCCGTCGGCTTCCAGGGTAGCCCGAAGCAGTCGCACGATCGACGCTTCGTCATCAACCACTAGCACGAGCTGCTTGCGCACGCTGGTTCCTCCAAATCGATGTGAATGGCCAATGAGTATCCCGCCCTGATGCTCGACATGGAGCGAAGAGCGGCGATCAGGTGTCTGACCAGTCGGATGAGACCGGCAAGGTCACGGAAAAGGTTGCACCCTTGCCCGGGCCGGGTGAGGAGACCCTGATCTGCCCGCCCTGGGCCTCGATCAGGTGGCGGCTCAGGTAGAGCCCCAGTCCCATGCCCCGCACGGTAGGGTCGGCGCCCGGCCGGCGGAACCGCTCGAAGACCGTGCCCAGGTGCTCGGTGGCGATGCCGGCGCCCTCATCCGCGACATGAATCGTTATGCTGCCGTTATCACAGGTGACATACGTGGTGATCGTGCTCCCGGGCGGTGAGTATTTCGCCGCGTTCTCATAGAGGTTGCGAAGCACCTGGTTGAGGAGCTCGGCATCCCCCTCCACCGGTGGAACGCTGTTGGAGATATCGACAACAAACCGGTGATCGCGTGATTTTGCCTCGGCGGTCGCGGAGGCTCCACGTACCAACGGGGGCACGAGGAGCGGTTCTGTTCCGGGTTCCAGCCGTCCCGCCTGGATCGCCGTGAGGGTAAGCATGTTGGCGAGCATCTGCTCGAGCCTGGTGCTTTCGGTGACGATATCGGTGAGCAGCGCTTGCTGCGTTTCGCGGTCCAGCGTCTCCCCGCGTTGCGCCAGCAGGTGGGCGCCGCCGTGGATTGCGGTGAGAGGCGTGCGGAATTCGTGTGAGATCAACGACAGGAAGTCGTCCTTGAGCTGTTCCGCCTCCCGGAGCCGGGTGACGTCCTGAAACACAACGACCGCCCGGACGACCTCGCCAAGGCGATTACGCAATGGCACCGCCTGGACGAGCACCGGCACCGTACGATCATCGCCGATGCGGAGCGTGAGCTGACGATTCCGTACGACCTCGCCGCGAAGGGCACGCATGGCGGGCCATTGGATCCGGGGCAACGGGCTGCCGTCCGCGCGCAGGAAGTGATAATGCCGTCCGGGGGTATCGGAGCCGGGGCGTGGGCTCACCATCTCGCGGGCGGTGGCGTTGTCGAGCTCGATCTCGCCTTCGGGGGCGGTCTGGATGATGACGCCGGAGGGAAGGCTGTCGAGGATGACGCGTAGCTGATCCCGCTGCTCCTCGGCTCGCCGCCGGCTGTCCCCGACTTCCGAGAAGAGCTGGGCGCGATCGATTGCGGTTGCGGCGTGCGCAGCAAGGATCTGGATCGCCTGCAGGTCGGATTCGTCGTAGTTCCGGTTTTCTAGGCGCTCGGTGAGATAGAGGTTCCCCACCACACGATCTCCGATCAGGAGAGGCACACCCAGCAGCGAATGCATTGGCGGGTGATGGGGTGGGAAGCCCACGGATCGGGGATCCTCGCCAATATTGGGCACGATCATTGGCGAGCGGTCGCGGATAAGGGCGCCGAGCATACCGTGCCCCTGTGGGATTGGCCCGATCCGCGCCCGTTCGAGGGAGCTGATGCCGGACGTGATGAACTCGGTGATGTGGCCGTGCTCGTCGGAGACACCAAGGGCAGCGTATTTGGAGGGAATGACGTCACGCGCAAGATCGACCAACCGCTGTAGCACTACCGACAGCTGGACCTCAGATGCGACATCGAGAGCAGCGATATAGGCGGCGACGACAGCAAGATTGGGCGGGGAGGATTTGCTGGATTCATCCGACGGCGTTTGCCCGTTGACCGATCCATAACCTTGCGCCACTACCAGACCCCCCGCTCGTCGGACTGAACCACTGGTTACCAGGATCGGGTCGCTGTCATGGCCGTTTCACCGGTCATTGCGCCGGCTAGCGTTCGTCCCGATCCCTTCCCGCTTCCAGTATAGGATGAGGCCTTGACCAGCAACACGGGTATGGACACGCGGCGGACGAGATCCTCGGCAATGCTTCCCATGAACCAGCGGCTGATCCCGCTCCGGCCATGGGACGCCATGACAAGGAGATCACCCGGTTTCGAGACGGCGATCAGCTGATCCACAACCTGTCCGTGCCGGAGCTCGTGGCTCACCTCGTATCCCCGGGCTGCAATCCGTTGGGCAGCAGATCCCAGGTACTGCCGGACCGAGTCGATCTCGTCGGCGAGCGACGCAGAGAGTGCTAGAGGGTTGAGCATCGCGGTGTACGGGGCAGCCGTGTGGTCAGCAGTCCCATCGATCACGCGGACAAGATGAATTGGCGCGTGGGTCAGGGTGGCCAGCGTTTCAGCTTCAACGAGGGCACGCTCGGCCAGGTCGGAGCCATCGAGGGGTACAACAATTCGCTGGTACATAAGAGCCTCCCATGAGCGTCCCTCAGAGCTGTGCTCGCAGTGACACATCGACAAGCGAGCGAGTTGCGCTATGGCAAGACTAGGGGAATGTATGTCTCAGAACCGATCACGATTCTCCCTGAGGCGTTACAAGAACGTGTCAATATTGCTCAAGCATCGAATTCGGAGTGAAGGTTGGTATGGCGCAGGTCGCATTGGGCCGACGACTGCGCAAGTGCCTTCACAGGGCGGATATCTACCATTGACAAGATCCATGTAACGAGACCGCCAAACAGTGCGTCCGCCGGTCTCTCATCTATTGAACGACCGATGTTGAAGCCGTTAGATGCTTCTTCCTGGTCGCTCGGCTCATGATGGCAGGTTGCGCTCGCATCCTTGCCCTACACAGGTTTCGCTTGACGCAGCCCTCGGTTCTGCTGCTGGAGATGCGACCCAAGCGCGATCAGGCCGAGCACAATGAGCACGGCGATGTTGATGACAAGTCCGGCGATCGCGTCCTTCGACCAGAGGATCGTCACCACAAGCGAGAGGGAAAGCGCAGCTGCCACTGCTGGTGGCCACCACGGTGCCCGACGCAGTACCCCGATTCCAGCCCCGATGAATGTCAGCCCCGCGAGCAGGAAGAGGACGCCAAGCGGAGAGACAACTCCGTCATCCGCATGCTCCAACAGGATGTTGGGGTGGTGAGAAATATCTTCAAAGGTTGTCATGTTTCACGAGCCGAGCACTCCCGGGCCGTGTGCCACACCATGCAGGATCAGCAGCACACCGAATAACAGGCTTGCGGCCTTCTGAAGGTGTTTCATCACCATTCCTCCAATCGTGCACGGGTCTGATGTACAAGTCCATCAGCACGAAGCGCATCGCGGTCACTGCCTTGCTCACAACATTGGTAGCTGGTTGCCCCACTCTGTTGCAGCGCTGATTCGTCTACGCCGATGGTGCGCAGGAGGGCGACAAGGAACCAGATCGCAATCAGCGCGATGACGACGAATCCGCCAATGGGGCCTACGATTTCAGCAGTGGTGAATGTCACGCCTGCCTGGAGCTGAAACGCTGTCTGCAACGCAATCATCGGCGCCAGCAGGACCTCAAGGATGAGTAACGAGAACGCCATCAGGTAACCCAATGGAGCACGACGCAGAATCAGGACACCAGCCAGGATCGCGGCCGGGACAATGATCGCCAGATCCAGGGCGTGCGTGAAGAGCGTCGTGGAGTGCTCGATCACGCTGGGCGGCTGGCGCTTGATAAGTGCGCTGATCGGTGCCTCGATCCAGACACCCAAGGTGACAACGCCACTCCCGATCATGAAGAACGCAAGGCCGCGGCGTGGCAGGCGGGACGAGACTTGGGCAGGCAATGCCTGCAGGTCAATGGACCCGAACGCCAGCACGAAGGCACCAAGCGCCGCGGAGAAGAGAGCGACGTAGAGCAGGAACAGATTGTTGTACGCCGTTCCCAGTGCCAGGCTGGCATAGAGATAGAGGAACCAGACGAGCGTGCCGGTGAGCAGCCAGGCTCCCCGGAGCGACCCATGCCGGAAGAAATACGTAGCGACGAGCAGGAGGGGGATGCTTACCACCAGGGTAACCACATCCGCGCCCTTGTTTGCACCGGCCTTGAGGATGGAGTCGTAGCGGTACACCCCCTCCCCCTGCAATTCCACGGTTTCGCCATGCACCGTGGTGACCGTCGTCGGACCTTCTCCATCTTGCCAGAACAGGCCAGCACTGGCGGCCACCAGGGACAGTATGATGATCAACCCCGAGAGCCAAACCACAGCACTTGACGCCGATATCGTGATCATCCGCGACCGGTCGTCAATCTTCGTTCCATGATGCACCGTGCTCCGGTCGATCGCGGGGTTCGAGGGGTGGCTGATCATGACAGAAACTCCTGTAACCTCAAACATGCATTCGCGTCCACGTCGGTAAATCGTGGTCTGCGTGTCGTATGTACTGTATGCACTCTGCTGTCACAGAGGCATCAAACAGGAATAGACGTCATAACAGAATCGTTGCAATGCAAATCTGTGCAAATCTGTGGCCGAATCTCCTTCCACAACGTGCAAGGATTTTTCCGATCCGTCGTGGTGCTGACTCATCTGGGATTACGGCGGAGGAAGCCCGAGGCCATCGCGATGGTGACGAGAGCGTAGATGGCGACCGCCACTTGCAGGCCGCGACCATCGTGGACCATGATCGCTTCAACGATGATCCAGCAGAGAAGGATGATCCCCGCAAGCAGCGACATGATCGGCGCCATGGGACGCCGGAACCAGATCAGGCGAGCGGCAAGCAGCATGCTGCCGCCGACAACTCCGCTGAGAAGCAGACCCGGAATGAGGAAGCTGTCGAAGGGGGAGCTCTCAAGCGTCGACTCCGGCATACCGAGGCCATCCACAAGGAGCAGGCCACCACAGGTAAGTGCCAGGAAACCCATGAACAATTCGACGGCAAGGAGCTTTATGGGGCGATCACGACGGGTAGTCCGGTATGAAGTGTGCGTCGCATGTACCGCGGGTCGCTTGCTGGCATCATAAGCATGCATGATCCAACTCTCTTTCAGGATCAGGAAGCGAATATCGACGATGACTTGCCTCATCGTTTCCGGTGGATGGCAAGGGCCACTGCCTACGTGTCCATTGACGCTGGGCCGTGGTTCGGATGCATCTGGCGCAACACCACTGGTGCATGCGATGTCTTCAGAAAAAGTGAGACCGGCGAACTACTGTTCGCCGGTCTCCTTGCTTTCGAATGATCGACAGTCACGCTGTGCGCGGGTGCTGGTGGTTGATGGGGCCTTGTCCCGTTCCGTCCCGGTGCCACATCGAGGTCAGTTTGCCCACCTGCCAGGGGGTGCCGAGGGCTGGTAGCAGGACCCGATCGAGTCCGATGTAACCAGCGACCTTCCACCCGAGGACCAGGAAGACGGTGAGTCCGAACAGGACAGGATTGGAGCTGACGGTGCCTGCCATCAGGAAGTTGAAGTTGAGCACCGTGCCGAAGAAGGCAGCGATACCGACGAGTCCACCGACGATGAGGCCAACCCCGACCAGCACTTCACCGATGGCCACCAGCTTGGCGAACCAGGTGTACCACTCGTGATCGAGCATGTACTGCAGGAAATCGCGGAACCAGTTGTACGTGATTGCCGGCCTCGCGGGCGCCTCCGGGATGGTGACCGCTCGCTCCCAGTAGCCCTTGAGGGCTGACCCGCCGCTCATCCAGGCATCATCGCGAATCTTGTGCTCGCCGGCTGCAAGCCATTCCTGGCCGACGAAGAAGCGGAGCGGCATCCAGAACACTGCGAGATAGGTGTTGCCAAGGAGCAGCCTCCACCCCTTCGGGTCTTCAATCTGGCCATTACCAGTCGAGGTGCCGGCGTCGATCTCAACGCCTGCTTCCGGAATCCGGTTCGCCTGCATCACGCCACCGGCAATGATGAGGGCCAGGAGCAGGTAGCTAACCCAGGACGAGCTGAAGATCTCCTCGCTCTGCCAGAAGTTGTCCAGGTTGAACAGGCCGT
Source organism: Thermomicrobiales bacterium (assembly GCA_035936075.1). Taxonomy (GTDB): domain Bacteria; phylum Chloroflexota; class Chloroflexia; order Thermomicrobiales; family UBA6265; genus UBA6265. The sequence goes on from DASYWM010000025.1 coordinate 11,084, forward strand.
CGGCAAAGGCAATACCGAGAAAGATATATAACCCAGCGGCGATGGCCGTGAGAATGTACCCCTTGCTCCGTGTCATCGTGGTCATGATGGTGATCCTTTCTGCGTCTCCCTGACGCTGCTTCCATACCCTTGGTTTTCATCCAGCTCCCGGTCTGCCTGGCTTCTGCACCGGTGCTTTCTGTTGGGATCATGATGCCGTGCTAGGCATGGAGAAGACGTCACAGCAAGCCGGCCGACGTATCAATCTCGTGACAAAACTGGTGGAGAGGACGGTGCCATGGTGCTGTGCTTATGCAGAGGTGCCAAGCGGGCGACAGACTGTCACCACGGCTGTCTCACAGTCTCTGTAGAGCCGTTGTGAAGGCCAGCGTCTCTCGGTAATGTCTTCCACGTCACCGCTGTGCGAACCACGTACGCCGCAATCCCTAGTGACCGCTGAGAGTAGATCTGGAACCATGCCGGGTCATGGAGGGTCCGCTGTAGACGTGCAATGGCACGGATACCCATGCCCCGGCCATCAACAACGCGCTGGGCGGGCAGCGCCTCAATACCGTCTTGTGGGAGGACTGCCTCGGTTTCGGCATGGTGGCGCGTCGACGTACTATTCGGGGAGTCGCGAAGGTGCCAGGGAGCTCACCTTGGAGGATGCCGAGTAGGAACAGGGGATCGCGATCTATCATCACATGGAGGGGGGAAATGTCGCCGATGAGGTATCGCTGGAAGCCTCTTCATTGGCGCCGTCGTTCTGGACACGGCTCCTGACGTTTGTGGGTGTCTCATGGAGATACACCTTCGGTGTGTGATTGGCTGACGCTCTCCTTGCACATCACGACCATGCCAGAGACCGGCGAGTGTCCGATGGCTTCACGGGCGTACCGGCCCTGACGAGCAACACGGGAACAGGTATGCGGCGCACCACCTCTTCGGCCACACTGCCCATGAACCAGCGACTCAGACCAGTTCGCCCATGCGAGGCCATCACGTAGAGATCACCCGGCTGGGCAGCATCTATCAGTTGGCCCGCAGCTGGACCGCACCGGACTTCGTGCGTGATGCGGTGTCCACGGTCCCCAAGTCGGCGGGCAACGTCGTCAAGGTATTGGCACGCGTCATCCACGTCATCTGCAAGCAGAACCGCTGTGTCTTCCGAATCAGTCAGTTTGCCGGAGACAACGGCCATGTCTGCACTGGCGGAGTCAATCACGCGAACCAGGTGCATCGGCGTATGGGACAGGCTGGCAAGTTCTGTGGCCTCGATCAACGCACGCTCAGCAATCTCTGATCCGTCCAGGGGAATGACCAGTCGCTGATACATGGGTTCCTCCTTTAGAAAGAAAGAGACCGGCAACATGGTGGTTGCCGGTCTCTGTAGCCGTTGGCCAACGAGCATCAGTGGGTCTGTGCTGTTGGTGTGGCCGCGTTGCCACGGTAAGGATGGAGATGAGTGACCTTGCCGGGCTCCCAGGGAGTTCCCAATGCCGGGAGCAGGAACCGGTCAAGCCCGATCCAGCCAGCCACCTTCCAACCCAGCACCAGGAAGACCGCCAATCCGAACAGCACCGGGTTGGAGCTCACCGTGCCGGCCATCATGAAGCTGAAGTTGAGCACGGTGCCGAAGAAGGCGGCAATCCCGACGAGGGCACCAACCAGCAGCCCCAGTCCGACCAGGAACTCTCCGATCGCGACCACCTTGGCGAACCAGGTGTACCACTCGTGGTTGAGCATGTAGGTGATGAAATCACGATACCAATCGTAGGTGATCGCGGGCCGTGCCGGTGCCTCAGGGATCGCGACCGCTCGCTCCCAGTACCCCTGCAGCGAGGTGCCGCCATCCATCCAACCCGAATCGCGAAGCTTGTGCTCGCCGGCTGCAAGCCATTCCTGACCCACGAAGAAGCGGATGGGCAGCCAGAGGACCGAGAGATAGGTATTGCCCAGCAGCAGGCGCCAGCCACGGGGATCATGGACCTGGCCTTCGCCACTGGTGTCGCCAGCGCTGATCTGGACGCCGTCTTCGGGGATCCGGTTCGCAAGCATGACCCCGGCCGCGATAATGGCGGCCAGGAGGACGTAGCTCAACCATGACGACCCGGCGTAGCCGATGTCGGCGTTGCCCCCTTCCCAGAACTTGCCAAAACTGAAGATGCCTTCGTCACCCCAGCCGTTGCCGAAGGCGATGCCCAGTCCAAGGTAGAGGGCGGCGGCAATGGCGGTGAGACCATACATTTTGGCGCGTGTGATGAGCATCATGAACGTTGACCTTTCTGCGTCTCTCGAACGCGTTGTGCATCCCGAGCATCCATCCAGCGGCCAGTACTCCTGGCCCGTGGATCAGGTGCCCTGTGTTGGGATCATGATGCCGTGCAGGGCATGGAGAAGATGTCGCAGGGGCGCAGGGGACCGTGTCAATCTCGTGACAAAACTGGTGGAGGCCCTGAGCGAGAAAGCGGCCCCTTCCGGGAGGCGCGGCCAAGCTTGGCCATGCAACCGTGTAAACAGGGTTCTTTGGGATCAATATCAGTCCCGGCGCCCCGCGGTCGTCAGAGAACGACCGCGCCCTACCTCACGGTAACGGCATCGCTGGCGACAATCGGGCTGGTCATTCCAGACGCCGTGACGGTGCGAACGCCGTAGCTGCGAGAACCATGTGGCGGGGCCGTGTCCACCCATAGCGCGGACCGCAGCGGCTCCGGCGTCAGGCGGGGGCCGGGCTCGTCATTGGTCATTAGGAAGACCTCGTAGCTGTAGAAGTTCGTCTCCCCGTCCGGCGTCCAGCGCAGCACCACGTTGCCGTCCTGCACCTCGATGGAAAGCCACTCCGGCGACGCGGGAGTTGTTGCCTCGAATGGAGTGATCCAGAGGCAGATCGTCGTATATGGCGCAATCTCCAGGGGCTCCCGGTACGTCCCATCGTCGAGGGAGACGTCCCGCTCGATCGGGCGCGCAACCGCCAGCTCCTGCGCCTGCCGGATCACCCCCAGTCCCTCGGGATCAGGAACGGGGAACGGATTGTCCTCGGAGCCGCCCGCGGCCGTGTGGGCGTTCGATAGCTCATTGTCGATCTGGAACCGCGCGATGTTTACCCGGCCCCAGGGAATGTCCGTCACAACGTACTCGAGGGTGTGGGGCGACTGCTCACTGTTCCCGGGATCGGGGTAGTGCGTGATCAGGCAGCCGGCATGTCTCTCCGCAAAGGTCGCGAGATGATAGATATCCGTCCGCGGGACCACTTGATCTGCACCCGCTACAACTGTCCCAATACAATCGCCGAGCAGCGAGAGCAGCTCGTAAAAGGCGTATGCAGGGAGCTTCAAGAGATCAGTTTCCGAATCACGCGCCTGGGTCATGATCGAGCGCCGCCCGTCGAATGGCTCCTCAACCAGTTGCAGGTTGGCGTTGTCCGCCGCGCCGATGAAGCGGAATCCTGCATCTTCATATCGTGCAGCGAGCCCGCCGTGAATCGTGGTAACAGTTGCCAACCAGGCGGCGTTGTGCTCATCCAGGCGCGGTGCATAGGGATGCTCGAAACCAACCTTCTCGTCCGCTTCGTTATTGATGATGACCATACCGGCAAAGCGCTCGGGATCGATTTCGAGCATCTGGTCCGCCGTGGTGACTGCCGCCTCGTACATCCGGCGTGGATCCGGGGGATCATTCCCAACCGTGCCCTTGCGATGCAGGGAGATGAAATCACACTGTAGCTCCGGCTCGCTGGCGACGAACCTGAGGAATCGCTCCATCCACGGCGCGCCATCCCGTGGGCTGGCCTGCGGCTTGTAGGCGATCGCTGGGCCACCAAACCGCACCGACAGGCCGGTCTCCGCAATCGCCTCGGACGTCGCCCGGTAGAGAGCGAAAAACTCATCTATCGAGCCCGTCCAGAACCGGCCCTCATTGGGTTCGTTCCAGGCTTCGAACCACCAGCCGGCAATTGCTTCCCGCCCGAACCGTGGATCCGCGGCCAGTTCCTCGAAGAACGTGCGGACCAACCTCTTGTACGCGTCCCATTCGCGAGGGGGCTGCACCGGCGATCCGGAGCTGGCAGGTGGAAAGAATCCGAGGGAAATGAATGGAATCAGTCCCCGCGAGGTGAGCGCCTCCAGCGCATCGAAGGTCACGGAGAAATCGATCGGTGCATCGGCCCGCGTCCAGACGCTGCCTCCTGTCTTGGGGAGAAACTGCTCGGGCTGGCCGGCGGTGAAGGCACCAAAGTACCGGACACCATGAAACGCCTGTGGAGACGCCGCCAGATTGTCCAGCAAGTGCGGGAAGCCCGGTTGCTCGAACCAGTCGCCATCGTAGATGCCAACGATGCCAAATTCCGCACGCTCAAATGCAAGATCGTTCTCACCGCGTGACCCGATCGATACAACGAACTCAGGGGCGGAATGTGTATTGGAATTGGAGGGGGTAGCGATCTGGGCCGATGCCCCATGTGGCAGGGTGGCCGGGGCCGCACTGATCCCCAGAACGCCCACGATGAACTGGCGCCGGGATGCTCGGTACGTCATGTCGTGCTCATGTCCATTGATGAAAAACCGGATTATCCGGTTCCACTTAGCCTCGCCGGTAGCCTGTCATGCTCGCCGAATATGGCTTTCGCGTGAGCATGGATAGTGATCTCGTCGCTGCCGCCTGCAAAGGGCCGATTCCCTAGCTTAACGATGTACCATGATGTCGGGTCTCTACCGTCGAATATCGTCGTCATCCCATACAAGGGAGCAGCACTATGTCCACGCACCATCCACGAACCAGTTTCACCCACGAGGAGAATATCGACCATGCCAAGGGCAACGGAGCGGTGCTGGCCATGGCGCTGGTTGCCCGTGCACGTGAGCAGGGAGAAGCACCGGAGACGGTAGCTCGCTGGCTCGGGAGGATCCTTGCTC
>DASYWM010000026.1:0-2541 GCA_035936075.1 Thermomicrobiales bacterium
ATCTCGTAGTGCGCGCTGCGGATCTTGTCGCCGCCGATGTCGATGGCGAGCACCCGCTGGCATCGCTGGAGCGCGCCAACGGCCTCCGCGGGGTCGAACCGGCACACCGGCTGCAGGATGAGCTGATCGCCCTGATAGCGCACGATCTGTTCGGGAACGTGGTGAGACCGGGACACCTTGTGCTGCATGTGTTCCCCTCGGTGAAGATCGACAGAGGCTGCATGGTATCCGAACGGAAGGAGGCTGGCAACCGCGGGGCGCGCCTGGCAGATAGTGGCACCACGCTCGTGCTTTTGCTCGGTAGCAGGAACATGCAGGACTACGGCAGGAGGTTGGCAGCGTGTCGGCTACGGAGCGGCGGGAAGCCATGGAGGACTCCGCGTCCATTCCTCGGCTAGTATATGAACGTCAGCGATGATGAAGAAGCAGTCGTAGTCATGTTGGAGCCGAACCCGGTTCTGCAGCGTGCCGACATAGTGCCCTAGATGGAGCGGTCCGGTCGGGCGATCCCCCGTAAGGAGGCGTGGTCGCGTGTGGTGATCGGACATGCGGGTTCCTTTCCAGGAGGATGAGCGATCGTAACAGGACGCACCTGCCGGGCTAGTGGTCGATGGTCAATCAGCGGCGTGAGAAGCGCGCCAGTCTCCCCAGATAGAAAGGATCTCGCGGTCGTGGGCGAAGGCGAGCTCGGGTAACGCATCCGGAAGGAACCATCCGATATCCTGCACATCGTCGTTCGGCGTGGGATCCCCTTTGGCAGACATGGCTGGGTAGACGAGGAGCACGACCGGTTCATCCGGACGGGAGATGACGGCGAGTATCGGCCCAAGGGCGACATCGAGGCCAACTTCCTCGGCAATCTCGCGAATAGCTGCGTTTTCGACCACCTCCCCGCGATCCACGAAGCCGGCGGGAATACTCCATTTGCCGGCTTCCCGCGCACCTTCGGCGCGGAGGGCCATCAGGATTTTGCCCTCGCGTTCGATGACAACAGCGACCGCAAGCTTGGGGTCGAGCCACGTCACTGCGCCGCATGCGACGCAGAGGGGTCGCATGCGGCCGTCAATCTGGCGCTCTTCGGTGTTATGCCCACATCGCTGGCAGTACATGGTGATCCTTGATCAGTCCGATATGCGTCTGTTGCAGTCTGTCGTTTCTACCGTGACAGGGCCGCCGATCGCAAGGGGTAGACAGTATGGATGGCATTGTGCGAAAGGTGACACATCACGTCCATGTGGGTCATCAAGGAGAAGCGAACGAAGTGACGACAAAAACTGACGTGCTCATTATTGGGTCGGGCCAGGCCGGCAGTCCGCTGGCAAGCGCATTTGCTGCAGCAGGGAAAAGGACAGTCCTGGTCGAGCGCAAACATATCGGTGGTACCTGCGTCAATGTCGGTTGCACGCCGACCAAGACGATGATCGCAAGCGGACGGGTGGCATACCTCTCCCGACGCGCGACGGAATACGGCGTGCAAACGGGCGACGTCACGATTGACATGCAGAGCGTGCGCGAGCGCAAGCGCGATGTCGTCGAACGATGGCGGAGTGGGAGCGAGAAGACACTTCTCGGCAAGGAGAATCCACGCGTTATCTTCGGCGAGGCGCGGTTCATTGGACCGCACCGCGTGGTCGTCACTCTGAATAAGGGGGGCGAGGAGGTCCTGGAGGCGGCGACGATTGTGATCGATGTCGGCGAGCGCCCGGCGCAAATGGGAGTCCCAGGAGCAGAGGACGTTCCCATCCTGGACTCGACAACGGTCATGGAGCTTGGCGACGTCCCGGATCACCTGATTATTGTCGGAGGCGGCTATGTTGGTCTGGAGTTTGGACAGCTCTTCCGGCGCCTCGGCGCAGAAGTCACCATCGTCCATCGAGGCTCGCACCTGCTCTCCCGCGAGGATGCGGACATCGGCGAGGCAGTAGGGAAGGTGTTTGAGGACGACGGCATTGCCGTGATGCTCGATGCCGAGGCCGCCAGCGTCTCCCAGCATGCTGGGCGGATCACACTCGTCGTGAGCCAGGATGGGGAGCGGAGACAAATCACCGGCTCTCACATCCTTGCCGCTGCCGGTCGAGTCTCCAATGCCGATTCCCTGTCCCTGGATGCTGCTGGCGTCCAGACGGACGAGAAAGGGTACATCCCGACGAATGACACTCTTGAGACGAACATGCCGGGCATCTATGCGGTGGGCGATGTCCGCCCCGGTCCCAAGTTCACCCATATCTCCTACGACGATTACCGTGTCGTGAAGGCACATCTGATCGGCGGTCAGCAGCGGACAGTTGGCTGGCGAATGGTTCCATACACCGTCTTCATCGATCCGCAGCTTGGCCGGATCGGGATGACCGAGGAGCAGGCCCGGGAAGATGGCCGGGAGTTCCGTGTGGCCACAATGCCGATGAGCCGTGTGGCGCGGGCCGTGGAGACTGCCGAGCCAAGAGGCATGATGAAGGTGATCGTCGACGCTGCCAACGACATGATTCTCGGTGCAGCGATCCTGGGGCTGGAGGGCGGCGAGATCGCGTCCATGCTCCAGAT
>DASYWM010000027.1:0-9315 GCA_035936075.1 Thermomicrobiales bacterium
CCCAGGCACTCCCCACCGGTTCGCCTGCTCCATTTGTCACTGTGCCCGCGATTTGTTTGGAAGCGGTGTTGCTTTCTCCTTTAGGGGAAGCCGTCGCGGCAGGTGTGCTGTCCTGCTGTTGAACCCCAGATTCCTGCCCAATGAGGGTGGTGGCAAATGGCTTCTCCGCCATGGCGGCGTCCATCGCGTTGGAGCTCTTTTCGGCTTGAAGGACGACCTCCTGATCGGAAGAGGTGTTCTCCTCCAGTGTGCCCACCATGGTGACGTAGCCTTCGCGATGGACCGTCACGTCCTTGTTGGCGTCAACTGCCTCCAGCCGCACCTGACCATTGGCATCCGTGAGAAAGAGCTCGTCATCGACGACGACCTGGGCCTGGGGTAGGGGTTCACCGCTTTCGTCTCTCACTGTCAGGACGACCGTTCGGGGGTCGTTCCCTGCGACCGCGAGAGACACAAGCAAGAGGAGCAGGGCGATTGGGAGAAGCAGGCTAAATGGCCAAGTCAGCCACTCGAGCGGTCGACCGTCCTGCTTTCGGGTCGATGAGGCTTGGGGCATAGAATGAAACCCGTCTTCGGTATGAGACCCATGAGACGGCGGGTCACGGCACATTCATTGTTCAAATATGTCTTTTGGTGCACCAGGAGCACAGGGAACGAACCCTGACCTGCGATCGATGGACCAAGGATGAGCCTACCACGCCCCTGCGTTCTGGTGCGACCGGATTAGTACCGGACGATGGTGCCTTCCTCCGCCGCCGACCCCTCCACTCTCTGGGTGCGATCTGAGGGCTGCCAATTGAGTTGATCGATTCCCTCACTGAGCCCGCCCAGCATGAACTTCAGCTCGCTCGCCATGGCGCAGAATTGGAATCCCTGCTCGATACGGGCATTGACGCCCTCGGGACCTGAGGTGTGTACGCCCGGCGACACGTTATGCTTTCGGGCCGTATCGCGGATGTGGAGAATCGCCTCGACGAGATCAGGCTGGTCGGATTCCAACGGAACGCCCAGACCAAGACCCATGGAGGCGGCGAGGTCATTGGGCCCGATGAAGCAGGCGTCGACGCCGGGAACCGAGAGAATTTCCTCGGCATTGTTCACGCCCTGGATGTGCTCGATCTGGAGCACGACGAGGACCTGATCGTTCGCCTGGCCGTAATACTCCTTTGCCGAGCCGTCGAAGCTCATCGCGTGGCGTCCTCCACCGACGCTCCGTGTGCCCGTGGGTGGATAGCGCGCCGCCGATACCGCCAGTTCCGCTTCCTCGCGACTGTTGACCATAGGTACGACGAATCCCCAGGCACCTGCATCCAGCACCCGTTTGATGTTCTCGGCACTGTTCCAGGGGATGCGAACCATCGGGGCAACACCAGAGTGGGCCATGCCCATGAACATCTGCCCGAGCGTGCGGATATCGATGGCGTTGTGCTCGGTGTCCACCACAAGCCAGTCAAATCCGAGCCGGCTAATGTATTCAGCGGCTTCGGGTGATGGGAGTGAAAGCCAGGTGCCGATCGAGGGTTCTCCCTGCTGGAGTCGCTGCCGGACGTGATTGATACGCATCATGTTCCTCCTGACGAACGAGTGGAAAAGGACAGACATCAGTACGTACGTAATGTAATCGCTCTACTGAGCCGGGAATGGAGCCTGACTTCGTGAAGCCTGGCACAATGTTGGCAAGCGTGACGTAACCCGTCACAATATGCACACGTTTCCTTCAGATATCGAAATCGCGTAGACGGAGCCTGAGGCGGACAACCCGCCGGTGGATAAGCAGAGCCGTGCGCTTTTTCGTCCGGCTGTACTACCCATTAGGCATCCTCACACTTCTCCGAATCGGGCCGTTCGAGGCGAATGATGTCCGACAACTGGTCGCGGAACCAGACCGTAACATCCTCGCGTTCAATTGCCCGTTTCAGCGCCAGGGCCCGCCGCTGCCGCTCCGCGATCGGCATGCTGAGCGCCTGATAGATTGCATTGGCGGTTCCTTCCACATCCGCCGGTGCGACAACGAGTGCGTATTCCCCAAGCTGCTCCACGGCGCCGGCACCCTCTGAGAGCAGGAGTACGCCACTACGCTCATTGACCAGGGCGCCTTCCTTGGCGACGAGTGCCATCCCATCCATCAGGGAGTTGACCATCAGGAGGTCGTACCATTTCATCGCGGCAAGGACGCGGGCGTACTTTTCGCCCATGATCAGCTGAATCGGTTGCCAGCCAGTTTCCACATTTGCGTACCGGGCGTTAATCCTGCCAACGATCGCGCTGACATCGTCGAGGTAGTTCCGATACTCCTCAACGTCCATACGTGATGGCTGCGTCACCGCAATGAAGTTCACGCGGTCACGAAACTCGGGATGGACTTCCAGGAAGCGGTCGAAGGCGAGGAACCCCCGAATGATGTTCTTGCTCGGCTCCGCACGGTCGGCCCTAAGAATCGTGAACTCGTTCCAGTGCGTCGGCAGGTATCGCTCGTACGCCCGTGCTTCCTGACTATATGCGGTCTTGCGGACTTCATCGGTATCGATCGAGATTGGATAGGCGCGAACCTGGATGACACGATCGTTCCATTGGATGCACCGGGTCGCATAGTCGATGGTGCAATCGGGAACATACGCTTCACAGGTATACATGAAGCTGCGCACGTGGTTCGGTGTCTGGAAGCCAACGATATCGCAGCCCAGCAAACCCTCACAGATCGAGCAGCGCATCTCCATCGGCAGCAAGCGCCAATAGTCCGGATCAGGCCACGGGATGTGCACGAAGTGCTGAATCGTGGCGTGCGGTCGCTTCTGGCGGATCATCTGGCCGCAAAGATAGAGCTGGTAGTCCTGGAGCATGATGATCGGCTCTTGCCCCGGCTGGGAATCCTCGCATGCCACCAGAATTTCATCGGCGAACATCTCGTTCACCTTGACGTAGCCATTACGCCACGCGTCCCAGGTTTCATGAGTGATATCTGGCGCCCGCGGCGTATCCCAGAGGTAGTGCTGCAGGAACCAGAGCAGGGGATTACTGATTTCGTTGTAATACTTGTTGTACGCGTCCGTTTCCGGGACCACGAACCGGAGCTTGAAATTGCTGTCGCTGTCCTCCGGGGTGATCAGTGCATGGCCCTCGCGCTCCGCCTTCTTGACGCGTTCCCGATCTCCCTTCGTCATGGCGGCCGCAATCCAGATCGCCTGGTGCTCCTGCAGCACGGCTCCAATGGCGGTCACGAGACCGCCGCTTCCCTGCCGGGAGCTGAAGCGATCGTTGCCCTCGGCGGTAAACGTCACCGGGCCACGGTTCGAGGCGACGATGAGCGGCCTTTCATCCAGAGTTTGCCGGATACGGTCGTCCATGGTGTGGGCCGCTGCATCTGCCGCGGCCATGTTTGTGGTTGCATTGCTCGACACGGTGATTGCCTCCTTGCAGGTCCCTTAATGGTACGTACGATGAGCAATGACTCCGCCAATGGGAGCATCGGCTCCCTTGTACGGTCGATCGTCGAGCGTTCCCAACCTGCCATCTCGCGTCAGCATGACCGCAAGCACCGCCGAGCGCAAGAGGTTTCCCTGCCCTTAACCTGCACACCCCTTCGCATATTGCATGCGAAGGGGTGTGCAAGTACGTGTTTGGGAGAGTGACCGTTACTTCTGGACGGGGTAACCCTCGTCGTCAAGCTCCGCCTCAATCCTGTCGAGGGAGATCTGCGTCGGGTCGAACTCTACATTCACCAGCTTCGTCTCTGCCGAGGCGGTCACGCTCCGGATACCCTCAAGGCTGCCGAGTCGATTCTGCACCGAGCTTACACAGTGCCCGCAGCTGATATCGGGAGCCTGGAGTGTCACTTGTTCGCTAGCTTGCTGTGCCATGAAAAATCTTCCTCTCGTGTTGCCGGGCGGGTGTCCGTCACGGCATTGGCCAATGAAATCAGTACTGACGTAGTACCCATGTTTGGGATGGGAGACAACCTAATCGCTGTGGTGCATCTCCATGGTATCGCGCGTGTCCTCAATGCCCATGCCGGCTGTTTCACCAAGCCAGAGCGCCCCGGCGCCAATAGCGAGGGCAATAATCGCGATCGCTACAAGATATCCTGCGTCACGGACACGCGCACCCAGTGGCGGGTGCAGGATCTCCGCGGCATCCTTCGGTGGCTTGAAGTCACGCAGCCGCAAGGCGTTCGTCACTACGCTGACCGAGCTCATTGCCATCGCGGCGGCGGCGAGAACCGGGTTGAGCAGAATCCCGAACGCCGGGAAGAGGGCTCCCATTGCGATCGGGATGAGTGCAATATTGTATGCGAACGCCCAGAAGAGTCCCTGTTTGATCGTCGCCACGGTTCGGCGAGATACGGCGATCGCCGTCACAATCGTTTTGGGGTCGCCACCAATCAGCGTGATATCGGACGACGCCATCGCGACGTCGGTGCCAGTGCCGATTGCGATGCCGAGGTCGGCGGTTGCCAGTGCTGGAGCATCATTGATGCCGTCCCCGACCATGGCGACGGTCCGTCCATCTGCCTGCAAGTCGCGGACCTTCGCTGCCTTCTCATCGGGCAGGACCTCGGCCAGCACGTTCCGGATACCGGCTTGGGAGGCAATCGCCTCTGCCGTGTGGGCGTTGTCCCCGGTAATCATCCAGACGTCCAGGCCGAGCGCTTCGAGTTCCTTTACGGTCTCGGCGGAGTCGGCCTTGAGCTCGTCTGCGATACCGATCACACCCGCCGGCTCTCCATCGATGGCCACCATCACTGGCGTTGCGCCGGATCGGGCGAGGTCCCCCACGATAGCATCGAGTGACGCGTGGTCGATCTCGTGGCCATCCATAAGGCCGGCATTGCCGATGGCAAGACGGCGCCCATCAACAGTCGCGATGATGCCCTTGCCGGTCACTGAGTCGAACTGCGAAACCGGTGGTAATGCGAGTCCTCGCTCCTCAGCGAGGGCGATCATCGCCTGTCCGAGCGGGTGCTCGGACTGCGCCTCGGCAGCGGCGACGAGCGTAAGCATCTCGTTCTCATCGGCATCGCTTGCCATCCGGATCGATGTCACGGAAGGCTTGCCCTGGGTAATCGTTCCCGTCTTGTCGAGCACGACTGTATCGATCTTCCGTGCCAGCTCCAGTGCTTCCCCGCCACGCACGAGGATGCCATTCTCGGCGGCCTTGCCAGTGCCGACCATAATGGCCGTCGGCGCAGCGAGACCAAGAGCGCACGGGCAAGCGATCACGAGGATTGCGACCGCCGTGATGACCGCGAAGGAGAGGGCCGGGTCCGGTCCCCAAATCAGCCAACCACCGAACGTCAAGGCGGCGATGACCAGGACGGCCGGCACAAAGACGCCTGCGACCTGGTCCGCCAGCCGCTGCATCGGCGCCTTGGAGCCCTGGGCCTCCTCCACGAGGCGAACGATCTGCGCCAGGACGGTATCCCGCCCGACGTTGGTCGTCCGGAAGACGAACGATCCGGTCTGGTTGATGGTGGCACCAATAATCGAGTCGCCTGTGTGCTTCGTGACGGGCATCGATTCGCCGGTCAGCATGCTCTCGTCGACGGATGAGGAGCCCTCAACGAGGACGCCGTCGACGGGGATTTTCTCGCCTGGTCGAACACGTACCAGATCGCCAACGACAACCTCGTCGGTCGGGATGTCAATCTCACGACCATCGCGGATTATCCTCGCCGTTTCAGCTCGGAGCCCCATGAGCGCCCGAATTGCGTCTCCGGTGCGCTTCTTTGCACGCGCTTCTAGCCATCGCCCCATGAGGATGAGCGCAATGATGATGACCGAAGCTTCGTAGTAGAGGTGGTAGGGAATCTGCCATCTCTCCGCGAGATGGGGCCAGAGGGTGACGAAAGCACTGTAGCCGTAGGCGACGCTGGTACCGACCGCGACAAGGGTGTTCATGTTGGTGGCGCCGTGCTTGAGTGCGGCCCATGTCGCCTGGTAGAAGACCTTGCCTGCCCAAAACTGGACGACGGTCGCACCAATCAGCAGGAAGGGCGCAAGTGTCCGCTCACTCATCGGTAATGGCACGTACATTAGGACCATCATCACCACGCCAATGGCGAGGCTGATCAAGCTCTTGCGCTTGAGGTCGGTGATGTAGGCATCACGTTTGCGGTCCCGCTCTTCGGCGTCGCGCTCTTCCTGGCTGGCGCCAGAATCCGGTGGCATCGAAACCGGCGATGGGGATGGGGCCGCAAGTGAAATCTCACCTGGAACATACCCCGCCTTCTCGACGGAAGTACGTAGATCGTCGGCGGTAACACCATTCCCGTAGGCGACGGTCGCGCGCTCCGTCGCAAGGCTGACATTCACGGCCGAGACGCCTTCAACCTTCTCCAGCGCTCGCTCCACGCGACGGACGCACGAGGCGCATGTCATGCCTTCGACACTGAAGGAAACCTCTCCGGAGTCCGGTGAAGTGTCGGCTGAAGCCGGTTCACGAGCGATCGCAGGAATCTCGATTTGTCCCGGTGTATATCCGGCCTTTTCAACAGCGGCGCGAAGATCGTCCGACGAAACGCCTTCCTCGATATCCACGCTCGCTCGCTCTGTCGCGAGGTTCACATTGACGGTCGAAACCCCGTCGACTTTCTGAAGCGCCTTTTCGACGCGGCGTACACAGGATGCGCATGTCATCCCCTCGACGGGGAATGATGTCTGGAATATGGGAGATGTACGCCCCTGGCTCATCGTGAGGCCCTTCGTCTGCAAGCGCTAAACGGAACTACTATGGGTTTATTGTACCCCGAGGGGGTATAATACGCAAGCGACCTTATTGATCTCGGGCCGCGTTTTTGACGGGGAGCCGTCCCGGCTCGTGATGTACCATAGGGTCTGTACTTCGGCTGCGGCGGGCGAGGGGTGCCGGCTCGTATTCACGCGTGACCGCTATGCTGCATCTGGCGCCGCCGCTCCCGGACAGGAGGATGGCCCCTTGGTGGATCGATCACGCATGCAACATCCGCGGCGACCGGGTCTCTCACCCCGCAAAGACGCGCTCCAGACGCCCTCGGAAGACCGAACGATGCAAGAAAACCGCCGCGAGTGCCCCTGGTGCGGGAGTACCAACACGCTCTTCTACAAGCGGGGGTTCACTGGTCCGACGGATGAGCGCGATCAGTACTTCACCTGCGAGGATTGCGGCCGCTGGACGTATGAGATTGTCTCGCGAACCAGTCGCGATATGCGTGTCGGCCAGTTCCGAGCGGGTGGGTCATTCCGTGATCATGCTCGCAAGACTAAGTACACCATCAGCCGGGTCCTGAAAGTCGGCATGAACGAGGTTCTGCTCTACCTCAAGCCGATTGTTCCCCGCACTGATGAGACTGACACATAGATACCGCCCCAAATCTCGCGTGCATGCACCTCAAGTCCCCTCAGCTTTACCAAGGAAGTACGTACTACTCAATGAGCGACACAATAGCTACTGCTGCCACAACACACACGACGTCACCTCTTGGGCAGGAGGTTGCCAAGCGCCGAACCTTCGCCATTATTTCCCATCCCGATGCCGGCAAGACGACACTGACAGAAAAGCTGCTGCTTTATGGCGGGGCGGTTCAGCTGGCTGGCTCAGTGACGGCCCGCAAGTCGCAGCGGCATGCAGCCTCCGACTGGATGGATATCGAGAAGGAGCGCGGCATCTCGATTACCTCGACGGTGCTCGCCTTCCCATATGGTGGACGCCAGCTTAACCTCCTCGATACTCCCGGTCACCAGGATTTCTCCGAGGACACCTATCGCACGCTGACCGCAGTTGATAGTGCTGTCATGGTGCTGGACGGCGCGCGTGGCATCGAGCCGCAGACCCTGAAGCTGTTCGAGGTCTGCCGCCGTCGCCATACTCCCATCTTCACGTTCATCAATAAGGTTGACCGGCCGGCGAAAGAGCCACTCGACCTGATGGACGAGATCGAGCAGACGCTCGGATTGCAGACGTACCCGATGAATTGGCCGATTGGTGATGGCCAGGACTTCAAGGGTGTTTACGACCGGATGACCAACACGGTGCAACTCTATGAGCGCACCGAGCACGGTTCCAGGCGCGTACCGGTCCAGGTGAGTGATCTCAGCGACCCCTTGCTTGCAGAGAAGATAGGCGAGCAGCAGGCGGCGAAGCTGCGAGAGGAGATCGAGTTGCTGGAGCTCGCGGGCACGCCCTTCGATATCGACGAGGTGCGCGCGGGTCGGTTGACGCCGGTGTCGTTCGGTTCTGCCCTCACCAACTTCGGGGTGCAGCTCTTCCTCGAGACTTTCATCCAGTTTGCGCCTGAGCCGGCTCCGCAACGGACCGACAAGGAGACGATGGAGCCCGAGGATGACCGGTTTTCCGGATTCGTCTTCAAGATCCAGGCAAACATGGACCCCCGGCATCGCGACCGTGTGGCCTATTTCCGGGTCGTATCTGGCAAGTTCGAGCGGGACATGGATGCCTGGCATCCGCGCCTGAAGCGGAAGGTGCGTCTCGCGAGACCGATGCGGCTCTTCGGGCAGGATCGCGAGGTCGTGGACGAGGCCTTTGCCGGGGATGTCGTCGGGCTCATCAATCCTGGCACGTTCACCATCGGCGACACAATCAGCAGTGAGGATGTTGGCCAGTTCACCGCGCTGCCTCGGTTCCAGCCGGAGCACTTCGCTTTACTACGCCATTCTCGGGCAGACAAATACAAGCAGTTCCTTAAAGGACTGACCCAGATCGAGGAAGAGGGGGGTATCCAGCTCTTTTACCCAGTCAGCAGCGGTAGTCGTGAACCTATCATGGGGGCTGTCGGCGCACTGCAGTTCGAGGTCGTACGGTATCGGCTTGAAGCCGAATACAACGTCGAAACCATTATGGAGCCGCTGACGTACTCGGCTGCGCGCTGGGTGACGGGCGACGATGTCGAGATCACATCGATCGGAAACGGCCGCGGTCGCATGCGAGCAGAGGACCAGGAGGGTCGGCCGGTTATTCTCTTCACCACGGAGTGGGATCTTCGCTACGCCGAGGAGAACGCCAAGAACGTCACCTTCTCCGCCCTTGCAGGTATCTAACGAACCTGAACCCGTTTTACATCAAGAGGAAACACGTGGCTGAAGCAACCGTACAACAGGCGTTGCCGCACTGGAACCTGGATCAGTATTTCCCGGGACTCAGCTCTCCGGAGTTTGCGTCTGCTGTCGAGGAGATGAAGAGCGACACGGCTTCTTTCTCAAGGCTTGTCGAGGAAATTACGAGCCGCGAGTCATCGTCAGATGTCACGGCGGATGCGGACAGCGTCCTCGACGCGTTGATCCGGCTACTCGACCGGGTCTCCATCATCATGCCCTATGTTCACCT
>DASYWM010000028.1:0-13109 GCA_035936075.1 Thermomicrobiales bacterium
ATTGCCGCCAACTGGCCAGCCTGCTCCGGGGATACGTTGGCCTCCTGCTCGGCGAGGCCGGAAAGCCCGGCGCGGTCCAGGAGCTCGTAGAACGTCGTCCACTGCTCCGTGGTCTGATCAAGCTCGACGTCCATGTAGAGCACGGACTCGGCTGGCACAACATCGGCGGGCGATGTCTCGGCCTGCGCAAAGGCGCGGCTAGTGGGGCCGTTTGCGGCGATCACAGCAGAAAAGAAGCTCGCGATCACAAAGAGTGACACGAGGAACGAAAAGGTCCGCCGTTGACCGAATGGCTTCGCGGTGGTTCCTGTGTAGTTCTTCAAGGAAAACTCCTTCATCAGCCAACGATGCGTCGACCGAGACAACTATGCGAGAGTCCGAAACGCTCACGGTTAACCGCTGAGGACACGAAACGCCCAAGGGCCGTTGGCCAAACGGCCATCCAGGAGAGCCAGCTGTCCCTCATTATCAACGTCGGGGAACAGGCAAATGGTTCCGCTCCTGGTCCGCAGGTTACCGATGGACCCGCTTGTCAAAGCTCGTCGCCAACGTGAAGACGAGCATGAAAAGCGCCGCAATCGCCAGGATGACGAGCACCACAAACCCCACTGTAAGCACCGCCCGGATGAGACCCTCCAACAGTTCCATAGCCGTTATCCCTTCGTCGCCGGGTTGGCCGACCGATCCGCGTCGCGCCTTATCCCAGTATAGCGGTGGATCGTTCGCTGAGGGTTGAGGGATTACGTCGTGAGGTCACAAACAAAAAGGGGAGCTCGGGATCCATCCGGAGCTCCCTTTCCCGGTCGTCAGGCGACGACCTGCGCGTTGCTGAGATTGCCGTTGAAGGTGAACTCGTGGTTCCGCGCATTGACAGTGACCGTTTCGCCTTCGCGAATCTCGCCGTTGAGCAACTTCAATGCGAGCGGATCAAGGATTTGCTTCTGGATCACTCGCTTCAGCGGCCTCGCCCCGAACATCGGGTCATAGCCGAGCGTCGCGATGAGGTCCTTCGCCGCGGGGGTAAGCATGAGCGAGATATCGCGGTCTCTCAGTCGTTTGCTGACCTGCTCAAGCTGAATCTGGACGATGTCGCCAATCTGCTCCTTCGTCAGCTGCCGGAAGATGATGGTCTCATCTATCCGGTTGAGAAACTCCGGCCGGAAGTTGGCGTGCAGCGCATCCATCACCTGGTGACGAATCTCCTCATCCTGACCCTGACCGAGCCCGGCGATGAACTGGGAGCCGAGATTCGAGGTCATAATGATGACCGTGTTCTTGAAGTCGACCGTTCTTCCCTGGCTGTCTGTGACACGTCCATCATCCAGGATCTGGAGCAGGACATTGAAGACGTCAGGGTGAGCCTTCTCGATCTCATCGAAGAGGACCACGCTGTAGGGACGCCGGCGGATCGCTTCCGTCAGTTGTCCGCCTTCGTCGTAACCAACGTATCCCGGAGGAGCCCCAATGAGACGGCTTACCGAATGCTTCTCCATATACTCGGACATGTCGATGCGGACCATGGCCTGATCGCTATCAAACATGAACCCGGCAAGCGCTCGGGCCAGCTCTGTTTTACCAACGCCGGTGGGACCAAGGAAGATGAAACTCCCAAGAGGCCGGTTTGGATCTTGCAGTCCGGCGCGGGCCCGCCGAATCGCGTTGGCCACTGCCTCGAGTGCCTCATCCTGCCCGACGACGCGTGCATGCAGGCGGTCTTCCATCTGGACGAGCTTCTGGATTTCGCCCTCCATCAGGCGGGTCGACGGAATGCCAGTCCACCGGCTTACCACTTCGGCGATGTCCTCGGCGTCAACCTCCTCCTTGAGGAGCTTGCCTCCGGACTGGAGGCGGATCAAGTCCTGCTCCAGCTCATTCAGCCTGGTGTCCAGCTCCTTGAGCTTGCCGTATTGCAGCTCTGCCGCGCGGTTGTAGTCGTAGGCCCGCTGTGCCTGTTCGATCTCGACACGAGTGCGGTCCATCTCATCCCGGAGCTCCGAGATGGCGGAAATCGCCTGCCGCTCCTGATCCCAACGGGAACGAAGCGCGTCGCGCTCTTCCTTCAGGTCGGCGAGCTCCTGCTCCAGCGATGCAAGACGTTGCTTTGATGCGACATCCGCTTCCTTGCGGAGTGCCTCGCGTTCGATCTCGAGCTGCATGATCCGACGTTCCGTTTCGTCCAGCTCAACTGGCATGGACGTGATCTCCATACGGAGCTTGGATGCCGCTTCGTCCACGAGGTCGATGGCCTTGTCCGGCAGGAACCGGTCCGTGATGTAACGGTTGGACAGCGTGGCGGCGGCGACGAGGGCGGAGTCAAGGATCTTGACCTTGTGATGGACCTCGTAGCGCTCCCTTAGGCCACGGAGAATCGAGATGGTGTCCTCAACGGTCGGCTCGCCGACCATCACTGGCTGGAAGCGACGCTCGAGGGCGGCATCCTTCTCGATGTACTTGCGGTATTCGTTGAGTGTCGTTGCGCCGATGGCATGGAGTTCGCCACGTGCCAAGAGCGGCTTGAGCATGTTCGACGCATCCATCGATCCTTCCGCGGCACCGGCGCCCACCACGGTGTGGAGCTCGTCGATAAAGAGGAGGATCTCGCCGTTGGAGGACGTGACCTCCTTAAGCACTGCCTTCAGGCGCTCCTCGAACTCACCGCGGAACTTTGCGCCCGCCACGAGGGCACCGAGATCCAGCGAGATGATGCGCTTGTTCTCCAGGCCCTCGGGCACGTCGCCCCGCACAATACGCTGGGCGAGTCCCTCGGCGATGGCCGTCTTGCCCACGCCCGGTTCACCGATCAGGACAGGGTTATTCTTGGTTCGGCGGGAGAGAACCTGGATGACGCGACGAATTTCCTCATCACGCCCAATAACAGGATCGAGCTTGCCGTCCCGGGCCAACTCGGTGAGATCACGCCCGTATTTCTCAAGTGCCTGATACGTACTCTCGGGGTTAGGATCGGTCACGCGCTGGTTCCCCCGGATGTCGGTCAGGATTCCCAGAACGCGGTCGCGATCAATGTTATACCGGCGGAGCAAGGACTCGGCTGGCGACCGCTCGACGGACATGATGCCGAGCAACAGATGCTCCGCACTGATGTATTCGTCGCCAAACTGCCGCGCCTCGGTTTCAGCAGCTTGAAGGACGCGGCGCATACCTGCGCTTATGATTGCATCGGAGCTGAACTGCAGCTTTGGAGCGGCATCGATGAGTTTTTCCAGCTCGCTCGCAATGATTTTCGGGTCGATCGAAAGTCGCTGCAGAATCTGAGGAACGATTCCCTCGGCCTGGCTGACAAGGGAGTAGAGGAGCACCTCGGGCTCGTATTGTGCCAGCTTGCGTTGCTCCGTAATCTGCTGGCCCTCGACAATCGCTTCGCGGGCCTTTTCGGTGTATTGCTGATTTGCTGCCATAGGGCGGCCTCCTGTGAAGTTATCTGGAATCGTCAAAGGTGTCCCGCCCGTCCTAAACGCAAGACATAGGACGAGGGACGTGCGAAGATGTCCTCAAATAGTTCAGGTTCTGCGCTTTCGAAGTTCCTGCTGGTCGACGTGTCCCAGCATGCGCAGTAGGCGGTTATGCTCCGCTTCGAGGCTTACCCCGTTTGCCTTGCCACGGGAGCTTGCCTCCCGAAGGGCCTGCAATTCCCGCGTCAGGTCGAGTGCGAGCTGTACACCTGCGAGATTCAGTCCTCGCTCCTCGACGAGATACTTCACCTGTCGGAGTTGCTCGATGTCCTGGTCCGAGTACAACCGGAGGTTTCCGGACGTCCGGGATGGCGCGATGAGGCCCTCCCGCTCGTACTTCCTGAGCGTTTGCGGGTGCATCTCGACAAGCCGAGCGGCGACGCTGATGACAAAAAGCGGTTCTGAAAATCGTTGTGGCATGTGGTCGGCCTCCAGAGAATGCGTACATATGAATCATATAGGCTGATATGACTCATGTCAAGAAAAGAACCCAATAATTGGAGAGAATCGTGAAAGGATAGATCCATGACCCCTGTGTATGCTCATCGAGGGGCATCGGCCGAGTATCCGGAGAACACGTTAGCGGCCTTCCGCCGGGCGTTGGAGCTGCACACTGAAGGCATCGAGCTGGACGTTCATTTGTCTGCGGATGGTGTTCCGGTGGTCATTCATGACTTGAACGTTGACCGCACGACAGATGGGTCTGGCCTCGTGAGCGAGATGACCTTTGACGAGCTCCAGTCCCTGGATGCCGGCCAGGGTGAAAAGATCCCGGCGCTGGGGCAAGTGCTTGACCTGGTTGGTGACAGACCCCATGTGGATATTGAGGTGAAGGCCAATGAGGCAGGTGAGGCGGTCCTGAGGGAGTTACAAGGCCGCAATACCCGGTGGCTCATATCGTCATTCGATTGGGATGTCCTCCACTATGTGCGAAGGCAGGATGCCGATGCTGTGCTCTGGCCACTCACAATCGCTGCGACGGACGAGGCAATTAATGTGGCCAGGGATCTCGGTGCTCCAGCACTGGCAATCCTGCACAAGGCAATCGATCAGGACATTGTCGAGCATCTGAAGGAGCAGGGACTCGACTTTTGGGTGTGGACGGTTAACGATCCGGAGCAGGCACGGATATATGCCGAATGGGGTGCGATCGGTATCTGCACCGACGATCCTGCCGCGATCCAGCAGGGATTGGGGGAACGCCATCCCCGGACATGAGAGGGGCCAGGTGGCTAGGACCCCGTGCTACACTCCACCCGTGTTGATGGACGGAGGCGGACGAAAGGCGTGGGGTGGACTGGTGAGGGCACGTCCTGCTTGGGGAAACGTCCGTGGCTAACGCGATAACCATCGGCCGGTTGGTGCTACTCTTCGTCGTGATCTGGCTGATTTACGTCGGCAATGTCACGATCATTGCTGCGTGCATGCTCCTGCTGATGCTCGTCTTCGCTGCCGATGGTGTCGATGGCTGGGTTGCCCGCAAACAGGGAACGACTTCCACTTTTGGGGCGGTGTTCGACATTGCCGGTGACAGGATGGTGGAAAACTCTCTTTGGGTGATTTTCGCTCATCTCGATGTCATTCCAGTATGGGTTCCGTTGCTCGTCCTTAGCCGCGGCTTCATCGTCGACGGTCTGCGATCGCTTTCCTTTGCCGAGGGAATGACGGCCTTCGGCGAGAAGAACATGATGCGTTCGCCGATCACGCAATGGCTCACTGCAGGGCGACTCATGCGCGCGCTCTTCGGCTATATGAAGGCGGCCGGTTTTGTCTTCCTTACGGGCCTGGTGGCTTGGGAGACAAAAGATACAAACGGAACGGCGCTGGGTGCTCTCTACAGTCAGCAGTGGTTCCGCTGGTTTGGCTGGCTTCTGGTTTGGGGAGCAGTGGCGCTGACAGTCGTTCGGGGGCTCCCTGTGCTCTGGGACGCCTTTCCCTATATGCGCGAGCTCGACCGGCGAAAGCGTGCCGGATGACGCAGATTTCGCCTGATCCAATTCCTGCAGGATGACGGGCCGCCAGGTGGCGGCAAGACGGATTGTGATCGTCTGTTGAAGAGACTGTTCTTCAAGAGATGGGAGTACTGGTTACTTGGCGCACGACGACAAGCCGAAGAGAAGAACCGCGGTTTTTCGCAAGGAAGACCGGCACGAGTTGCGCTACCAGCTCAGCGTTGCCATCGCCGCATCACTTTCCTGGTTTTTCTTCCTTGTGCCGGCGCCAATTCGGAACTCCTTCGCCGAGCGTTGCGGGTCACTTTTCTTCCGTGTCTCACACACATACCGGGATAACGTCATCTCCAACGTGATGCAGGTGTTGGGTAAGACGGAGGAGGACGCCGAAGTGCGTGCTACTGCCCGATCGATTTTCCTGAACAGCGCGCTCAACTTCATGGATCTCCTGACGCTGACACGTCGTTCCGGCCGATACCTCATGCGCTCGACACATGTTGTGGCTGGTGACTGGTCAACTATCAACAATGCCATGGCAAGCGGGAGGGGCTTGATCCTTGTCACGGCGCACGTAGGGTGCTTCGACTTTATTGGCCAATCATTCCTGGCTCACGGATTGAAACTCACCATTGTGACGGGCAGGACAACATCCCGCTTTATCTTCGATGGGGTGACATGGCTGAGGAGCGTTCGGGGGGGCAATTTCGTTGAGCCCACCCCTTCAGGGGTGCGCGCCGTGATCAAGGCGCTCCGGCGGGGTGAGTGCGCTGTTTTTGTTGCTGACCGGGACTTCTTCCAGAACGGGCGACCCGCGACGTTCTTCGGACGAGAGACGACGTTGCCGCCGGGTGTTATCCGCATTGCGCGCGATACCGGGGCGGTGATCGTGCCGATCTTCACACGCCGGATGCGACGCGGGCACGAATTGCGAATCTACCCGGCGATGGAGATCGAGAAGACGTCCGATGTCGATGCTGACATCAGGGCCGGCATCAACAGGCTTGTCCCTATCCTGGAAGAGGGAATCCGGTCGGCACTTGAACAGTGGGTGATGTTCCAGCGTGTTTGGCCGGAGACAACACCGGAAGCGGTGAAGATCTTCCCGACCGGATCACCGCTCGAAAGCGAGCTTCTGGAGAAAGTGGCCTCGCATCTGCCAGAGCGTAAATCAGGGGAGACCCGAGTACGCGTTGGGTCGTTCGCTCGAGCGTCTTCAGAGTCCGAGGCCGGGCACGACTAGCGGTAGTTGACGAATTGGAGCGCCACGGGATAGTCGGCGCCGTTGAGCATCTGGATTACCGCCTGGAGATCGTCTCTACTCTTGGCCTGGACGCGGATCGCGTCGCCCTGGATCTGCGGGGTAACCTTCTTGAACTCATCGCGGATCTGCTTGGTGATCTTCTTTGCCACTTCGTCCGCAATGCCTTCCTTCAACTTGATCACCTGCCGCATACGGGCGCCGGATGCCTCCTCGGGTTCCTGGTAGTCCAAAATCTTAAGCGACAGCTTGCGGTTGATGATCTTTGACTCAAGCGTGTCCTTGACTGCCTGAAGCGAGTACTCACTCGCGGTCGTGATAGTGATCTGGTTGTCGTCCCAAACTATCTCGGTTTTCGTGTCCTTGAGGTCATAGCGGGTACGAATCTCGCGCTCGGCCTGGTCTATCGCATTCTTCAGTTCCTGGCGATCGAACTTCGAGACGATATCGAATGAGGAATTAGCTGCCATACACCTTCTCCTTACACTATCTGCATATCGGTCGGGATTGTACCAAAATGACCAGTACTGCTCTCGCTGGGGTTCTTAGTCGGCGCGAGAAGGATCAAGGTGCCTGATCATTGGAGAAGGCACGAGAAGGCAGCGCCGCCCTCGGCCAGCACGGAGAGGGGATTCGTTCGTTGCGTCGATGTGGCCCCAGAAGTTCGCAAACCTTTCAAACTACCGGAGAGGCCATGGAATCAGTGCAATCCGATCCTGCACATCCTGAACGGGAGGAGTCGGCCAGCGGGAAATCGGCTGCTCTCCAGGAACAGCTGCTCTCGCTTCCGATTCTCTACAAGGTGCTCATCGCGAACGCGCTGATCGTACTAGCAGGCGCCGTTTTCGGTACCTATGTGACCGCGCGGTTCGTGCATGAGGACATTGTTCCGAGGCGTGAAGGGCTGATGCTGCTATTTGGAGGACTCGGGGTTGTGCTGAGCCTGGCAGTCAATTACTGGGTGTTGAGAGTCGCATTCGAGCCATTGGATAGTCTGGAGCGTGTCGCGTCGGCCGTCCGCCATGGGGACTTTTCCGCGCGCACGGAGCCATGGCGTTTCGGTGATCCGCAACTGTCTCGATTCGCCGACACCTTCAACGAGACGCTCGATGAGCTGCAACAGGATCGTGAGCAGATTCAATCCCTTGCAGACCAGGTTATCCAGGCGCAGGAGGAGGAGCGACGGCGGATATCGCGGGAGCTGCATGACGATACCGCGCAGGTCTTGTTTGCTCAGTTGCTCCGGGTCACTGCGCTTAAGCACTCCTCGGATCCGGAGCTTCGCGCAACGGCGGAGGAGTTGGAGGACCTCACCGTCGAGGCGATCGAGAGCGTACGGCGATTGGCGCTTGAGCTTCGTCCACCCGCGCTGGACGATCTTGGCCTCCATGACGCCCTGGCGGATCTTGCCCAGCGATTCGAGGCCCAGCTCGCTATCCCCATCTCGCTGAAGATGAGCGGTGCCCGCGGCCGGCTCGCAAGCGAGGTGGAACTTGTGCTGTACAGGGTTGCGCAGGAAGCGCTCACGAACGCTGGAAAGCACGCCCGAGCCACGCGGATTGTGCTGGAGCTCGTCCGGAGCGATACAGAAGTGACGATGCGTATTGAGGACGATGGACGGGGGTTCGACACGGCGCTCGCCTGGGCGAGGGACGGCAGGGGTATTGGCCTCGGCCTCTTCGGGATGGAAGAACGGGTCGGGCTCGTGGGTGGTACCTTATCGATAGACCGCATGGATCCGCATGGAACGCGGGTCGCCGCTCGCATTCCGCTCAGTGGAGATACTCCGGCACTTTCCGGGGCGAGCCGACGTAGAAGGGCATTGGACGTTTCGTGACAAGTAATACGCCGCCTGGTACAGAGCCGATCCGTGTGCTTCTCGCCGATGACCATGGCATTGTGCGGGCCGGTCTCAGAGCCCTTCTCGAAGCCCAGCCCGACATGACCGTGGTTGGCGAGGCCGAGGATGGACCGTCGGCGATCGCGCAGGTGCAGGAGCTTCGGCCCACCGTCGTCATTGCCGACCTCTCCATGCCGGGCGGCGGTCTCGAGGCAATCCAGGGGATCACCGATTTGGACCAGCCGACGCGCGTCCTTGTCCTCACGGTGCATGCAGAAGAGCGGTATCTCTTGCCGGTGC
This sequence comes from Thermomicrobiales bacterium, assembly GCA_035936075.1. GTDB lineage: Bacteria > Chloroflexota > Chloroflexia > Thermomicrobiales > UBA6265 > UBA6265. The sequence goes on from DASYWM010000028.1 coordinate 8,821, forward strand.
TCAAGGCGGGGGGATCGGGTTACGTCAGGAAATCGAGTGCCCACACGGATCTCCTGAACGCCATTCGCACCGTCGCCCGGGGAGAGGTCTTCCTCGATCCCGCAGCCACCAAGACCCTTCTCCGCGGGTATTTGGGGCGTGTCCGCTCGGGAGACGAACTCGATCTCGGCGAGGTGCTTTCCGAGCGGGAACGCGAGGTGGTCAAATTGACGGCGGAGGGTCACACGGCCCAGCAGGCCGCCGACATCCTGTCGCTTTCCCCGAAAACGGTCGAAACATACCGGCACAGGGCGATGCAGAAGCTTGGGCTCACTAACCGGGCGGAGCTCGTGCGTTACGCCCTGCGGGCTGGTTTGTTGGTCGACGACTCATTGTAGCGGGTCAGGAAATCCCTGACAGGCGTGGGCAAAAGCTTGATGGTTTCCACCCCGTATTTCAGGTGGTACCTGTCTATGCAGCGTACCATGAACCCGTACACTGGTTGCATGAGGGCGATGTATGGTGATACATAGCCCGTGGAGCATCCCGGACATAATTACATGTTGTCATCAGGCAATCTGAAGGCGCGGTCCAGGAATTCGCTCTTTAGTGTCGTACTCCCGGGCTCTTGCATTCCCGGGTTGAAGGCAAAGACAGATGGTTTCCCAAATGACCAAGACCGCTGTACATCCTGGCTGGCTCCTTCTTGACGACGCGGTTACCGTCCCCGGTGAAGCTGGAGAATCCGAGGATTCCCTGAGGTTCGCCGCGTTTATGCAGTTGTTGCGAACGGCGGGCGCGCTTGACCGGGCGGCGACTGATGCACTCGCCGATCTCGATCTGACTGCCGGCGCCTTTGGCGCGCTGATGGAGCTAAGAAACGTGGGTGACGCAGGCGTGGCCCCATCCGAGCTGGCACGACGGCTCGCTGTTGCACGCCGCACCGCCACCCTGTACGTCGATATTCTTGCCCGTCAGGGCTGGGCTTCGCGGGAGGCGCATCCCCAGGACCGCCGCATGGTATTGGCTCGGCTCACGCCTGAGGGCGAGGCGTTGCTGGACGAGCTTGGAGATGCCTATCAGCGACGACTTGCGTCGTTGCTGGGCGACATGAGCCCCCTGCAGGCGGAGCGCCTTCGGCAGTTACTTGCACTGGTGCCAACGGACCGTCCGCTCGCTGTCAATTCCTAGCAGATTCGTCCATATGTCGGATGAATGGAAAACCATGGCGAGGAGTTCACTCCTCGCCATGGTTTTCTATTGGATGCTGCTTATTGGCGGGACGACCCGTCCTCAGACGTGGAGGGGACAAAGACCATCACGGTGCGACCCGGCAATGTGATCGTGGAAAGCGCCTTCGCCTTCAGGGAGATCGATCCATCGGGGGTATCCGAGGTCAGCATTGCGGTCCAGTGGCTCAGATCGTCTCCCCGCTCCACGCGAGGCAGCGTGAAGTCAATCGGATTCTCTCCTGCGTGAAAGAGGAGCAAAACTGACGAGGGCGTGAGGGGATTCCCTTCCTCGTCGATTTCCTGGATGGCATCACCCGCCAGGCGCATCCCGATCGTGCGTAGCTCAGGATCCGACCAGTCGTGGGACTGGAACTCCTGTCCGTCGGGGCGGAGCCACGTGACGTCCTTGATACTTCCCGGCTGCTCGGGCCGCCCCTTGAAGAAGAGGCGACGGCGAAGAGCGAGCTGGTCCTGACGGAGCCGGATGGCATTGGCGGTGAACTCGATCAGATCCTTCTGGTCCTCGGTGAGATCCCAGTCGTACCAAGAGATCTCATTGTCTTGGCAATAGGCATTGTTGTTACCCTGCTGCGTCCGCCCAAGCTCGTCCCCGCCGCAAATCATTGGGGTGCCCTGCGAGAAGAGGAGGGTCGCCAGCATGTTGCGCTTTTGGCGCTCCCGGAGCGCCCTGATCTCCGGATCGTCAGTGGGACCTTCGTGTCCATAGTTGGCTGAAACGTTGTGATCGTGGCCGTCCTCGTTGTTCTCGCCGTTTGCCTCGTTGTGCTTTTCCGCGTACGAGACGAGATCGTTCAGGGTGAACCCATCGTGTGCGGTAATGAGGTTGACGCTGGCCTGGGGTGATCGACCTCCCGCTTCGTAGATGTCCGCCGATCCGGTGAGGCGGAACCCCATTTGCGGTAGCACCGGCTCCTGCGTCTGCCAGAATGCGCGGACGTCATCACGAAACCGGTCATTCCACTCCGACCAAAGCACCGGAAACCCGCCGACCTGGTACCCGCCTTCGCCAATATCCCACGGCTCAGCGATAAGCTTCACGGTCGCCAGCACAGGATCCTGGTGGACCGCATCAAAGAACCCGCCGAAGGGATCGAAGTCATACTGATCGCGTCCAAGCGTGCTTGCCAGGTCGAACCGGAACCCGTCAACGTGCATCTCGGTCACCCAGTAGCGGAGGCTGTCCATCATCATGGTCAGCACCTGGGAGTGATGCGCGTTCAGGCTGTTGCCGGTGCCGGTGAAGTCGATATAGTAGCGCGGCTTGTCCGGCATCAGCCGATAGTAGTTGGTGTTGTCAATTCCCTTGAACGACAACATCGGCCCGAGGTGGTTCCCTTCGCAGGTGTGGTTGTAGACGACATCGAGGATCACCTCGATGCCAGCAGCATGAAGCGCCTTGACCATTTCCTTGAATTCGGTGACCTGGCCGCCAGGAGTCCCGTCTGATGAGTACCGCTTATCGGGGGCAAAAAAACCGAGGCTGCTATAGCCCCAGTAGTTGACGAGCCCCTTCTGTGTCAGAAAGTGGTCATCGACAAATGAGTGAACCGGGAGAAGCTCGACAGCGGTGATCCCGAGTCCCTTCAGATGCTCGATTGCCGCAGGGTGTCCCATAGCTTTGTAGGTGCCGCGAATATCTTCCGGGATGTCCGGATGCTGCCGCGTGAAGCCCTTAACATGAACCTCATAGATGACGGTGTCATACCAGGAGGTACGCAACGGCTCGTCGTCTCCCCAATCAAACGTGGGATCGATCACCATGCCCTTGGGAATGCTGGCATCGTTCTCCACAGTGCTGATGGAGAGATCGTCTTCGGGATCATCCAAGTCATACGCGTAAACGGAGTCGTCCCACGTCACCTTGCCATCAATGGCTTTGGTGTATGGATCGACCAGCAGTTTCGCGGGATTAAACCGTTCCCCGAGTTCCGGCTTGTACGGGCCATCAACACGTACGCCATAGCGCGTTCCGGGGGCCACGCCGGGTACATATCCGTGCCAGATACCATACGTGCGTTCGGGCAGCTCGATCGTGCGGCTCGGTTTGTCGTTCGAGTCCTCGAAGAGACAGATGTCTACTCGGGTTGCATGCGCTGAGAAGACGGCAAAATTGGTCCCCTCGCCATCCCAGGTGGCGCCGAGGGGACGTGGAGTGCCGGGACGGATTCTCTGCGCTTCCAGCGGAAGCGGCATAAGGTGGAGTTCTCCAGTGGACCCTGTCATTCAGGCTATAGAATCATTCGGGCAGACGTAAAACGGAAACCTGACTGGTTCAGTTTCGAGCAAGCTAGAACTCGCTGATTGCTTCCAGGTGGTCAGGAGCGAGGTCATCGAGCAGATGTACCTGAATCAGCTCAAAGTTCTCGCCGTGGCTCGCGTGCTCCTGCCGTGCCGCCTCAGCGGCTTCTGCTGCCGTCTCTACATCGACGACCATGGACTCCTCCTGCCCGTCAACCATGTATCTGACTTCGTATCTCATGTGATCGTGTCCTCAGTCGATTGGCGCGGTTGAAAGAGCAGACTTCCGCCCGGGAGCGGAGCCGGTCACGTACCCTGCCGGGAAGAGGGCAGAATCGCTGCCAGCGATTGAAGTCATCTCCTCCTGCGCGAGATGCAGCATGTGGGCTGCGTCGTTGAATTGGGGGACCAATACCGTCATTGCCGAAAAGTCGAAGCGGCTCAGCGCCGAGCGAGCCTCATCAAAAGCATATGCGAAGGTACCGGTACTCTGGAGGATGCAATGGTGAACATACCCGAATCGCTCGGGTACCCCATTCTGTTCACCAAACTCGACAATTGCCTCCGAGAGTGTCTCTATGCGATTGGCACTGATTGTCAACGCGATGATGTCGCGGCTCTTGCCGTTGACCATATCGGCTACGCGATCAACCTCTACCACCATCCTGTCGAGCCGGGGCGCGACAAACCTATAATACGTCTCCTCGTCAACTGTAAGGCTGGCTGACGGTGGAGCAGCTTCGCCGAGATCGATATCTTCGACGGTAACCTTCGACACGCCAACTACCGTAACGAGGAGCAGCAACATTAATCCAATCA
>DASYWM010000029.1:0-5940 GCA_035936075.1 Thermomicrobiales bacterium
GACCGGTGAGCGCCTTGCCGAGCAGTTCCTCGGCATGTCCGTTACCGTAGATTGGGGCGGTGTCGAAGCAGGTGACGCCGGCATCGAGTGCCGTGGTGATTGTGCGCTCAGCCTCATGGTCGTCGCGTGGGCCGTAGCGAGCGTCGCCCATTGGCCATGTTCCCAGGCCGATGGCGGAGACTTCAAGATCTGACTGACCGATTCGTTGTCCCTGCATAAGTGGTTGCGCTCCGATTACATGCGCGGATCGAGGTCGTCCCGCAGGCGGTCGCCAAACACGCAACGCACGCGACCGACGCGGCTCCTGATACTTCGGGGGCCGTGGTCGTGCCCTTCACGCCCGTGCGAGAGGCCCTATATCAGCCTTTATGGGGTGTCGGGATCATCCATGAGGGAACCCGTTATCGCGCGTGATGCACGGCGTTTCGGTTGGGTGATATTCACCATTTCACCACGCTCTGTATGCTCTAGTACACCTCTCATTTGACCTGAGAGTCAACAAGAACTTGCTCGATCCAGTTGAGTCAGTGAGATTACGGATATGGGCGCGCCATAAATCAGTAATTTTACGGATACGACTTCGAGCACTATTCCCTAAACTCGGATCACATCACGTTGGGGAAAGTTGTTGGGGGACCTGTCGAGCGTTTTCATGAAGGAGACAGATGCCATGACAAAGTGGATTTCTTCTCAACCAGGTCCTCGTGTCCTCTCCAGGCGTCGGTTCATCGGCGGCGTGATGGCGACCGCGATGACCGCCGCATATGGTCGTCAAGCACAAACCGCTCGAGCCGCCTCTGCGGCGGTCACCATCTCGCGTGGGTCGACGAGCAATGCCGTCGTCGCGCTGACCTTCGACTGTGGCGCCGATAGTGGGTATACCGGGAGCATTCTCGATACGCTGGCGAACCGGGGTGTGCGAGCCAGTTTCGGCGTGACCGGCAAATTCGCTGCCTCCTATCCTTCCCTGGTCAAACGAATGGTGAACGAGGGGCACAGCCTGATCAACCATTCGTATTCGCATCCCTCGTTTAGCGGTCTGACAACGACGCAGCGGCTCTCTGAACTGGAGTCGACCGAGCAGGCACTGGTCAACGCGAGCGGACGGGCTGGACGTCCACTTTTCCGGCCCCCCTATGGCGAATTCAACAGCAGCGTGCTTACGGATCTGGGTAATGCCGGATTCACGTACAACATCATGTGGTCGATCGATGTGCTGGGCTGGAACGGGCTCACCAGGGATCAGGTGATCAACCGGGCGCTGAGTAACCACGGCAACGGGTACATTTATCTGATGCACGTCGGCGGGCAATCCCAGGAAGGGCCGGCGTTACCGAGCATCATTGACGGCCTGCGATCGCGCGGATACGGGTTTGTCACCATCCCGCAAATGCTCGGCGGTACCTCGGCACCGCCTCCACCATCGCCACCGGCGACCGGGTTCAATATTGGCGATACGGTGAAAGTCACGGCCGGGCTCTATCTGCGGACGGCGCCGACCCTCAGCAGTGGGGTGATCACGACGATGCCGACCGGAACGGTATGCACGATCGTGGGCGGGCCCACTTCCGCAGACGGCTACACCTGGTATCAGGTCAAGACGACGTACGGGACGGGCTGGGCGGCCGGGCAATATCTTCAGCTCACCACATCTACCCCGCCTCCTGCGACACCGGGAGGCTATGCGGCAGGTACCAAGGTGCGAGTCACGTCTGGTCTCTGGTTGCGAACTGCCCCGAACCTGAGCGGCGGGGTTATCACCACCATGCCCACCGGCACAATCTGCACTGTCCTGAGTGGGCCCAGCCCCTCCGGTGGATACACTTGGTATCAACTCGATACGCCCTATGGTCAGGGGTGGGCTGCTGGTGAATACCTGGAGGTCACCACGCAATCGCCTCCGCCACCGACGACCACACCGGTTGGATATGCGGCCGGTACGAAGCTCTCCGTCACCTCAGCACTCTACCTTCGGGCCTCGGCGAGCCTCAGTAGTGGGGTCATTACGACAATGCCGGTGGGCACGATCGTCACCGTGGTGTCGGGTCCCAGCCCCTCTGGCGGCTATACCTGGTACCAGGTTGATACGCCTTATGGACGTGGGTGGGCCGCCGGCGAGTTCCTCAAACCTGCTACGACAGCACCTCCATCGACAACCGAGCCACCACCCCCGACAACCGGCGGGCATGCCGCGGGAACAACGCTACGGGTCATCAGCGGGCTTTGGTTACGGACGGCCGGTAACCTGAGCGGCGGGGTTATCACCACCAAGCCAACCGGCACGATCGTGACGGTGGTCTCGGGTCCCAGTCCCTCTGGCGGCTATACCTGGTATCAACTCGACACACCGTATGGACGTGGGTGGGCCGCCGGTGAGTTTCTCGAGCCAACGACCCAATCGCCGCCTCCGGTAACCAGCGGGTATCCGGCGGGAACAAAGCTTCGCGTGACTGCGGGACTCTGGCTGAGGACGGCTGGCAACCTGAGTGGGTCCGTGATCACGACAATGCCGACCGGTACGATCGTGACTGTCGTATCCGGGCCGAGCCCATCTGGTGGCTACACCTGGTACCAGCTTGATACTCCGTATGGCCGGGGATGGGCGGCCGGCGAGTTTCTTGTCAGGGCGTGATATTCCAGCATTGGCCTCACCACCTGATGAAGGTGGGGCCAATGCTCCTATCTGGTCACTGCTGCGCATCGGATGTAGCCTAGGTGTAAATGTCCCGTCGATCGAAGAGCCCGATTGCCAGAACCAGGAGCACGACGGAGGCACCCAGCAAGAGGGCCGCGTTTCCCCAATCGATCCCGTCGGTGATTGCGCTTCCGTAGAGTCGAAATGCCGACACCCAGCGCAGCCCTGCCCAGGTGGGTGAAATCCTCCCGATCGTTTCCAACAGATACATCAGGAACATGACCGCGAACGAGATACCGATCACCGCACCACGACTGCGAAGCCAGGCTGAAAGCGCGAGGGCAAGAGTGCCGAACGCCATGGTGATTGGGAAGAGGTTCAACGACGCGCGAAGCGCATCGGCTGCATCCAGTCCGACATTGATCAGGCGCCCACATCCCCAGCTGACGATGGCCACGACAAGCAGTACGGCCAGGAGAACGAGCGCGAGGGCGAGCCAGTTCGCGAGAACGACATGGCGACGAGGGATCGGATTGCCGAGAAGGATATCCAGCGATCCACGTTCCTCGGCCCCGGCGAGCGCGCCCGCAAAGGTCATCACCGGGAAAAAGCTGATCACAAGCGGGAGCGAGGAATAGACGCGTACGTCAAGGAAGGGGCCAATTGTCGTCAAGTCCTCGATCCCGAACGCCTCGATGATGGTTTTCGGATAGTTTTCCAGCGCCAGGAGTCCGGACTCGCGGAACGAGGGATAGGACAGGATCAAGAGGGCGATATAGACACCGAGGCCGATTGCCCAGAAGATGCCGGTTCGCCGGAAGCGCCCGGTGAGGTGCTGGGTGTAGATAGCCAGCGAGCTTGGGCGTGCGCTCATGCGGCATCTCCATTCTCTTCCGGCCCATAAAAGGTCATGAAGATCTCCTCAAGCGAGGGGCGCTCAACATCCAGTGTGCGCACCTGGTGTTCGCCCAGTAATTTGATCACCGCGTCGATATTCTCCGATACCGTGAAGCGGGCGATCGTGCTTTCGAATGCGACGTTCTCAACGCCGGGGATGCCGGCGAGACGTTGGCACATATCGTCCGTCATCGGCGTAGCGAATTCGACGCGCACTTGCCGGTGGGCACGGCCAGTGAGCTCGTGCGGATCCTCGACGGCGACCATCTGGCCATGCCGGATGATCCCGACACGATCGGCAACCCGTTCAATGTCCGAGAGGACATGCGATGAGAAGAAGATGGTCTGCCCACGCCCTTTCGCCTCAACCAGCAGGGAGAGGAAGGATTCCTGGACAAGCGGGTCGAGGCCGCCGGTCGGCTCATCGAGAATCACGACCTCGGGCTTGTGATAGAGCGCCTGGATAATGCCGATCTTCTGCTTGTTGCCGCGAGAGAGCCGGCGCATCGGACGGTCCAGGTCGGCATCAAGTCGTTCCGCGAGCTCGTCAGCGTAGGCGAGCTCGGTCAGCCCCCTGAGCCGGCCAAAGAGGGAGAGCATCCGCCGGCCGGTCATCCGGTCATCCAGCGCGAACTCCGTTGGGAGGTTACCGATCCGGGCAAGCACCTCGGTGGTCTGTGTGTGTGGATCCAGACCCAGGATCTCTGCCCGGCCACTTGTTGGCTTCATCAATCCGATCAGTGTCCGCAAAGTCGTGGATTTGCCTGCGCCGTTCGGGCCGAGGAAGCCAAAGATTTCGCCTTGCTGAATGGAAAGGTTGATGTTCCGGATGCCACGATTGGCACCGTAGGTCTTGGTGAGGTTGTAAGTCACGATTGCGACGGTCATGCATCGTCTCCTGCTCCCGATCATGATAATTGGCCGCTACAGTTGGAGCGTGCGGACGCTGCATGAGGTCACAGGTTGCTGCCACGGCAGACGCCTCAGAAAATCCCTCCGGCATGCCGAATCACCGCTCATCTTCAGCAGCTATTCGTCATCGCCAGGTTGGTGTTTTCCTTTGCTTCCCCTGATTCGATTATCGATGTGTCGATCCAGTTCATGGCCAGGACGCGTGATCGCCCACTGGCTCCACGCTTCCCAAAACCATTTCTTCCCGACGTGTTAAGGGAACCGGAGAGCTGTCGGGTCGAGCGAGTCATCACTCCTCGGTGGTGTATTTCCGCGTCTCGCGACGCCGTCAGCGGCCGGCCTCGTCACTGTCGCTGTCCTGGTCGTCCTCCGATCTCCCGGTTTCCTTCCCTGACGCTTCCTCGGGCTGATCCTCAGTGTGATGCAGGGATGGCTCCGGGTTCGGCTCGGGTTCGTTCGTCGGGGTGGACTCGTTCACGATCTCGCCGGGCTGGTTAGGGTCGTGCTCGCTCATGGATTCCTCCTGGAATACACATCGTGACGCTCCGGAGCGTCTGTATACGAGGATCGATATCGCAAGGATTACTCCCGCGAGTCAGCAGTCGCCGGATGATAGGCGACGATCTGGGCGACCCGGGACGAGTGCTCGTAGTCGCTTGCTACCGGACCGAGCTTGGCGAGCGACAGCGATATGCTCACAATCTCCCAGCCGTCACCCCGCAGCTGGTTGAGGACGCGGGTCAACTCCTCACCGAACTCTGTGGGACTGACGTTTTGGATCTCTTCATACCGATATGTCCCGGATGGCATGTCGCTCCACTCCCATGCACGTGCTGCCGCCTGGGGGAATCGACGACGGGTCTCCCTCGCGGCATAAAATCAACCTCTCCTGGCTGTATCCGGCAAGCTTGCCCTTTGGCTCCTCCTCGATAGCGCGCCTGAACCCCACCACCTTATCGAGTGTCACTTCCAGTCGTCCGCTTCCTTTTTAGGACCGCGTTTAGGACCGTGGATACCCAAAGCATGGTGGAACTGACTGGGCTGCATCTCTACGATCGGGCACGAGAAACCATGCGTGCGATATCCTCCGCGAATCGGATCTCGGAGTCGTCCTCCGGCCGATAGCCGATGACCTCGCGGGCGTTGGTGATGCTCCAGAAGGTCCGCGCGTTGTTCGATACGCCATAGAAGATGTGGAACGGCACTCCAAAGGCATCGTCTATGTTCGGTGTCTCCACCGACTTGCAAAAGAGCTGCTGCAGATCCCGCTCGCTGATGTAGCCGGTGATATCGCGGATGTACTGTTCCACCGGTTTTCCTTCGAAATCACTGGCGCGAATCTCGCGCGGAGCGACAATCCGAATCTGGATGACCTCCAGTTTGCGGCCCAGCGATCCAGATGCATAGAGAAAGCCGAGCGATTCATAGGCAGCCTTCGCCCATCCGTAGAAGGAGTCCGGCCGAGGGTAATCCTCTGGCGTGACGCGGTCACGCCG
>DASYWM010000030.1:0-14782 GCA_035936075.1 Thermomicrobiales bacterium
GGGGCACCAGGGCATCACATCGTCTCCCTTGTAGATCCAGCCTCGCTCGTGGCAGGTCTTCAGGAAATGCCAGATGGTGTAGTTGTTCTCATCCGACATTGTGTAGTAGCTGTTGTCCCAGTCCATGAAGTAGCCGAGACGCTTGGACTGTTCGGTCATCCGCGCTGAGTATTTCCAGACGCGCTGCTTGCATCGCTCCACGAACTCAGCGACACCGAATGATTCGATCTCGCGCTTGTTCTTGAGGCCCAGCTCCTTCTCCACCTCGACCTCGACATGGAGGCCCTGGCTATCGAAGCCGTTCTGGAAGCGTTGCTCCTTGCCCAGCATATTTTGGTACCGCTGGAAGATGTCCTTGTATGAGCGGCCCCAGGCGTGGTGTACGCCCATAGGGTTGTTCGCGGTGATTGGTCCGTCGATGAACGAGAACCGCTCTTCCGCCCCGTTGTTGCGGTCGAGATACTGGCGGACGACCTGCTCCTTGTCCCACCATTCGAGGAGGTCTCGCTCCATCTGAGGAAAATCGACCTTCGATGGGACGTCCTGAAAAGTCTTTGCTGTCTTCGTTGTCTCAACCATGGTGTCCTGGTTCTCCCGGAACGTTCCACATCTGGAATACGTGCGATGCGCAGTCAATCGGCGTCCTAGGTGGCACTCCTGACCATCGACTGGACGGGTAGCCCTCACCCCGGACGGTGCGGTCCAAATTGGAACCGAGGTACGAAGCCTGGTATCAGGCACGAAAAAGGCCCGACCTCAGGGTTGAGGACGAGCAGTGCCGCGGTACCACCTCAGTTGGCCATTCAGCAGAATAGCCCGCTTGATCCGTGATATCGGACGGAACCCGATCGCGTCTACCAGTCCCCGAAGGACGTTGGCGCGACGGCTCAGGAACGATGTCCCAGTGTGCACTTGATGATCCGGCTTCCATCGTCCCGGACTTGCTGGTCGGCGCACTGTGGGCGCGGTTTCCTTCAGCGCCTCATGCTTCTTCAATTACTTTCCAGTGTACCAAAAATGGTGGTGATTCCTGCTTCTACGCTCCCTTGATCATCCATCGCTTGGTGCGCCTGTAGAGGGCGGTGAGCCCGACCAGCCACGTAGTGCCAAGCAGGTATGATGCGGCCACATCGGTGAACCAGTGGTGACCAAGATAGATTCGGCTGGGGCCGACGAGCGCCAGCAGGGATGTAAGCAGGGCTACGACGACCCTGCGGATGGCATTGGCCCTAACCCATGTGTCGGCAAGGTAGGCAAGAAACCCGTATACGCCCATATAGATGATGACGTGTCCGCTTGGAAAGCTTGAACCGCCGATGTTCGCGACAGCGACCTTGATCCCTGTACCTTCTGAACTCGGGCGCTTGCGCCGCATGATCCGCTTGAACGTACTCGAGACGCCGCCTGTACCCCATGCGGCCAGCTGGAAGATCGCTTCGAGACGCATTCCCCTGAGCCACAGCGCGGCGGCAATACCGGGGGGCAGGATCCGGCTCTGCGGTGGGAAGCCAGGCCAGGAAACGATGTGCATGAGCCGATCGAAGTAGGGGTGATCCTGTTTCTGCACCCGCAGGGTCACTGCCGCGTCGGCTGCAGCGCTGCGATTCCTGCGAACGAGCCAAAAGATGACAGAGAAGAGGACCATGGAGGTCAGCGATGCAATGAAGCCTCTCTTGCTACGCCGACGGGCGACCCGTTCCGGATTGAGCGAGATACTTCTCGGCGTATTGAGAAAATGCCGCAGACCCATATATCCAGATCCCTTCCGTCCGTATCGTTGGAGCGCATGGTCGACCCGTCAAGCGGTAGACTTTGAGATAGTAACCACTCCTGGTGGATCTCGTCTGTCGGAGGCACTGTGTCGACCGTTCTCGTTCGCTCAATCTATCGTTACTGGCTTTGGTACGGGGTCGTCCTCGCCGGAATGGCCGTCCTGATGCTCCTGCCGGGAGGATTCGCGGAAAAATCGCGCATGCTGTTGCATGGCCTCTGCGCGCAGGCTCCCACCCATTCCTTCACCCTCGGGGGCGTGCTCTTGCCGTTCGATTCCCGCATGACGGGCATCTATGGTGGCACCCTTGCAACGATGATCTACCTTACAGCTCGATCTCGATTCTTCGCCTGCGGTGTTCCGCCGACGAACGTTGTTGTCGTGCTTGCGCTTTTCGTGATCGCCATGGCCGCCGACGGGTTCAACTCTCTCTTCACCGATTTGGGCATCTGGCATCCGTGGACTCCGTCCAATGAATTGCGTCTCATCACGGGATATCTCGCTGGTATAACGCTCGGCGCGATGCTTTCATGGCTGCTCGGCTCGGCGCTCTACCGTGTTGGTCAGCGACAGGCAGGAATCCAACGCCCCATTGATGTTTTAGTCATCCTGGTGCCGCTTTTTCCGTTTGGGGCAATTCTTCTCTCTGGTGCTGAATGGCTGTTCGTGCCGACCGCCACGCTGCTGATCGTCTCTGCGTGGACGACGATGTCCGTGTTGGGGTTGTCGATCATCGTGCTCGCGTTCGGGCTGGATACCCGCATCAACCGCCTTCGGGACCTTCATGTCCCCGGAGCGGCTGCGGTGCTCCTGGGGCTGGCGATCATGCTCGGACTTGCCTTCGGCCGGATGTGGCTGGAGCACTTCATGGGTATGCCATCCACTCTGTAACGCGGTGGCACTTTGGTACACTCCACTGATGCTGGGTGCCCGGCAACGCACCGCGCTCACCGGTGGTTACCGGCCGTGGGACTCCGGCGCGGCCGGCCGATCTCGCCCCGAATTCTCGTGATCGGCACTGATCACGCTCCTTAATCGTCGTCATTGCTCATCGTTCGCCCCGGGTGGGGCGGTCAGGAAACGTTTTCTACCTATGCGCATTGTTCGACATAACGCCCACATCTCGCAGAGAAAGAGACGTGCGCGCATCTTCTCGTTTTTCGGATTCTTGCTCTTGTCGGGATCGTTGCTGATCGCCTGGTATCCGGAATTTCTTCTCTTCGCGTATGTTGCCATGTTAGGCGGGTTCATCCTCTTCAACATGGGCATGCAGCAACTAGGCAAGTGGACGCGAAACCCTCGTAACGACCAGTTCCTCGACCACCAGATGAAGGGCCTGAGCGACAAAATCACGCTGATTCACTATGCCCAATTCGGTAAGCACAACATCGAGCACGTTGTGGTGCATCCCGGGGGACTGGTCGTGCTGACGGCCCGTGAGGTGGATGGCACCATCGAGAAGCGCGGCACAAGGTGGAGACGAAAGGGTGGATTGTATCGTCGTCTCTTCTCCTTCAGCGGGCCGCAGATCGGTAACCCGAGTTTCGAAACAGATGCGAATGTGACGAGAGCAGAGGATTTCCTCGCCGAGCACCAGATGGAAGTCGACGTCGAGGGCGCCATCGTCTTTGTCCACCCCCGAACCGAGCTTGATATCGAGGATCCGGATTACCCAGTGCTGCACGGGGACGAGGTGGACGAGTTCATCAGGGATCTCCCGGCCGATGAGTCATTCACTCGAGAGGAGCGCGATCGCATCGTGGAATTGCTGTCCGCCGGTGAACGCGTTGAAACGCCTCAAACCCAGAAGCAGGGTGCCCGGCGGCCCCGACCGGTCAGGCGTGTTGCGGCACCCAAAGTGAAACCGCAGTAGAGAACGGACGGAAGGGCATGACGGCAACCGGGATAGAGGCACCGCCATCATCAACAGGCTGGCGAGTCTGGGGTCACGATCACGCGGTTCACGAACTACGGTCCGCCATCGATAAGGGCGTCCGCCACGCGTATATTCTCAGCGGGTACCATCACGTGGGGAAAACCGCGCTTGCTCAGGAGTTCGCCCGAGCGCTGATGTGCGGCTCCTCACCGTCCCCGGGTCAGCCGTGTGGCGTCTGTTCCGCATGCCGAAGGGTGGGGCGAGGAGCGCATCCCGATGTGACACTCTATGACCTTGCGAGGCAGCAGGAGACCTCTGACAAGGCGTCGACCAGCAAGAATCTCAGCCTGAATATCCAGACCGTGCGCGACATTACCTCAAGCATCTCCTTGCGGCCGATGGAAGCCCGGCATCGGGTTGTCATCGTGGACGACGTCGAAACGATGCAGGAAACGGCTCAGGAAGCCTTTTTGAAGACACTTGAGGAGCCGCCGCCGTACGCAGTGATCCTGCTCCTTACGACGGACGCCGAATTACTCCTGGAAACTATCCGGAGTCGCTGCATGACGCTTCATCTGCAGACAGTCCGCCCGTCGACAATTCTGGATTTGCTCCTCGCGACCGGACTGGATGAGAAGGACGCGACGGCGATAGCGGCCGCAAGTATTGGCCGGCCCGGCTGGGCGGTCCAGGCGGCGAGCGATCCGAACATCCTCAGGGAACGGCTGGAACTGGAATCGCTCGTAAAGGGCTGGATCACCGGCGATCAATACCGGCGGATGGTAGAAGCAACGCGGTTGGGTGACGTCTTTTCCAAGGACCGTGCCGCGGTCTATGCTCGTCTATCCCTCGCCCAGACTATGTGGAGGGAGATCGTTCTCCATGCTCTCGGTGTGGTCGATGTCGATCGCCCTGACAAGAATATTTTTGAGGGCCAGCAGCCGACCGCGGGGGAGGGTGTGACGGCTTTACGAAGCGTGGAGCGATGCCTTAACGATCTGGATGCGAACGTGCGTCCAAAGCTGGCGCTGCAATCGATGGTACTCCAATGGCCAACGATCGCCGCCCGATGATCTCTCCCAAGGGACCAAAGGCTGGACCCCCAGGTCCAGGACGCACCGAGCTCCCTGACGCATCTGAGGACCAGAACGGTTTCAATATTGTCGGAGTTCGGCTCTTCGATTCACCCCGTGTCGTTTACTTCCTCCTCAGTCGTGGCTCGGTCCAGCCAGGAACCTGGGTTGTGGTGCGGGCGCGCCATGGCGAAGAGGCAGGACGCGTGGTGATCGCGCCACAGCAGATAGTACTTGCACAAATCTCGGGGGAAATAGAGCCCATCGAACGGGTAATGAGCGATGAAGAGATTCTCCAAATGGAACGATTCCTCAATGAGAGCCCGGCTCTCGTTGAGCGCGCAAGGGAGATCGTCCGCCGCTGCTGGCCGCATGTCGAGCTGCGTTCCGCCAGGTACTCCTTCGATGGCTCGTATGTCGTGATATCCCTTGCCGGGTCGGATGGGGACGAGATTCTAGGGTTGGAAGAAGCGCTGGCAGAGGAGTTCCGCGTGCCTGTCCGGATCCGTAATGCTGGAACCCGACAACCGACTCGTCTGATGGGCGGGCTGGGGACATTCGGCCGGAAACCCGACACTCTCTCTCGCGAGAACGAGCACTACAGGAAGATCAAGGAGGATCTTCCACGATTGGGCCAGCGGGTGAGAACACACGACGGTGAGGGAATGGTGGTTGCCTTGCAGGTCTTCCGCGAGCTCGTCACTGTCCGGTATACAGATGGGGGACGCGAAATGGCGCATCCAGTGACGGACCTGCTCCCCGAGCGCGCCTGATCCATCAGGCCGAACATCGGTTGGGATGGTTGCCAGGGGGTGCAGTGCGCGACGTCAAGGGCATAACACGGTTAGGACAATGAACCTGGTGCCCGCACAAGCCGGATGGAGTCGCTGCGTGTGACCCGTCGTTTCAGCGGGGTCGGTTCAGTTTGGAAAGTTGGAGTTTCAATGCCACTCTATCTGGTCGTTCATACGCCTCGGAAAGACGACGAGGAGAAGCTGTTTCCACCGACGAAGATGCTCGACATGGCTCGCGACCACGGAGCCGAGGACATCCGTACGAGATGGCTCAAGACCTGGTCGCCGGACCTCCATGATGAGCGGCACTTCACCCTGTGGAGCGCAAACTCTGCCGCCGATATCACAGAGGTCATGAGCCGGTATAACTTCCTGAGCGAGACCGACAGTGAACCGATCTGCGTCACGGAATGGTCGCCAGCAGATGTGCTCGAATCCGCTGACGCTGAGGAGTAAATCCGCCGAAAGACAACTTAAGATCTCACACGATCACGTGTTGTTGATAGGTGTCTTTCCTTGCGGAACCGAATATGCGAATCTGACGCCAGCACCCCTTCGGGCACCCTGGAGCACGTGACCTCCACGGTGGTCCGAGCCGTCGAGTTTGGAACGGGAATCATCAGATCAAGGAGCGCGTCGAATGGCAACCGCCTACAAGACTATTGGCCAGCGCACACGGCGCCTGGATTCGCCACCCAAGTTGACAGGAACCGAAAAGTTCACCGCTGATATGTCCCTTCCAGGCATGCTGCACGCACGGATCGTGGGTAGTGATCTCGCCCATGGCCGGATTCTCAGTATCGACAAGAGCGCGGCGCTTGATATGCCCGGCGTCGTCGCTGTGCTAACGAATGCCGATCTCCCCATCCACCGGGATGAGAACGACATCCCGGCCGCGGAGCTGTTGGCTTCAGAGGAGGCTTTGCACGTCGGGCACCCGATTGCGCTCGTGCTGGCGGAGACAGAGGCTGCAGCACAGGATGCCGCTGAACTGGTCGTGGTGGACATGGAACCCATGCCGGTGGTGAGTGACCTCCACGAAGCGATCCGCGAGGATGCGCCAAGAGTCAGCGCGGACAAGGCTGGCGCCTTTGAGGACGAGGCGGCCATGCACAATGCCGATGCCGCGGGTTCAGCCGAGAAGCAGGAAGACTTGCCGCCCAATGTTTCCAACTCGGCCAACTTCGAGCGCGGCGACATCGATGCCGGATTCGCTGAAGCGGATGAAATCGTCGAACTCTCGCTGACATCGGCGGCGATCCATCAAGGCTATATCGAACCTCAGGTCGCGCTTGCCGCGCCGGATGCCTTCGACAAACTCACCATCTACACCAGTACCCAGGGCGCGTTCCACGGGCGGCAGAAGGTGTCGGACACACTGGGCATGCCGCTGGACTCTGTCAATATCGTGCCGATGCCAGTTGGTGGAGGGTTCGGCGGCAAGTTCGTCCTCATCGAGCCGTTGGTCGCCGCCGCCGCCAAGGCAGTGAATAGGCCGGTATTGCTCCAGTACACGCGGTCGGACGATTTCCTCGCTGGCAACCCGGCACCTGAGTGCGCGATCAAGATCAAGCTCGGCGCGAAGCGCGACGGGACCTTGACGGCACTTGATGTCGACCTGCTCTTCGATGCTGGCGCGGCGTCCGGATCGCCGCTCGGTATCGCTGCCATTCTCGTCGGCGGGTACTATCGCTTCCCCAACCTTCGCATCAAGGGATATGAGACCAAGACCCACCGCCCCAGCTCCGGGTCCTATCGGGCTCCTGGGGCACAGCAGGCAACATTCGCGATTGAGTCCGCAATGGGCGAGTTGTGTGACCGGCTGGGGATGGACCAGATCGAGATCCGTTTGTTGAACTGCGCCGAAGAAGGCGATCTGCGCCCGAACGGCGGAGAATGGCCGCGGATCGGTTTACGCCAGACGCTTGAGGCCCTGCGGGACCATCCCGCCTGGCAGCAGCGGGACGCGGCCAAGGCACAAGGGCATGGCATCGGTGTCGCGGTCGGTGGATGGCCCGGCGGAATTGAGCCGGCTTCCGCGGCCTGCCGTCTCGACGGGGACGGAAAGCTGACAGTCATGCTCGGGTCGGTGGACCTCAATGGGACGAACACCGCGTTCGCCCAGATTGCCGCTGAAGGCCTGGGCACAGGCGTCGAAGATGTACGGGTGCAAACGGTTGATACGGCCGGCGCGCCGTTCGCGGGCGGCACCGGCGGCTCCAAGATCACCTATACGGTCGGCCCGGCGGTCCAAAAGGCCGTGGAGGATGCCGTCGAGCAAATCAAGCAAATTGCGGCGGATCACCTTGAGGCGTCGCCCGAGGACCTGGAGCTTGTCGACGGTGGTGTTCGGGTCAAGGGCGTGCCTGGTTCCTCTGTCACACTCAAGGAAATCGCGAGGATGAGCATGAGCACCGGTAAAGGACATATGCCGGTGCAGGGGCGTGGCGGATCGGGCATCGCAACGCAGGCGCCCGGATTTGCCGCGCACCTGGCTGAGGTCTCCGTGGACGATCTGACCGGCGTCGTGACCATTCACCGGTACGTCGCCGCACAGGATGTCGGCTTTGCTATCAATCCCGCCACAGTGGAAGGCCAGATTGAAGGTGGGGTGTTGCAGGGCATCGGCTGGGCGCTATACGAAGGAATGCCATACGACGAGGATGGACAGCCGGGGGCGTCGACGTTGATGGAACACACGCTGCCCCGAGCCCGAATGGCGCCGCCCATCGAGACGCTGCTTGTCGAGGTAGCGTCAGAGGCTGGTCCGTACGGCGCCAAGGGCGTGGGCGAGCCACCAGCAATCCCAGGAGCGGCGGCCATTGCGAACGGAATCAAGGATGCAACAGGCGTGCGGATGACGGCCCTGCCAATTCTACCTGCCGCTGTACTGGAGCAACTTGGCTAGGAACGGAAACAAGAAACGGGGCTACCTGCAGGTTCAGGTGGCCCCGTTTTTCGTGCGCGGATCATCATTGCGCGGGCATACTTGGTGCAAGGAGGATGTCGATGCTGGTTGCAGGTACAGCGGCACGTCAGCACAGGCAGGAGCCATATGCTCGTAGAACTAGCCATCAGCGATCTCGCAATCATCGAGCGTACCACCATCCATTTTGAGGAGGGACTGAACGCACTTACTGGCGAAACAGGGGCGGGGAAGTCGATTTTGCTCGACGCACTCGGAGCGGTTCTCGGGCAGCGGGTGAGCAGCGACCTCGTGCGCACCGGCGCCAAGGCGGCCAGGGTCGAGGCTGCCTTCGATCTCTCCGGTGAAGAAGGCCCACGCGTCGTTGAGATCCTGGGATCCTACGGAATCGAGCAGCGACTGGATGAGCCTCTCCTGCTCAGCCGCGAAATCAGTTCGGCTGGAAGATCCTCGGCTCGCATCAACGGTCGTATGTCGACCGTTGCGCAGCTCAACGAGATCGGCGCGATCCTGGTCGACATCCACGGGCAGTCGGATCATCTCTCCATCCTCCAAACGTCGGAGCAACGAAGCATCCTGGATCGATACGCCCGGCTGGAGCTGCTCCGCGATGAGGTGGGCGTCCTTGTGCGGGAGTATCTAGAGGTCAGGCGTCTTCTCGAAGACGTTTCACGAGGGTCACGTGAGCGCGAGCAGCGGCTGGATCTGCTGAGGTTTCAGCTAGGGGAAATCGATGAGGCAGGGCTGGCCTCTGGCGAGGATGAGCGGCTCATTCGGGAGAGGGAGGTCCTGCAAAACGCCGATCGACTTCGGCAGTCGGCAATGTCGGCTGTCGAAGCACTGGTCGGCGACGAATCCGGCGCGGTTGAGGTCAGCGCGAACGCGCTCCTCCGTCAAGCCGAGCATGCCGCGGCCGATCTGGGCGAGATCGATGAAACTGCGCAAGAGCTGTCGGAGCGAGCGACGGAGCTCGTCGTGCTGGCAGAGGACCTGGTCCGAGACCTCAGGTCGTACGCGGACACGATCGAGGGTGATCCTGAGCGACTTATGGAAGTCGAGGATCGACTGGATCTGATCCAGACCCTGAAGCGGAAGTATGGTGGGTCGATCGACGAAATCCTGGCATTCCGTGATGAGGCGGACCGGGAGCTGCAGCAGCTGACGGGCACCGGTTTTGACCGGGAAGCGCTTGTGGCGCGAGAGGCATCGATATCCCGCGAGCTTGCGTCTTGTGCCAGCTTGCTCTCGGAGAAACGGAGCGAGGTTTCCTTGGAACTGAGCGCCCGTATTGTCGAGAGCATATCCGAGCTCCGAATGGGAAGCTCCAATGTCTCCGTTGAGGTGCGTCAACGGGAGGATGCGGACGGGATCGAGCTGCCAGACGGCCGCAGGGTTCACGTGGACGAAACAGGCATCGACGAAGTGGAGTTTATGATTGCTCCGAACGCTGGTGAAACTTTGAAGCCGTTGGGCAGGATCGCGTCGGGCGGTGAGACTGCACGGGTCATGCTAGCTGTGAAATCCATTCTGAGTGCTGTCGATGAGACCCCGACACTCGTCTTCGACGAGATTGATGTTGGAGTTGGAGGGCGTTCCGGCCAGATGGTCGGTGAAAAGCTCTGGTCGTTGACCGACCGGCATCAGGTTATCGTCATTTCACACCTTGCCCAGATAGCTGCCTTCGCGGACAAGCACTTTCGGATCGTTAAGGAACCAAGAGAGGGCCGGGTGGTGTCCTCTGTCCAAGAGCTGGATCGGTTGACACGGGAAGAGGAGCTGGCGGCAATGCTTGACGGTGTGCCCGCCACTCCCGAGTCGCTTGCGAACGCCCGAGCGATGCTTCAGCGTGTCTATGATTACCGTTCCCGTGGCATGCGCAAGCAGGAAGCCATTTCCTGAGCGGCTATACTTTTGCCAGCGTGGTGCTTCCGGGCCGTGGCCTTAATATCCTGAAGGAGAACAATCAATGCAGCCAAACATGAAGATGATTCAGCAGATGCAGAATCGGATGATGAAGATTCAGCAGGAGCTGGAAGAAACTGTCGTCGAGGGTACCGCTGGCGGAGGCGTCGTCAAGGTAGAGGTCAACGGCCAGCGGGCGATGCAGTCGATCAAGATCGATCCGTCAGCGGTGGATCCGGAAGATGTCGAGATGCTTGAGGACCTCGTTGTTGCCGCAGTGCAGGACGCAATGGACAGGGCTTCCAAGCTGGCAGAGGACAAGATGGGCGCACTTACAGGCGGCATGAAGATTCCCGGCCTGATGTAGAGCCTTGGGCGTCTTCTGATGATCCTTAGCGAACCGATTCCATTCTATATCGACGATATCGTCCGCCTTCGTAAACCCCATCCGTGTGGCTCGTACGAGTGGAAGGTCGTGCGGATTGGGGCAGACATCGGGCTCGTCTGCCAGGAATGTGGCAGGCGAGTGCTCTTGCCGCGTCGTGTGCTCGAGAAGCGCTTGAAGGCCTTCGTGTCACGAGGGCCCACCGCTCCTGGTGCCCCTGCCGCAGATGACCAAATAACGTCGCCATGAGCGCCGCAAGCGTGCGCGACAAGAATGGGAAACGGGACGTTCGTCCCGACTCGATGGGCGCCGTCCTGCGGAACGGCGCGTTTCTGCGTCTCTGGCTGATCCAGGCGACCACCCAAATCTTGCAGAATATGATCAACTTCGCCTTGCTCCTCCGGGTTCGCGGGGTTGTTGAAGTGCATGACCTTCCCCATGCCAACACAGCGATCAGCCTTGTCATTCTTGCCTTTTCCCTGCCCGCCGTGCTGTTCGGTCCGGTGGCCGGTGTCATCGCTGACCGTGTAAACAAGCGCAACCTGATGGCAGTGCTGAATGCGGCCCGAGCCGTAGCAGTGCTTCTCTTCCTCGTCATTCGGCCGGGATGGGATGTCGAAACCATCCTCGCGGCGTACTACATCGTGACATTCCTTTTCGGCATCGCCGGGCAGTTCTTCGCACCGGTGCTTGGTGCAACGATTCCGCTGGTGGCGAAGCGGCAGCAACTGATGTCTGCGAATGCGCTCTTCAATCTGACATCGACGGCGGCTCAGCTCATCGGGTTTGCGGCAGCCGGGCCAATCCTGATCCGGGTGCTTGGCGTCGATCGGCTGTTCGCCGTTACTGTCGTCGCCTATCTCATCAGTGTGGCGTTGGTCTTTACGCTGCCGAAGACGCCAGTTCCGGTGCGCGCGATCAACGAGATCGAGCTGCGGCCAATGCAGCGGCTGTGGAGCGACATGAAGGAAGGCCTCGTCTTTATCCTTCAGGATCCGGCGCTCATGCGAGCGATTGGTTATCTTACGCTCGCTTCAACGACATTCCTGATGATCGCGACGCTCGGCCCTGACTTTGTTTCGAGTGTGATTGGATTGCCGAAGGAAGACATCGGGTTCATCGTCGCGCCCGCCGGTGCGGGCATTTTGGCCGGGGTATTGATCGTGCCGCGGATCGTGAGGAGAATCGGTCGCGACTGGCTTATCGATATCTCGCTGACCATCGCCGGGCTCATGCTCGCGCTGATGGCGCTCACGAGGGGCGTGCTGAATGGGATAGTTCCCGGTAATGCGCCGTTGTGGACGGTCGTGGGCTTCACCGCCAGCTTCGCGGGGATCCTGGGTCTCTGCAACGCATTCATTCTTGTGCCGTCCCAAACGATGCTGCAGGAACGGTCGCATGAAGGAGTGCGCGCGAGGGTCTACGCGACGTTCTTCACTGTTTCAAACACCGTGGCCTTTGTTCCAATCTTCTTTGCCGCCGCCGCGGCAGACATTTTTGGCGTCATCAATGTGCTTATCGTTATGGCCTTTTTTGTCGGTGGGCTAGGGTTCTTTGGACTTTTCCACAGGAGGCGGGCAGAGCGCAACAAGTGGGAGCGCGTGAGGACCCGGCACCGACAGGGTCCCGATGCCATCCCGAGAAGATTCGAGGGATCTGGAAAGCCCGTCAAGTCATAAGTGTCAATGCCAGAATATCGGTCCTCAATGCATAACGGAATCTCTCCACTTACGCCAACAACTGATGCAGAAGCGCCATGCGGATGAAGACCCCGTTCCGGGCTTGCCGAAAGTAGGCAGCACGCGGGTCTGAATCGACCTCGGGGTGAATCTCATCGACGCGAGGCAGGGGATGCATCACGATGGCGTGTTCGCCAAGATCTTTCATGTTATCAGGAGTCATGATGTAGATGCCTTGTGCCTCGGTGTATTCCTCTGGAGTAGCGAACCGTTCCCGCTGGATTCGGGTCTGGTACACGACGTCGACCTCGCCCATAGCCTTCGTGAGATCGGGCTCCTCCCGCCATGGGACTGAGTCATGATCAAGAGCGTCCTTGATGTCGTCTCCCATCGGTACGGCGCCGGGGGCAACGAAGACCAGCTCGGTGTTACGGGTCTTGCGAAACAGCAGGGCGAGCGATCGGGCCGCGCGGCCGAATCGAAGATCGCCTACCAGGGCGACCTTGAGGTCGTCAATTTGACCAAGCTCGTTCTGGATCGTGTAGAGGTCGAGCAGGGCTTGTGTGGGGTGTTCTCCAGGTCCGTCGCCACCGTTGATGATTGGCACAGGGGAGGCATTGGCGGCGCGCTGGGCAGCACCTCGCTCGAAGTGGCGAATGACGATGCAATCGGCGTAACCGGCGACAATGCGGATTGTGTCCTCGACGGTTTCTCCCTTGATGGCGGAGGAGAATTCGCGGGCGTTTTCGGTGGAGATCACCTGACCGTCCAGCCGCAGCATTGCAGATTCGAAACTGAGCCGGGTCCTGGTGGAGGGCTCATAGAAGAGCGTGGCGAGGATTTTCCCCCGCAGCAAGCCTTCAGCCGCGGTAACGCTCCGCATTCGATCGGCGTCTGCGAACAGCGTCTCAATCCATGCTCGTTCGAACTGCTCAACCGCGACGATATGCTTCACAGGTGCTCCTTCCAAGAGGGTCTGAAGGGAATGCCGACGGGTGAGAGTATAGTTCCGGGGACGACCATATCAGGATTGCGGGAGCGAGAGCATGTTGCAGCAGTTGACTGAGCGCGTCTTTGTCGCCGCAGGGGGCACCAACACCGGAGTCGTCATCTCTGATGATGGTCGAGTGGTATTGATAGATACGGGGTTGAACGACACCCATGCGAGGAAGGTCTTGCGGGCCGTCCGCTATGATCTAGGGACAGAGGTTCGTGCGATTCTTACCACGCACGGTCATGCGGACCACTTCGGGGCGAACGCCTTTGTCGTCAAGCGCACAAGTGCATCGGTTCACGCTCCGGACGTTGACGAGATGGTGCTCCGGCACCCTTTGATGCAGACCGTGATGCTCTTCGGAGGTGCGGATCCAGTGGATACCCTGCGGACCCGATTCCTGCTCGCCGAGGACGGACCCGTGGACGGGCTCCTTGAACCTGGAAACCAGGTACTGGAGGGGGTGGAACTGGATATCGTCTCTCTTGCCGGGCATTCCATGAACCAGATGGGCATTGTCATCGACAGTATCTTTTTCTGTGCAGATGTCGTCTTTCCTGATTCCACGCTCGAGAAGTACCGGATTCCCTATCTGTACGGGCTCACGGAACATCTGGACGCGCTTGATTTCTCCCTCTCGGTGGCGTGCCGGCAAGTTGTGCCGGGTCACGGTCCGGTGGAGGAGGGGATTACAGGTCCGGTCGAGCGGAATCGCGAGGTGATCAACCGCACCATCACGGCCCTGCTCTCAGTTCTCGATACACCGAAGTCAACCGATCAGATATGCGTGGACCTCTTCACCGCACTCGATGTGCCAGTCGGGGATGACGGCGGGTACTTCCTGCTGCGTCCCACCGTCGCGGCGTATCTATCCCATTTGCAGCGGGTCAACCAGGTGTGCACCGAGGTCGCGAACAAGGGGGTCGTGTGGCGGCGCACATGAGCAGACGAAGAGTTTTGTAAGTCCTGGGGCCGATCTCATTGACCTGCCGACGATAGCCATGGCGTGGTTTGATCATATGCCAGGGACGATTGGAAATCGGTGCCGAGTGTCCCAAGCCCATTTCCAGGTTACACGCTCGAAGCGGTCGGGGTGCGCGGCCCGAGCACTATTCCTGAACGATCGGTTCGGCGCCCCGGCATTTTATGTCGTCGAGGATCAACTTTGCGATGTCCTCGCCGAGTCGCACGCTGTAATTCGTTCCCCTGTCTTCCGGATAGATTTGTGTCGTATTCGCGAGATAGAGGTTTTTCAGCGGCGTCCGGTGCTCCGGGATCATCTCCGAGTAGTTCAGCGGGATGATCGGCTGAGCCGCACGCTCCCGGAAGACCCAGGTCTGCTTGACCCACGTTGGATCGAAGTTCGGGTTGATCTTCTCCAG
>DASYWM010000031.1:0-7320 GCA_035936075.1 Thermomicrobiales bacterium
GTACAATGCGGTGCATTCATCGGTCCTGCCCGTGATCCTGGCCCTAGTCGGCGTAATGACGGATGGTTCGCTCCTCACCGCCATCGCGCTCATTTGGCTCGCCCACATCGGCTTCGACCGGATGGTGGGCTATGGACTCAAATATGCGGCAGGATTCAAGGAGACTCATCTCGCACGCATCTGACCGGGCGCGGTAACGGCGACTGACTCCGATATCCTCCGCCGAAGCCCGTGCGCGGAAGAGGTGAAGCGGAGCACGGGAGGACGCAAGCTCACACTGCCCGGCGCAATCCCGGCGTAGCGTTCGAACCAGGCGACGCCGGGATTGCCGCCTCGAGGCGAGAGCCGGCACCAGGAGCGCTCTCGATCTGCAGCGAGCCTCCCAGTCGCTCGGCTCGCTCGCGCATGCTCTTCAACCCAAGGTGGCCCGAGTACAAGGCCGATGGATCGAAACCGTTCCCGTTGTCGGCAATGCTGAGGACGATCCGTCCTCTCTCGTGAGCAAGACGCACGTCGACCTTCGATGCCTGCGCGTGCTTGGTGATGTTATTAAGGGCTTCCTGGGCGATCCGGTACACGGCTTCCTCGACGTAGTTCTCGACACCAGCACTATGCTCGAACTCCGCGACAACCTCCAGCCCGTGGCGGGTTCGCAGCGTCGCCACTTGCTTCTCGAGGGCAGCAACCAGCCCCTCTTGCTCCAGCGCCTCTGGTCTCAGCTCGAAGATGAGCGCCCGCATCTCGGTCAACCCGGCCTCAGCCAGCGAAAGGACATACTCTATTGGCGCGACGGCCTTGCCGGGATCGCTATCAAGCAACGTGCGCGCGGTGCGGGCACCGAGCCCGATACCAAAGAGGGCCTGGGAAACCGAGTCGTGCAGCTCCCGCGCCAACCGATGTCGCTCTTCAAGCGCGGCCTTGCCCTGGGCCTGCTCATACAGCCGCGCGTTCTCAATAGCCACAGCGGCATGGGTGGCAAAGGCAAGCGCGAGCTCAGCATCCCGTGACGTATAGGCGTCAACGTCACTGCTGTCGACAGCGAGCAATCCAATGACCTTGTCCCTGAAGATGAGTGGCACGCCCATCCAGGAGGAGATGTAGATTGGCACCCCTCCTGTATCGTAGACAGCCTTCCTTTGGAATGCCTGGGCGAGCGGCGTCTCCGCTCGCACATCGGGAATGATGACCGGTTTCCCGCTCCGTATCACTTCCCAACTGTGCTCATTCTCGTGGGACGGCCAAACCCAGACGAGGTCCGCCTGGTCCATCGGACCCCGGTAATCCAGCAGGCGTAGCGTCATCTCGTTCTCCAGGAAGGAGATCGACGCCGCAGTATGGGGCACAACCTGCTCGAACTGCTCCAGAATCACGCCAAGCAACGTCTCAAGCTCCAGCGTGGACGCGATGCTTGAGGAGACGTTGAGCACCGTTGCCAGCTCGCGCGTCCGCTCCTCGACACGTTGCTCCAATTCCCGGCGCGCCTGCACGCGGTCAGTTACATCGATAATGATGCCTTCAATCGCCTGGATCTGGTTCCATTCGTCGAACACGCCACGGCCCTGCTCCATGACCCACTTCTCC
This sequence comes from Thermomicrobiales bacterium, assembly GCA_035936075.1. Lineage (GTDB taxonomy): Bacteria > Chloroflexota > Chloroflexia > Thermomicrobiales > UBA6265 > UBA6265. Next base: position 1,582 of record DASYWM010000031.1, read on the forward strand.
GCCCCGTCGGCTGTCGCGATCCTGTAGTTCATCCGAAAGGGTTGGTCGAGGGCTATGGCCTCCTGGACACCACGCCACACTTGATCCCTGTCGTCGGGATGAATCAGATCGGCGAAGGAGACATGCGTGTTCGCGACCAACTCGGCGGCACTGTAGCCGGTGAGATCCAGCGACCCCTCGCTGATGAAATCCATTGGCCAATCAGGCTGGTTCAAGCAGCGATACGCCATTCCGGGGAGATTGCTCAGCAGGGTGCTAAGTGACCGTTGGCTCTCCCGCAACTCCGCCTCGGCGCGCTTTTGCTCCGAGATGTCACGGGCGATCGCCGAGGCCCCCGTTACCTCCCCATCCCGATCACGCACAAGCGAGAAGGACATGGACACAGCAACATGCGTCTTGTCCTTTCTGATGAACTCGGTCTCGAAATGATCAAGCCGCTGGCCTGCCGTCAGCCTGATCAGAACATCACGAAGCCTAGGAAGCTCTTCCAGAGGCATGAGTGGACGAATTGAGTGGCCAATCATCTCCTCGGCCGTGTAGCCGTAGAGGTCTTCTGCACCTCGGTTCCAGGACGTTATGGTGCCATTACGCAGCATGCCAACGATTGCATCATGTGTGGATTCAACGATGGCGGCAAGCCGGGCCGAACGCTCCTCGACTCGCTTCCGCCCGATGGCCGCACCCATCAGATCCGCTGCGGCCTTGAGGGCATCTTGTTCAGGAACCGAGAAATCACGCTCATGTGCGCTTTCGTCGAATCCAATGACCCCCCACCACGCGCCTTCCACGAAAATCGGGACGATCGCGAAGGACACCGCACCTTCGCCCTCGGCCCGCGATCGTTCAGAATCCGGAAGATCACGCACATGGCTGAATATTATCTCGCCGCGCTCAAGGATATCTCTCCAGCGAGCCAGGCCAGCATTTTTTAGGGAAACCTTCCTGTATGTTGGATTGTCGATCCTGGGCACCACTCCAGGTGCGACCCACTCGTGGGTGATCTTATTCCGCAATTCACCATCGTCGCCGACGTAGTTCTCGAACACGTAGGTGCGGCTTACCTGAGTCGCGCGTGCCAATCGTTCCAGGACATCCTGGATGCTCTCCTCCCAGCTTGTGCCTGCCCTGAGGAACCGCTCGGCAGCGAATCGAACGGCTTCCAGGATGGCATCACGGCGCTTGAGATCTTCCTCGGCCCGCTTCCGGATGGTGATATCGGCATGCGAGCCAACGAGGCGGACGGGCCGACCTTCGCTATCGCGCGTGAGGATGCCTCGGGTGTACATCCATCGATACGAGCCATCCTTGTGCCGGAGGCGATGGGTGTTCTCGCAGTTATCCCGCTCTCCAGCCACGTAGCCACGGATAGCGCCGACCGCCGAGTCGACGTCATCGGGATGCACGCGTTGTTGCCACTCGTCGGTGCTATTACGGAATTCCTCGTCGGCATAGCCGAGCATTGCCTTCCAACGAGGCGAGAAGTAGACCTCGTCGGTGACAATGTTCCAATCCCACAGCCCCTCTTCAGTTGCCCGGAGAACCAATTCCAGCTGTTCGATGCGGGCCCTGAGCTCTTCATCTGATGCGACGGTGGAGACCACGTCGGTGGCCGTGAACTCGAAGCTTTTCTTCATGACCGATCTTCCCGGCAGGAAAACGTAATGGCTTGTTTAGAGATGAGGAGACTGTTTGCACTTCTTCCGGAGAACCGGGTGCCTCCCGCTAGCCCGGCCCGAGCGGGTGGGGACTTTCCTTGAGCAATCCGACAGCCCGACATATGAGAGTTCTAAAGTCCCGACCAGCCGTCGCGTCATAAATAGAAGTCCGATCCAGGCGAATGCTCCGCCTTTTGACGGACCTCCATATTCCGCCCAGATGCCGACCCAAACTTCCGCCAGTCGCCAGAGGTCCTACTGCCTGAATCCTCTCAAACTATATCAGAGGATTGGACGCAGACTACGCCAGCAGCACTTGAGGACAACATCCGTGAACGTAAGTTGCTCACCCCCTCACCCAACATCTTCAGGGCCAACCGGGAGGGAGGTAAGAGGGAGATCATGACGACCTCTATGGGGATGACTTTGCGGCTCGAGTTGTTTGTCCACAACATGGATGTATCCATCGACTTCTATTGTCGCGTGTTCGGCTTTGAGTTGGTGAGGAAGGAATCGGACTATGCCAGCCTGCGCTCCGGCGACGTGATTCTTGGGCTTGGACCAATCTCGAAACTCCCGAAGGAAGACGGGTACTTCACCCGGGCCAGGTTGGCGAGCGATCGCGGCGCAGGCGTCGAGATCGTGCTTGAGGTTGATGACGTGCTGGCGCTCCACGAGCGCGTCGGTGCCTCCGGGTATCCCGTGCTTCACACCCTGCAGAGACGCCCGTGGGGATTAACCGACTTTCGAATTACCGACCCTGACGGCTATTACCTGCGCATAACCTCCCGAAACCAGGAAGCAAACCCTGACGAGCGCGTGCTTCAGGAATGATTGTGGGATTCGTACGGTGAGGAAGATGAGTACACAAGAACGACCTGACCAGCAGATGAGCCGCCCGGCAATTCTCGTGGTAGACAGCGATCACGCTGAACTCGAGAGGACCGTGCACGCGCTGGCACGCCGCTTCGGAGCCGACTACTTCGTTGTATCAGCGCCTACCGCACCTCAGGGACTTCAGGTCCTGGCAGACCTGGCCAGCAAGGAAGCAGAAGTTGCACTGGTGGCGGCCGCATTGAGAATGACCGGGGGAGATGGTCCAGCGTTCCTCGACGAGGTCCGTTCACGCTATCCCGGCGCTGGCCGGGCCCTCATGATCGAGATGGGCGATACAACTGCGACCGAGTCAGTCCGATACGCGACCGCTCGAAGCCAGATCGATTTCTGTATCGTTGGCGGATGGGAATCACCCGAAGAGTGGTTGTATCCACAGGTGCAAGAGGCGTTGACGAAGTGGGCCAACGCCCACCGGCCGCGACATGAGCACGTTCGGCTAATCGGCGAACAATGGTCGCCTCGCAGTCACGAGCTACGGGACCTGCTGACGCGGAACATGGTGCCGTTCGGATTCTATGATGCATCGACAGAAGTAGCACAGCGCCTGCTCGCCGAGCACGGATTATCCCCCGACGCCCTGCCCACCATCATCCTCTTCAACGGCGAGGTGATTGCTGAGCCAACCAACATGGACCTCGCCACGATTCTCGGGGTCCGCACGCAGCCTGACTCCGGTCTCTACGACCTCGTGGTCCTGGGAGCCGGCCCGGCAGGGCTTGCAGCCGCTGTCTATGCTGCGTCGGAAGGGCTCCGCACAGTCGTGATCGAGCCCCAGGCAATCGGTGGACAAGCCGGGTCAAGTTCGATGATCCGGAACTATCCGGGTTTCCCGCGCGGCATCAGCGGGGGCGAGCTGACGCTGAGGGCCTACGAACAAGCCGCGCTTCTTGGGGCGCAATTCGTCTTCGCGAGCAGGGCGACCGGACTCTCTACCCGGGGGAATGAGCGCATCGTGATGCTCTCGGACGGCAGTGAGGTCGCCTGTCGCTCAGTGCTCATCGCCACGGGGGTTTCCTACCGGCGATTGAACATCCCCTCCGTCGATCGGCTGCTCGGGATGGGCGTCTTTTACGGGGCCGCCGCTGCGGAAGCCGGTGCGATGACCGACCAGCACGTGTGTGTGGTTGGCGGAGCGAACTCCGCGGGCCAGGCGGCCCTGCACCTCGCCAAGGTCGCTGCCCGCGTGACCATCCTCGTCCGGGGTGCATCGCTCGCTTCCGGCATGTCTGACTATCTGGTCAGGGAAATCGATGCCACCCTCAACATCGAGGTCCGAACGCAGACTCGCGTGGTTGATGGAGGCGGCAACGAACGTCTGGAGTCCGTTGTTCTGGAAGATCTGCGGACCGGAACGCGAAACGAAATCGCCGCGGCGGGTGTATTCATTATGATCGGGGCCGAGCCACGGACTGACTGGCTGGAAGGGGCCGTCGAGCGCGATCCTTACGGGTATGTCCCCACAGGCCGGGACGTTTCCCTGGACCATTGGCCCCTTGAACGGCCGCCCATGTTGCTGGAGACCAGTGTGCCGGGTGTCTTCGCCATCGGCGATGTGCGTAGCGGCTCAGTGAAACGTGTGGTCTCCGCGGTGGGAGATGGAGGAGTTGCTGTTGGACTCATTCACCAATACCTCGCCCAGGCTCAGGAGCAATCCCTGGTGACACAGCAACTCGTCACAGCGCAATGACGGAATATCGGCCGTGGGCGGGCTACCTGAGGATCGGGAGCGATCCTCAGGTACTTTCCGCCGGTGGAATGAGACCATCCCGCATGGCTTGCAACACTGCCTGCGTCCGGCTCTGGACGCCGAGCTTGGAGAGAATGCTGCTGACGTGGGTCTTGACGGTCTTCTCACCGATCGTGAGATTCCGCGCGATCTCCTTGTTCGACTGCCCGTCGGCGAGCAGCCGCAAGACATCGGTTTCACGATCCGTGAGCGCCTCCGGAGCTTCCGGCGCCCGAACCTCACGCATGAGCCGTGTGGCGGCCTCGGGAGCAAGCTGCACCTGGCCCGCAGCGGCGGCCTTGACAGAGCGCCGCAACTCCTCGGCGTTGGTGTCTTTCAGCAGGTATCCGATCGCACCGGCCCGGATGGCGCCGACAACGGATGCATCCTCCAGAACGCTGGTCAGTGCCACGACCTCGACCCCCGGCATCTCCCGGCGCATCGTTGAGATCGCCGTGAGACCGTCCATGACCGGCATCAGAAGGTCCATAAGCACGACGTCGGGGTGCAGCTCCTTCGCTCGCGCAACCGCCTCCGCCCCGTTGGTCGCTTCGCCAACGATCTCCAGCTCGTCGTCCAGCTCCAGGAACATGCGGAGCCCCTGACGAACCACACTATGATCGTCGGCAATGAGAATGCGGATTGTCATTGTGCCCTACTATCTTCCGACCACCACCCACTCATCGCGTACTCTCCCTGGCCGCATCCGCCGCTGATTCCTCAGCTCTTCGATGTCCCGACTCCACTATATACGGGAGACGGATTAATCGAAAAGGTTTCATGAACGCGGTTGCGCCGGGGCTCTGCTACTCCCCGTGGATCAAGGCATCGACCTTTTGCTGCACGACGGCAGGATCTACTACCACAAACCAGAGCTCCTGTTGGAAAAGGTCATCCCAGTAGTAACCCTGTGCGGTGTCAGGAATCGTGTCGATAACGAGAGCCTCGCCGTTGCAGGAGCCGCCATCGGTTGAAGCAAGTTCCAGGAGCATCGCCGGTGTGAGGTCGCTCATCATGTGCGGTCCCAACAATCCCCATGCGGTCTGGGTAAGCTGCGTCACCGATGCACCCTGCAACTCGCGAAGCAGGCCGGCAAAGACCTGCTGCTGTCGATGTATGCGCCCAAAGTCACCGTCTGGTCCGTAGCGGTACCGGGCATAGAGCGCCGCCCGGGCGCCATCCAGGCGCTGCTCCCCAGCCGGGTAATGATTGCCGCCAATATCGAAGGCGTACTCGTTGGTGACTGTCACACCGCCGAGAGCGTCGATGACCTGGGCGGCAGCCACAAAATCGATCAGCCCGTAATGATCGATATCGATCCCAAGGAATCGCTCGACAGTCTCCGTAGCCAACGGCACGCCGCCCTCCATCAAGGCATGGTTGATCTTGGTGTAGCCAATACCCGGAATCTCCACGCGTGTATCCCGGGGGATGCTCAGCATCCTGCACGCGCCTGCCGCC
>DASYWM010000032.1:0-8378 GCA_035936075.1 Thermomicrobiales bacterium
TCGAGATCATTCCGCGTGTCGATGTCCTCTTCGCGTCGCGCGGGGCACTCCAGACCTTCTACGGGCTTGAGGGAGCGTATGAGGATGTCCTGCGTCAGGCGATAGAGAAGCTGGGGGTCGCGGCGGTGACAGTGAACCGGAAGCGGGCCAAGGGAAGTCGCCGATTGAAGCTGACGAGTATGGCAATGGGGCAAAGCGGTGTGTTGGCATCCTCGGAACCTCGCGATATCGAGGTGCTTGACCGGTTGGGCGGGGGAGATGCCTTTGCTGCCGGCTTCCTCGCATCCTATCTTGATAATCCGCATGGGCTGACACGAGCCGTTTCGCTGGGGGCCGCCGCTTGCGCACTGAAGCACACCATGCCAGGCGATTTTCTCTGCGCGACGAAGGAAGAGATCGAGGACGCCGTAAAGAGCGTCGACGCAGGCGTCTTGCAGCGGTAGGGAGAATGGGAGAACGTTCCCGTGCCCCGGTCAGTAAGGTTGACTCAATCAGTTGCCCGTAATGAACAGGAGTTACCTGCCTGGAAAAATGGGCTCGTTGGACGCGCCAGCTGGAGTTGGAATATTTGCTGTCGCGCCATCACTTGATGGGCCAATAATGTGCGCTTGCCCGGGCACGCCAAGCAGATGTGCGGCAGCCTCGTAGGCGGCATGAACCTCCACAGCCTTCTCAAGTGTGGCAAGCGCGAGGACGGTTGGGCCAGCGCCACTCAAAACTGCGCCGATCGCTCCAGCCCTCTTCGCGGCCTCCTTCATGGCATTGAGATGCGGGAAGAGCCGTGCCCGGTATGGCTCATGCAACCGATCGTGCATCCCGGCGGCGATCAGTGCGTGATCCTGTAATTTGAGGCCCATCGCGAGGCCGGCGACAGTCGCGACATTGAACCGGGCGTCCGTGTGCGGCACGGTGTTTGGCAGGGCCGCACGCGCGGCGTGGGTTGCACCGGTCGCCTCGGGAATGAAGAGCACGCAGGTGAGACCCAAGTCCTCTTTGTGCCACAGCCGGGTCACCCCTGTGATGTGCGGCACGGCCATAATGGCGCCACCGTACATCGTCGCTCCGACGTTGTCCCCGTGTCCCTCGATGCGCCAGGCCATCTGGAAGAGATCATCCTGACTCAGGTCGAGGTCCAGAAGGCGGTTGGCCGCGATCAACCCGACGACGAGCGCCGCCGCCGATGATCCCAGCCCGCGTGAGACAGGAATGCCGGTATAGGCGGTGAGCGAGAACGCGGGGAGTTTGCGGCGGTACTCCCTCGCCAGCATTCGCATGGCGGTCAGCGTCAGGTTTTCGTGGCCTTCGAGCAGCGCGGATTCCGGCCCCTCATTGATCACCGAACCGGGTTCACCATCGGTATCGATGGTGACCTCGTTCCAGATATCCAGCGCAATGCCGATCGTGTCGAACCCGGGGCCCAGATTGGCGGAAGAAGCGGGAGCCCTAACCGAGAACTGCATGATCCAGCACCCTCTTCAATGCTTCAAGTTGGGCCACGACCTTGACTGGCCGGTTTGCGCGTGGACGCGGTTCACCCTCAAGGTCCTGGAGATGGTAGGAGACCACAGCCTCGGTGTCCTTGAGTACATTGCCGGTCAGGACCCCGACGACGGTGGCGCCAGGATCAATCTCCCCCTGGGTGACAAGCTTGCGCACTCCGGCAAGCGACGCTGCGGATGCTGGCTCACAGCCGATGCCTGCGGCATCGATGGTGGCTTTGGCGTCAAGAATCTCCTCGTCGGTGACGCTGGTCACGATGCCGCTCGTAAGCTCGATCGTTCGGCGGGCGCGGTCAACACTTGCCGGGGCGCCGATCTTGATCGCCGTGGCAATGGTGTCAGCCTGTACCGGTTCATAATGGTCGAAGCCGGACTCATAGAACGCAGCGAAGGGTGCGGCACCTGCGGCCTGGATGGTTGCAATACGGGGGAGCGTGTCGATCAGTCCGACCTGGAAGGCTTCCGAGAGGGCCTTGCCGAACGCGGCCGTATTGCCGAGATTGCCGCCGGGCAGGGCAATGATATCGGGAACCTGCCAGCCGAGGGTGTCCAGGATCTCGAAAACGATCGTCTTTTGTCCCTCTGGCCGGAAGGGGTTGACGGAGTTGGCGAGGTAGACATCGTAGGCGTCCGTGAGCTGGCGCAGGAGCTGGAGCGCAACGTCGAAATCCCCTTCGACTTGGACGACAGTTGCACCATATGCGATCGTCTGGCTCAGCTTGCTGGCGCTGATCTTCCCATCCGGGATCAGGACCATGGCCGGTATACCGGCGGTCGCAGCATAGGAGGCAAGTGAGGCAGAGGTGTTACCGGTCGAGGCGCAGGCGACGATCCGTGCGCCTGTCGCCTTCGCATGGCTAAGGGCAACGGTCATGCCCCGGTCCTTGAAGGAGCCGGTCGGGTTGTGTCCCTCGTGCTTGACGCCAAAACGTCCACCGGAAAGGCCGGCGTACGCGCCAAGGCGCTCGTCCCAATAGAGCGGGGTGTTGCCTTCGTAGCGGGTGACGATATGCTCGTCGGCAATGGGTGGCAGGAGCGGTCGGAAACGCCATACGCCGGAGAGCGCCTCGAATGATCCTCTTGCAGCGTCGAACGATGCAGGCGTGAGTTGCTGTGCAACGTCGATCCAGGCGTCGAGCAATCCTCCACATGTCGGGCAGGTGGTGAGGGACTGATAACCGTCAAAGGTCCGTCCACACGCCATGCAGGTCACCGACAGACCGGGGGACGAAGATACGGACGTGCTCTCACCGGGCGCGGTCATGTGACGGGAGTTCCTCTCTTGGCGTGGCTTGGCTGGTTCTCAGGGATGACGGGCAGCGCGGCATCGGGCGCCCGACGATGGCGTGAGCATACCACCAACCCTGGCCAGGACGAGAGGATGAATGTTCCGTCCCTGTCCCTAGAGTGTAGTGCGCTCCGGAAGGGCGATGCCGAGCACGACATAGGCAACGACGACGGCAATAAGTGACACGCCGGGGACAATTACTGCTGCGCCGATGAACCCAAGGCGAACCCACAGGGGGTCAACACCGAATTTGTAGGCGATACCCGCGCAGACGCCGCGGATCCAGCGATTCTTTCTGGAGCGTTCGATCCCAATGTCAAGGTGCATACTCTGGTCTCCTCATTTCCGACGCGAATCCGCGATGATTCGCCCTTTCGTGGCTCAAGCATAGGCCAGGAACTCCAGGGGCGGCATGGGTGATAACCGGAAATCGCAGAGACAGGATAACGGGACGCAGTGGGCTGGAGAGGGTGCCAAGCCCAAACCCGAAAGAGACGATCCCCTCGGCATCCCTCAGGCTCCCGCTTCGGCCGTGGCTTCAGGAGTGCCAATGCGTTCCACCAGCGTGCCCCGCACAACCATCCGGGAGAGGTATTCGCCATTGGCGTAGTCAAACTCGCCGCCGCACGTGATCAGCGTGACGGCTGGTCTCTCGGTTAAGCCAACAACCTCTTGCAACTTGCCGCCCGTGAGCGCATCGATGTCGAAGACTTCAGACCATTCGACGGCGTAGTCGTAGCGTGTGCCGTTTTCTCCAGTCAGGCTGACGATGTCTCCCGCGACAAGATCCCGCAGATTGAAAAAGACCGATGGACCGACATCCCAGTAGTCGACATGGCCGGCAAGGACGACATTGCCCTGTTCTCCCAGCGTGGCAGTCTGGCGGTACCAGGCAACAACCCAGGGACCTGGCGGGTTCTGCATCACGCCGTTGACGATTTCCATTGTCACAATATCGGCGTTGATCGCGGCCTTCTCGACGGTGATATTGACTGGATCAGTTGGGTTGACGGCGGAGGGCCGAGGGGACTGTTGACCGACTGGACCGGGCCGCATGCCGCCAGCGGACGGCAGTTCTCCTACAGTGGTGGACTGGATGGGCACCAGTTCCGGGGTGGAATCCGGCGTCGATTCCTGCGCGGTCGTGGACCGCAGCATGCCTGCAACCAGCGCACCGCTTGCCACGCCGAGTAGGGATCGCCGGCTCAGGCGGAGGGCGCGTTCCGGGAGCGAAGCGTCGTGACCGTGCATCTTGGATGATCTCCTGGTTGCAGTGTGCGGCTTGAATGCCTGTACTTCTACTATCTTAGGACGAACCAGCGTCCCGTTTGGTGTCGCACTGGCAGAAGCATTGAACTATGAGGCGTTGTATCTGATGAACACGACCATGATGCCAGATCAATCAACGGCACGGGCGCTGCTGCGCCAAATCGGCATGGATGTCCCCGAAAAGCGCATCACTCCGGTGTTCGGCGGAACAATCAATACCACGTTCCGCATCGACAATGGAGATGATGGCCAGCTTATTTTGCGCATTGCCCCAAGTGATGCAGAGGTGGAAGCCGGTCCAAGCTGGATGACCTCGCATGGCTTGCAGCGGGAGCAGGTCACAATTGGGCTGTTATCAAACATCGATCATCTGCTACCTCGTACAGTGGGCTTCGATGAATCCCGGGAGTACATAGATCGGGACTGGGTCCTGCAGACCTCAGTGCATGGTCAACAATGGCAGGAGGCGCGCAAGGCCCTTACTGCAGCGGAGGAGCAGGATCTCTGGCGAGAGCTCGGCGAAGTGACGCGTCAAATCCATGCCGTTACGGGGGAGGAGTTCGGCCCACCCCTGACTGGCCTGGGGTGTGCCACCTGGTCCGACCTGGTGCGCTGGGACGTGGCCGGTTTCTCAGTCGATGCCCACCGCTATGGCCTTGAGCAGGAGCCCTTTGAACAGTTGCAGGGGCTTGTCGATGATGCGGCACCAGTCCTGAACGAGATAACTGAACCGCGGCTGGTCCACAGCGACCTGAACGAACGGCATATTTTCATTGCGCCCAGTTCAGACGGCCGCCCGCACATCACTGGGCTCATCGACTTCGAGTTCGCCCGGTTCGCCGATCCGTATTCCGAGACCATCTTTATCGACGAGGCACTGTTACCTAGCCACGACGGGCGAGATGTGGCGCTGTGCGAGGGCTACAAGTGTGAAAAGCCAACACATGAAGATATTGTTCGAAGACATATTTACAGCCTCGTCGCCATGGGTTGGACCGTCATGGACCTGGTGCGACGGGATCAACCAAAGCAGGTACCGGCGCTTCTTGAGAGGATGCAGATCATGACACGTGAGGCTCGGGAGTTGTAGGCTCGGCAGATCTGCTAGGCCTTGTCGGTCGGGGGCTTGGGGCGCTGGGGAGACGGGTTCTGCCCCTCCTGGAGGAGGGTCGGACGCGGTGGCATGCCCTTCAAGTCAGGTCGTGGTTTCGACGCAGGTACATCCCGACCGGATCCGCCGCGAGGTGCCTGGGGAGGCTCCGGGCGCGCACGTGGTGCCTTGTCGTCGTCGTCACCGGTCATCTTGTTCATGAATGCGGTCACCATATCGATGGGGATCGGGAAGATGATAGTCGTGTTCTTCTCTGCGCCAATTTCCGTCAGCGTCTGCAGATACCGTAACTGAATTGTGACAGGGTTCCGGTTGATGACCTCGGCGGCTTCCGAAAGCTGCGCGCTGGCCTGGAACTCGCCTTCGGCGTGGATGATCTTGGCACGCTTGTCGCGCTCGGCTTCGGCCTGTCGTGCCATCGCGCGCTGCATGGTCTGCGGCAGCTCGACATCTTTCACCTCGACAACGCTCACCTTGATACCCCATGGCTCGGTTTGATCATCGATGATCTGCTGTAGCCGCTGGTTGATCGTCTCGCGCTGGCCAAGGAGATCATCCAGCGACGATTGGCCGAGCACGGAGCGGAGGGTAGTTTGGGCGATCTGGGACGTGGCTCGGATATAGTCGGCCACGTTCACGACCGCCGCATTCGGATCGACGACTCGGAAATACGCGACTGCGTTCACACGGACAGTTACGTTGTCCTGAGTGATGACTTCCTGCGCCGGAATATCCATCGTGACAGTTCGCAGGTCGATCTTCTGCATCCGCTCAATAAAGGGGATCAGGAGGATCAATCCAGGACCACGGGCGCCGACGAGGCGGCCAAGCCGGAAGACAACGCCACGCTCGTATTCCTGCACCACCTTGATGGCGGAGAAGAGCACGAGTACGAGAAAGACAATGATGATGGCGCCGAGGCCGGTAATTATCTCCATGCACTCCTCAAGATTTGTGTACCGCGGCCACTGGAAATCGTGGGTGAAGACTTAGTCAACTAATGGTAACGGTTCCCGGTGATAGCAACGTTTGTCGGGATGTTATGGCACGGAAACGATGGTCTCCCGACGTGACGTTTTCGCAACGTCATCATGTGAAGCCTTCGCGGTAGCCTGCACGGTGAGCTTGAGCCCTTGCACGTCAGTCACTTCGACTTTGCTACCTACGGGTAGGGGTGTATTCGCCGGAAGCCCTGCCGCCGTCGCCGACCAGTACTCTCCCTCAACATAAACCATGCCTGATGGTGCCAGGGGACTTCGCACCTCGGCGACCTGGCCAATCAATGCATTCTTCCCTGTGGCAGGTGTTCGGCGCATGGATTTCAGGACAAAAGCACCGATGAGCGTCGCAGAGAAGAGTATCAGTGCTGCCGAGGTCCAGATAACTGGCCGGGACACACCCTCGTAACCGGGAACAGACTCATCGATCAGCATGTAGGAACCGATGATGAACGATGCCAGCCCACCGATCAGCAAGAGCCCGAATGAGGTCACGAAGAGATCGATGAAGAAGAGGGCGAACGCGAGTGCGATCAGGAGCATGCCGGTCCAGTTCACTGGCAATGTGCCAAGCGCATACAGGCCCAGAATGATACAGACGACGCCAACGATTCCGGGTACAAACCCGCCGGGATTGGAGAGTTCCAGGAAGATCCCCAGCGCACCGAATGAGAGCAGGAGATAGGCGATCGTTGGATCGGAGATCAGCTGCAGGAACTGTTCGAAGACGTTCATGGATTCGCTGGTCTGCGCGATATCAGCAGTATCGAGTGTCACCGTTTCACCACTGGCCAGCTCTACCTGCATGCCGTCAACATCCTTGAGCAGGACGTCAATGTTTGATGCTGTCAGATCAATCACGCCAAGCTCGAGTGCCTTGTCGGCTGTGATGTTCTCGGCATCCCGTACAGCGCTGATTGCCCAGTCCACGTTGCGGTCGCGTAGCCGGGCCAGGTTCTCGATGCGCGCGGCGGCATCGTTCATGGCCTTTCGTTCGGCGGTAGACTCGCCGGTATCCTCGCTGTCGCCGCCGAGCTGGATCGGTGAGGCCGAGCCGATATTGGTACCGGGTGCCATTGCCGCGATATGGGCAGCATAGGTGATGTAGACGCCGGCAGAGGCGGCGCGGGCGTTCGAAGGGCCGACCCACGCAATCACGGGGACGCTGCTGTGCAGGATGTCGTCGACGATGTCGTCCATCGCAGTGCTGAGCCCACCGGGTGTGTCAATGCGCAGCACAACCGCCTCAACATTGTCGCGCTGGACACCTTCCATCGCGCGATCGACGTAACTCGCCATTGCGGGAGTGATCGTGCCGTCGATGCTGATGACACGAACGGTTGAGGCGTTGTCCTGTGCCACCACTGGTTGGAAGAGCATCAGAAGCGTGCCAAGAACCAGACAGAGGAGCGGCAACGGGGCGCCAGAGAGGGATGAGTAACGTGGGAGGCTATGGGGGCTCATGCGGCGGCTCCTGTTCGTAGGTGTTCCCTCACTAGTATAGGGCGGTGACCTGACCACCGACTTCGCCTGTGACAAAACACCAGAATGTTGACACAGAGTGCATCAGGATCTTGACATGTGATCGGAAGATGAATAGAATGAAATCACGGTAAAGGCTAACAGCCACCGTTGTTTGGTTCGGATCCGTTCGGATTGAATGATGGAGGTGATGGTCCATGATGCGTTCCCCTCTCTTCAGTGACCTGGTGAGTCTGCGAAATACTGTTGACCAGCTCTTCAGGGAAAGCCCCTTCAGTGACGCATTCGATACCCTCTGGTCGCGCGCGGAAACCAGCGGCGGAACTGTCGCCCGGCCGATGCCGCTCGATGTTTACGCGGACGATGAGAATGTCTTCATCGTTGCGGCCGTGCCTGGCATGCGACCGGACGACCTGCAGCTGACTGTCCAGAAGAACACCGTTACACTGTCCGGCACTGTTCGGAACGTGATGGACTCGGAAGAAGGCAAGAAGGCGACCTGGTACATCCATGAGCTCGCCAGCGGATCGTATCAGCGCAGCGTGACGCTACCGTTCCCGGTGGATGCTGATCACGCCGAGGCCCATTTCGACCACGGTATTCTCCGGGTGGTCCTGCCGAAGGCTGAGGCTTCGAAGCCGAAACAGATCTCTATCCAGACAGGCCAGAATCAGGCGATTGAGTCGGGCAGTACGCAGCAGAGCTAGTTCATCACTGTGATGCGGCACACA
>DASYWM010000033.1:0-6244 GCA_035936075.1 Thermomicrobiales bacterium
CGACCATGAAATGGCGATCATGATGGAGCTGTGCGAGAGCATCTTCGTGTTCGATTACGGCTCGGTGATCGCGCACGGCGCACCTGCCGAGGTCCGCGAGGATCGCCGTGTGATGGAGGCCTACTTTGGAAGCTGACCGGACACAAGCCACGGCGGCCACAACCAGCACACAATCGGTCTGGGAGCATGGCGAGGATCCCGCCGCGTCCCAGGGGGATCCGATCCTGCGCATAGAAAACATCGATGCCGCCTATGGCAAGGTCCGGATTCTTCACGGTGTCTCGATGGTCGTGCATCCCGGCGAAGCGGTCAGCATCATCGGGCCGAACGGCGCCGGCAAATCGACCGTGCTCAAGGCGGTCATCGGGCAGCTGACACCGTCTTCCGGTGCAATCACCTTCAACGGCATCAATGTCGTCGGCATGCGCCCGGAGCAAATCATCCGGCACGGCATGGCGGTGGTTCCCCAGGGGCGGATCGTTTTTGAGCGGATGACCGTCGTCGAGAACCTCGAGATGGGGGCATACTCGCTGAAGGACAAGAGCCGGGTGCCTGTGCTGATGGAGCGGATTTTCGATCTCTTTCCGCGTCTCGCCGAGCGCAAGCGACAGGAAGCGGGCACGATGTCCGGCGGCGAGCAGCAGATGCTCGCGATGGGCCGTGGGTTGATGAGTGACCCGAAGATGGTCCTGATGGACGAGCCCTCGCTCGGCCTTGCGCCGATGTTCGTCGAGCTTATCTTCGAACAAATCGGTGTGCTCAAGAAGAATGGGCTGACGCTTCTGCTGGTCGAGCAAAATGCGGTCAAGTCGCTCTCGATCAGCGATCGCGCCTATGTGCTCGAGCTCGGCCGCAACCGCTTCACCGGCTCCGGCGAAGCACTCCTCGCCGATCCCCGCGTACGCCAACTCTATCTCGGCGGATAATTCCGGTCTTCCATCCCTCAGAGCCGATTCCGCTCGTTGTAGGGGTCAACTCCATGTTGACCCTCCCCCACGCACCCGTGCTGCGGCCATTGCTGTCACCCACGACGCCAGCGTCACCCCATCGCCATCCGGAGAACAACCTGACGACATGCTTCCGCGTCGGCGCGAGCCCGGTGCCCTCCCGGCACGATCCCGAAGGCCGTGGCGGCCTTCTCCAGCCTGTGCCAGCGATATCCGCGCCCCCACTCGCTCCGCTCACCGACATACTCCGCATACGCCAGCATTGCGCACTCCCAGGCGCAGCTCGGCGGCATCAGGCGAAAATGCGAGCAGCATTGACGGATCATCTTCTGGTCGTAGGCTGCATTGAAGACAATTACCCGCCTACCCCTCAGGATGGACATGAGTTCGATGTGCACCTGATTCCACGCGGGAGCACGAGCAACGTGGTGGTCAAGGATGCCGTGGATGTTCGATGCCTCGCGGGGAATGCCGCGCGTAGGGCAAACGAGAGTGTCCATCAGGACGTGACCATCCCGGTCTATCACGGCGATATCCACGATCTCGGCATGAGCACCCAGCCCAGTCGTCTCGGTGTCGAGGAAGACCACATCAGGATCACCGACGGCTCCCTGGGCCCACGAAATCGAACCGGTTCTTGGACTCCTTGTAAGCATGCGTTTTCTCCCTGACAGTGCCCCACCGTCCGCAAATCTGAACTTTGTGTACGTACACAATAGGAGGCGGTGTTCCGCTCGTCAAGGAGCGAGAGCTCAGTTTCCAGCCGTCAGTCGTCATGAATCTCCGGGCTCGCGTCCATGACGTCGACGGCGATGCTGTCTACCTGCGGCAAGGCTTCCCGGATATGCTCGCACCTCTGATCTAGGTCGGCGAACGTCCGGATACCAAGGTCAGCGAGGAGATCCTGAAACGAACCGTCCCATCTTGTGCTCATGGGCGGCGGTGCATCGGCATGGAGCACCATCTGGCAACGGGCGAACGTCGCGACGACCCAGAACAGTGCCTCGCGGTGGCGCCCCTCCTCGATCATCTCCCGGCTCCCGTCGATCGCCACCGGGCGCGCGGCTGCGGAGATGTCGGCGGCAAAGGGGAACGGCGTCGAGATGACGGAGCTGGCAACATCGAATGCCTCTCCAACCGTCACAAGGTGCCGCATGGTCTGCTCGGC
Organism: Thermomicrobiales bacterium; assembly: GCA_035936075.1. Taxonomy (GTDB): domain Bacteria; phylum Chloroflexota; class Chloroflexia; order Thermomicrobiales; family UBA6265; genus UBA6265. Next base: position 2,116 of record DASYWM010000033.1, read on the forward strand.
GCTGATCCCCTCCGGGTCAAGCAATGCGAGCAAGCCAGGATAAAACGCCTCGTATCCGTATTCGACCAGGAGGACGCGGGTGGCCTCGTATCGACGCCGCACCGTAGGGTTCCTCATCCCGGCGACAAGAAGCATATGGGGCAGCCCACCGGCGGCGAAGAGCCATGCCATTACCTGCTCCTCGAACGCTCGGCCCTCGATCACGCTGGCAATCCGCGTCAGCGCTGTCTCGCGTGCCTGTTCGCAGCGCCGCTCCACCCATTTCCGTCTCGAGAATGCTGCTTCGACTTCAGGTTGCAGACGCGTGAGGTGCCCATCCGGGTCGGCAAGAATCACCGGCCTTCGCAAACTCGCCGCCAGGTGATAGTGCCCCAACACCTGCTCAACATTCGCGACCAGATCCATCGACAGGTATGTAGCCTCAAGCAGCACCCCGTGATAGAGGAACTTGCCGGGCTTTGCGGGAACATCAACGGCATCCAGCACGATCATGATGTCGATGTCGGACGTCGCGGGAAGGATTGCCTCGCCGGGGAGGCCGTTGGTCGAGCCGGCGATGTAGGCGCCGCGAAAACCGGGCACGTTGACAGCGTGCCGGGCCACCCAATCCCGCGCCACTATCCGGGCATCATCGATTCTCATGCCTGCAACCCGTGCATACCGCCTTCCCCTAGTCTGAATTTAATTGGAGTAATTTCCCGCCCATCCCTGCATCTTGCCCGCTTCCTGTACCATCATGGACGTCATGGACCGCTCGCGCCATATGTAAAATCCGGAGGGCCACCATGCCGCTGAAGGTCCTGTTCGTGCGCCATGGCGAAAGCCAGGCAAACCTGGATCAGATGTTCGCGAACCGCGTCGGGATCCCGGGCGACCTGACTCCAGCGGGCGTTGCCCAGGCTCACGCATTGGCAGAATCCTTGGCGCCCGAGCCCGTGACGCACGTTTACACCAGCCCCCTCGACCGTGCCCGCCAGACAGCGGAGATCATCGCCAAAACGCTCGGCGTTCCCGCCACGATCACCGATGCGCTGCGCGAGTACGACGTCGGCGATTTCGAAGGCAAACCGTACTCTGGTAGTGACGCGTGGCGCTGGGAGCGATACGAGCGGATTGAACGGGCCTGGCGGGACGGACAGCATGAGGCCCGTCACTCGGAGGGAGAAAGTCTCTTTGACCTCCGTGATCGCTTCCTTCCCTTCATGGACCGGCTGGTAGAGCACCACGACAAATCAGAGATTCTCATCGCGGTCGGCCATGGAGGTCTCTTTCGGGCCGTGCTCCCATTCCTCTTCGCGTCCCTGCCATCGCCGGAGGTCTACGCCCAACCCCTTCGACATGGCGACATGGTGGTCGCCGTGCACGATCGCGGGACCTGGCGTTGCGAAGGGTGGGGGGAGCAGCAAGCATCGGGTGCTGGATGATCGGCCATTACTGGACGAGTGCGGCGATGGCCAGGAGCACCAATTGTGTCGCCTCGATGGTATACGGAATCGACACATTCTCCTTGATATCATCGGCGGTGTGGTGGACCGGGCTCATCCCGAATAACTCCCGCGCGACCAGCACTGCCTCGATCCCCTGGGCCCGGAGCATATTGTCATCCGCGATGATCTCCGGGTTCTGCCGTACCCAGAGCTCCTGGCCAAGGCCGTACCCGTCGTTGATCCGAACGAGCAGGTCCATCATCCATGCCGATCCCTCGTCGGCATTTAGGTACACCCGGGGACCATTGCGGTCGGACCCTATGGAGTCCAGGTTGAACACCCCTTCGAGCGGCGTCTCCTCCTGGACGGCATCCCGCGCGTAAGCATCCGAGCCGAGAATGGCTGTCTCTTCCGCATTCACGAGAATGATGTGTACCGGGTACTTGAGCTCGTACCCAGAGAGGATCCGGGCAATCTCCAGGGAGGCGGCAAGTCCGGTGGCGTTATCGTCCGCGCCGGGAGCGGAGCTGGTGTCGGCAGCCACCGAATCGAGGTGCGCCATCACGGCATAGATGGAGCCGGGATCCTGCCCCGGAATCTCGCCGATCACGTTCGTGGACAGCAGCCCCTCGGGCGTCACGAAGTCTTCATACCAGACAGTGAGTCCGTACGATTCAAGGCGAGTGAAGAGGTACTCGGCCGCCATCGCATTGCCCGTGCTGGTGTAGTGGCGAGTGCCGATCCCTGTCCCATCGGTGGAGCTCATCTCCTGTAATTCAGCAATTGTCTGCTCGATCTCCTCCGCATCTACCTCGGGAAGCAGTACCCCCAGATCCACCTCGGAGATTGGTTCTCCGATTCCCGCTGGGCTCTGGCTTGCTAGACCAGGAGCTGCGGGTTTCACCTTCTCAACCCACACCCGGGCCGCAATGAGATCGGTCACATTCGCCGGAACATCGTCAACGCGAACTATTGAATGTCCATCCACGCTGTCCAGGACCTCGCCGAACTCCCGGACAACCCTGCTTCCAGACTGATCCTTCGGCAATCGCGTCGCATAGAGGTAAAGCGTCTCGGGTGAATCCCGCACCAGGAAGACCGGTACATCGCTCGCCTGCAAGTCCATGACAGTCTTCGCCGAGACAATGGTCCACACCCACGTATCGGACTCGTAGGAAGGCCGCTCTCCGGTCTCCTTCAGGAGCGCAACAGTGAGATCGTTGCGTGGCACCCGGATCAGGCAGCCTTCCCTGCACTGTCCGCTCAAGAGAGGCGGGATCGGTGTTGCGCCGGGCGAGGCCAAAGGCGTGGCACCGGGAGAAGCGACCGGAGTTGCACCGGGCGCGAGCGGCGATGCGGACGCGATTGGGACCGTGTCGGGAGGGCTGGCAACCAAGGTGGCACCTACGAGGTCCGCCGTCACATCGGGCGTCCCCGAGTCCATCCCATCGTCTCGCTCGTCGCTGACAAACAGCACCACCAACGAACCGACAAGCAGGAGTAACCCCACGATGATGAGCGCCGCCACACCTCGCGATTTCCAGCTTACTGATTCCCGTAATCCCAGCATCGACGGCTTCGTTTCTCAAGAGCAGCAACAGGAGTCGCAAACAGAATCAGAGGGTGTACGTCCACGGCTTACATGGAGTGTAGTACCACAAGAGCGCTAGAAGCAACTATTGGGCAACCACTGGTTAGGGTGATGCACTGCGCGTGCGTTCAACCAACATGAGGTGCTTCACTCCGCAAAAATCCCATGGAATGCGATCTGGCATGGATTGATTGCAGCCGTCGCTATGATGGAAGGATGCAGGCGAACGCTCTGGCGGCATACGTGATCCTCCTACACGGGTGGATCGCGCGGTCGATCTTCCACCTTCGCCGCACTACGATGTGCTGGTCCCTGGATTGTGAACGACGCGTTCCGGGAAAGTGCACCTTTGCGGACAGGAGCTATTGCCATGTTTCACCGAATCCGCGTCTCCGCTCTCTCCCTGATACTCCTTCTGGCGTTCGGGACCATGCTCCCCGCCAAGGCACAGCCGACCCCAACGGCTGGGCCGCCAGCAACCCTGCAGGTTGCCTTCCCGGTGGAGAAACTCCCCTCGCCCGAGGCGGAGGTCCACTTCCTCCGATACACCTTTGGTCCGGGCGCTCAACTGCCGGCGGCCCCACAGATCGGCTCGACGCTCCTGGCTGTCGAGTCAGGCGAAATCACGCTGACCACCGACCAACCGGTGAGCGTGAAAAACGGAGGACAACTTGCAACGCCCTCGCCTGCTACGTCCCATGCAGGCGAAACTACCCTTGGCCCAACGCAGGGAGCGCTAATCCCGGACGGCACGCTAGTAAGCATGCGAAACGACAGTGATCAGGAGGCACAGCTGCTAGTCCTTCGGGTTTTCTCTCAGGAGCAAAACCCGGTGGTGAACGGCGCCGACGGTTCCCCGGCCGCGGAGTCAAGTGGTGTGAACGTCCAGTAGATCTCTTCCCAACGCGTGACCTTTCCGGCCTGGTCCGGCGTTCTCCTGATCGAGCGAGAGGTCGTGGGCACCAACAGAAGCGCGGCCAGCAGCACGCACAATGGCATCGAGGCTGGCCTACTTGAGCAAGGAAGCGCGCAGGTACTATTCATGACCGGCAGCACCTCAATCCGGCCCGGCATGCGGAACATCCCGGAAGACGCGACACCTCCGGCTCCG
>DASYWM010000034.1:0-3736 GCA_035936075.1 Thermomicrobiales bacterium
GAACGGAGCTTTGGCTGACGGCGGAAGGCGAGGTAATCTGGAAGAAGGGCGTCGACCCCACGATCGAGGTGGAACTTGATCCCGAAGCCGATGTCGCCTTGCCATACACGTATACCGGAAATGTGGTGCCGCAAAATGTCTTCACGACGCTGCTCGACAACCAGTTGATAGCGGCCTACGAGGAGGTTTTGGAGGCGGTCGAGGCCACCGGAACCTGACAGCGATGGAGTGCAGAGACACGGGGCCGACGATACGTCGGCCCCGTGTTGCGTCCTGCGCATGATGCCTTGCTGACAGGGGTGCGTGGTATTGTTCTGGCGGAGACATCTGCAAAGGCCATGGACTGACTGCGCATGGTCAGGCCAAGGGTTGTGCAGCCATGGGTCGGGGACCTAGCCAAGGAGAGTCAGGAGCGGATGATCTCAGTTGAGTCCTGGCCGCGATCGGCCGTACGGCTCTGGACGTTGACACAACGATTCCAGAAGTTCATCGTGGTCGGGGCTATTGGTCTGGCGGTCAACCAGATGGGCCTGCTCTTTCTCCATGACATCGCCGGACTCGAGGTCAAGGCGGCTTCTCCCATCGCCATTATGGCCTCGATGGTCGTTACCTTTTTTCTCAACGAAGTCTGGACATGGCACGATCGCGGGAGTGGCCGGATCATCCACCGGGCAATGTCCTATGTTCCCATCAACCTCGGTGGGCTGCTTATCAACTGGTCGATCCTGACATATCTCCATGATGCGTTCGGCATGCATTACCTCCTTGCAAACCTGTTCGGGGCCGCCGCCGCCGCAGTCTGGAACTTCGTTCTCAACAATGCCATCACGTGGCGCGCGTAGCACGCCATGAGCCCGGTTCCGACACACGCTCCTTCCAACCCCACCGAATTCACCTGCCGTCCCTTGCGCGGTCGGGCCGCCCTGAGCGTGGTATACATTTAGTGGCTGCGAGAGACCCATGAAATGGGGCCTTTTGGCGTGCCTGCAACGGCAATTTCGCACCCGTGTAGATGACAAGTACCGGATCGATCCTCGATCCCAAGGGTGACACAGACGCCCAGGAAGGAAACTCCGACGATGCAGAACGGCCACCACCCGAATGGAGGGGGAGATCACTCCTCCTCCGGATCGCAGACTGTGGTCATGGGCGCGGGACCCGCGGGATTGTGTTCCGCATATGTGCTCAGCAAGGCAGGCGCGCATGCAACCGTGGTCGAGGCCGCTCCATTCGTCGGAGGTCTAGCCCGAACCATTCGCCGGGATACCGAGCACGGCGAGTTCAAGTTCGATATCGGTGGGCATCGCTGGTTCACCAAGAACGAAGAGCTGAACGATCTATTCCGTGAGGTGGTTGCGGAAGAACTGCTCTGGGTCAACCGGATCAGCCGCATTTATTTCGATGGCAAGTACGTTGACTATCCGCTCAAGATCACAAGCGCGCTGAAGGCAACAGGCCCGGTCACCGCCGCGCGGGCGGTTCTGGATTATGGTCGTGTCCGTGCCCAGCAGCGCCTCCACCCGACCGAAGTCAAGTCGATGGAAGACGCCTACATCAACCAGTATGGCAACACGCTCTACAAGCTGTTCTTCCAGGCGTACTCGGAAAAGGTATGGGGTCTCAAGTGCGACAAGCTGTCCGGTGACTGGGTAAGCCAGCGCACCAAGGGCATGTCCCTTGTTACGGCGATCAAGGACGCGATCATCCCGTCGAAGGGCAAGGTCGTGAGCTTGATTGACCAGTTCATGTACCCGCGTGATGGATTCGGGCGCTTTTCCGAACGCATGGCCGATGCGATCACGGCTTCCGGCAATGAGATCCGGCTCAAGCATGCCGTCGAGAAGATCGTGCTCGAAGGCAACCGGGTCAAGGGCATTCGTGTCCGCACACCCAACGGGACGGAGCTGATCGAGGGGGACAATTTCATTTCCTCCATCCCGTTCACCGTCCTCGTCAAGATCATGGAGCCGGCCGCGCCGCAGGATGTGATCGACGCCGCGGACTCGCTGACCTTCCGCGACATCATCACGGTGAACCTGATGATCAAGAAGCGACAGGTTACCCCCGATACCTGGCTCTACGTCCACGATCGCAACATCCTGTTCGGCCGCTTTCACGAGCCGAAGAACTGGAGCCCGGCAATGGTGCCGAGCGATGAGTACACATCGCTCGTGATCGAGTACTTCTGCACGAAGGGCGACCATATCTGGAACATGTCCGATGAGGCGCTGGTCAATCAGTCCGTCAAGCACCTGGTCGAGGATCTCCACTTCGTCAAGCCGGAGGAAGTGCTTGGAGGGTTCACGCTCCGGGCCACCAAGGCCTATCCGGTGTATGACCTCGATTACCAGGAACCGCTGCTCAAGATGAAAAACTACATCCAGAGCATCGAGAACCTGCAGTACATCGGGAGAGGCGGGTCGTTCCGGTACAACAATACCGATCACTCGATCGAGACCGGCATGCTGGCCGCCAAGAATCTGCTGGGTGAGCGGCATGACCTGGAACGCGTCAATGCCGATGAGGAATATCACGAGATCAAACGGACCGAAGCGCAGTCCAGCGTCGTGTAGTAATGGTGGGAATGCCCATGCGAGTTGGAAGGCCGTTGCGCCATCGCAGCTGCCTCCTCGCTGACGTGTGGTTCCAAACGGGTGGCAATGATTCGCAGCGAGCCTGAAACCCCTCCATCTCCAACGCCGGATGACCCGTCGTCCATGGCTGAGGACACCGGCGAAAGGCGATCCTCGGCAATGTCCCGACGTATGCGGACGGTCCTCTGGGCATTCGCCACGATCGCCCTGTTTGGGTACATCGCATTTGGCTCGGTGCCGGCGTACACGTGGAGGTTTGGCCGCCTCCATGACGATGCCCGGCCGGTTCGGGGCATCTGGAGCGTTCAGGCGAGCAATCTTCCCGACGTATCCCGCCAATGGCTCATCGATGGTGTGTTCTATGGAGCGCTGATCGCCTTCCTGATTGGGGTGACGCTCGGGCTCTGGTATCTGCTCACGTCAGAGGACAGCAAAGCGTCCCCTCACCAGCCAGCATCATCCACAAGTGCCGGGCCGACATCTCACTGATGTCGCGGTCGCATCAGTCCTCGGTGGACCACGATACTGATCGCTCCCATCCCGGAATGGCGGGTAATGAATCGTCTCGCCAGGCAGCGTTCGCCGCGCTGTTGCTTGCCGCGCTATGCGGGTGGGTGATCTGGCGATTCGGCGGGTTCGACTTCTTCCAGACCGGCTCGATCGCGGGCCGTTCGCGGACGGTGGTCGACACGTTCGCCGCGGTCGATCACCCTTTCCATGCCACCCGTGCGGCGACGTTGCTTCGAAACGTGCAGCAGGGCGATCTGCTGCGATGGGTGGGGCACCATCAGGGCGGATACCCGGTCGAGTTCTACCCGCTTGGTGTGGCGTGGTTCGAGGTTGTGCTCTGGTTTACGGCCCTCGGGACCGTCCCGATCATTGCCATCCACAAGCTCGCGGTACTGCTGATCTTCGTGATGCCGGCGATTGGATTCTGGATCCTCGCCCGGGGTGATGGTCTCAACCCCTGGCTACCGATCCTCGCCACGGTCCTCCATGTCACCATCCCTGGCGGAGTCTGGACCAACGGTGGTTGGACCCGTGGCGGCTATGAGGAACTGGTTAGTTGGGGACTGGTCACCAACGTCGCGGGAGCGACCGTTGCCTTGATCGCCTGTGCAGCGTTGGCACGGGCAGTCATT
>DASYWM010000035.1:0-4738 GCA_035936075.1 Thermomicrobiales bacterium
GAGGGAGACCGTCACCTGTTTCGAGAAGCGGTTGACGAGTACAAGCGGCTGCGGCCCTTCCTCCCTGGCCAGAGATTCCTCCTGACCGGGCCACTGCACCAGGACTGGGAAATCTGGCAGTTTGTGCATCCATCCGAAGAAGCGTTCGCGTTGCTGGCGTTCCGTGAAGGTGGACAGATATCAGGTGTCAGGGTGGAAATGTGTGTACCGGCGCAAGACCGGTCCTACCTGATTCAGCGCTCGGGAGCGGATGGAGTGGTCACCGTCTCAGGAGTGGAGCTCGCGTCGGACGGCATTATGCTTTGTCTCCCCGAGCAACGCAGCAGCGACGTCATATGGGTAACTGCGGCTCCCTGATCCCAACGACATGATGAATGTGGGATGGATATTTGAGGCATAGAGCAACTGAAGTCCCACATAAATGGAGCAGAGAACTTTGTCACAACTTTGTCACAAATGCAGCAGAACGGGGTCGCACAGCGCCGCATGAGCGGGACTGGTATTGCCCAAAATCCGCATGAATACGCACCTTTCCAGACTAAACAGCACGGGGTCACATGGGCTCCCCAGAATCCTGTACCCGGCACCAAGCGCACATTTGGTGTGATCTGTGTGATCTGACGGAATTCTGAGGGTCCGGAAGAACTTCGCCACAGCTATCAGGGCCCCGCATGGCCTCATGGTGTAGGCGGGACTCGGGCAAGGGTTCTGAGCGGGGAAGCGAGCAGGACCACGAATCCGGCCTGGACCCCGATTGCCGCGACGGTGACCGTGGCCTGAATTCCGATGATCTGTCCGAGGCCCCCTGCCAGCAAACCGCCCAGTGGAGTAAGACCGAGAGCGAGGACGAGCATCGTTGCATTCACTCGGCCCAGCAAACGATGCGGGGTCAGGCTTTGGCGCAGGCTCAATTGATTGATGGCGGTTACCGGGCCGGTCAGGGTTGCAATCAGGCGTGAACCGATAAGCAGTGGCACCGCGGCATCCTGCATGATTCCGGCAAGAGGGATGAGAAGTAACGCAAGATCACTTATGACCGCGCCATAAATGATTGCCCATCCCACACCGATCCTCCGTGCGACCCACCCGGCGGCGGCTGCCCCAACCGGAAAACCTGCGCTCCCCGCGGCAAAGATCAGCCCCAGTGCAGCGGCGTCAATACCAAGCTCTCGCACCGCAAACAGGATAAAGAGCGCATTGAGCATACTGGAGAAGAGGTTGAACACGCTGAGGGAGAGGGCCATGCTGGCAAGTCTGGGGTCCTGGCGCACGGCCCTCCATCCCTCGCGGGCCTCTTCCCAAACCGGGCTCTTCAACCCTGCTCGCTCTGGTGGCAGTTCGACCGTGCGGATCCGGACCAGCAGCACGGCGGAAACCAGATAGGAAAACGCGTCCACCAAGATGGCCACTGGCGCCGAGATCGCCTGGATAAGGAGGCCAGCGAGACCAGGGCCAGCGATCAGTGCGCCGGATCGACTGATCTCCAGTTTGCTGTTTCCTTCCACGAGTTGCTCGGGGTGAATGAGTGAGGGAAGGAGCAAGGCATGCGCGACATCGAACCAGACGGTGAAGAATGCAACGAGAACCACGACTGCGCAGAGATAGGGAATGGTGAGCAGATCGAGGAAGACAGCAAACGGAACCGTGCCAAGCAGCACCGCACGACCGAGATCGGCGCCAACCAGAATGGGCCGGCGTCGCAGCCGATCGGTCCAGACACCTGCAACAAGCCCAAAGACCGGAGTCGGGAGCGATGCTGCCATGGCAAGCACCCCCATATCAAAGGCAGTTGCCTGGAGAGTAACCACCGCAAGGAGGGGTATCGCGAGCGCTGTGATCTGGGAACCGAGCATCGAGAGCGTTTGGGCGGCCCAGAGATGGAGAAAATCCCGATGCCGCAAGAGACCCGGTGGATGAGGTTGGTCGGTTGCAGCAGTTCCCGAGCTATCGGCTGAAGCAGGGTGCGTGGTTTTCACCCCTGCGTCTTCTGGCGTTGACATCGAGTGTTCCTTGATGCTCGCTCAATGCCGCCCCAGGGCGGGCCTCCTTATTATGTCCGGGTAGGACCAATCGCACCCCGAGCAGGTTTTGGGTATGGTGCCGATTTATAAGTGGTTCAGGATATGAAAAGCGCATAGGGAGCTACTTGACGACCCGCAGAAACTGCCGAGTGCGCTCGTGCTGTGGGGAAGTGAAAAACTGGCCCGGCGGTACCTCTTCGATAATCTCGCCATCGGCCATCATCACGATGGTGTCGGCGGCCTCGTGGGCGAATCGCAACTCGTGACTCACCACCACCATGGTCATTCCTTCCCGAACGAGCTCCTCCATGACGTCGATGACCTCGCGCACGAGTTCGGCATCGAGGGCTGAGGTCGGCTCGTCGAATAGCATGACTTTTGGTCGCATGGCGAGCGCACGAGCGATGGCCACACGTTGCTGCTGCCCGCCCGAGAGCTCATGAGGATAGTGGTTCGCCCTGTTCGACAGCTGCACGCGCTCGAGGAGCGTCATCGCTTCCTGTCTTGCCTGGGACTTTGGCGTTCCGCGCACGTGCACCGGGCCTACCATGACGTTCTCGATCGCGGTCATATGCGGAAAGAGGTTGAAATGCTGAAACACCATGCAGACCTCGGAGCGGTGTCTCGCCAGGGTCCGCTCGCCTGGACCTTTCCGCCGACCACCCGATGCCAGCCACGTGATCTCATCGCCATCGAGCGTGATGTGGCCGTCATCGATCGGCTCAAGCAGCGCCAGGCATCGCAGGAAGGTGCTTTTTCCTGATCCGGATGGTCCAACGATCACCTTGACCTGGCCCTGGTTGACCGACAGGGAGACGCCCCGCAGCACGTCAAGCTCGCCGTAGCGCTTGCGCACGTTCGTCGTCTTAACGATGGGTGTATGGGGCGATCGATGCTCCGTCATCGGTTCAGCGCTCCGGATAGCGCCCGCCGCCCCTCCGATGACCACTGGTAATGCCGCTCAAGCCGGGCCTGCAGCACAATGAAGATGCTGACGATCGCCAGGTACCAGACCGTTGCCGCACCGTAGAGTTCGGCGAAACGGAAGTTGACGGCAACCTGCTGGCTCGTCACGGTCAGGAGCTCCCTGAGGGAAATGACCGATGCGAGCGCGGTTAGCTTCAAGAGGGTGATGAACTCGTTTCCGGTTGCCGGAATGATCACCCGGATCATCTGCGGCAGGATCACGATCCGGAAGATCTGCCCTGAGCGCAGGCCAAGCGTCTTACCGGCAAGTGTTTGTCCCTTGTCGACGGCATTCAGTCCCGAGCGGATGATCTCGGCCATATACGCCGATTCATTGATGGAGAGTGTCAGCCACGCGGCCAGAAAAGGCGTGAACCAGTTCTCGCGTAGCGATGGGATTAGTTGCGGGAGTGCGTTCCAGACGAACAGGAGTTGCAGCAGGGTGGGCACGGCCCGGAAGAGCCAGACCCACCCCAAGGCGACGATCCGGAGTGGGAGGATTGGTGAGCGCCCAAGCAAGGCGATCACCAGTCCGACGACCAAGGCGGTTGCCTGCGCCAACGCTGCCACCGAGATCGCCACCATCGCCCCGCGGGCATACGCCCCGGAGGTGAGGGCGTCTGCGAAGATTCCCCAGTCGAACGTCATGGTGCGCAGTACTGACCGGAATGCCCGCTACGACGCCGGGGAAGCGGATGGCGTTGCCTCGACATCGAACTCGCGGGTGAATTCGGCACCAGCCTCGGGCAGGTTCCACGCGGATGCGATCTCAGCCAACGTGCCGTCCGCCCTCATCTCCTCGAGCGTCCGCTCAAGTGCATCGCCAAGCGCCGTGGCGTCCTTGTTGTAGTAGATGGCGAATGTCTGTGCGTCCGGGTAGGTGTACGCGTCCTTGAACTGGCCTGGTTGCGCGGTTTCGCGGAACGCGACTTCGGTGTCCTGGGTGATGGTGGCATCAGCGCGGCCAACGACAAGTTGCTGGTCGGCATCGGTTTGCTTGGGATAGGTCTGGATCGTGATGCCTTCCTTGCCCTCGCTCTGCAGCCGGGCGTCAAGGTCCTCCATCATTTTGAGGTAGTTCGTGCCGGATTGCACCGCGATGGTCTTGCCGGACAGGTCCTCGGGAGAGGTGATCTCTTCGTTGTCTGCCGTGGTCATCAGGACGATGGAGGAATCGTAGTACGGCTGCGCACCAAAGGTTTCGAGCCGCTCCGCGGTGACATAGATACCGCTGGCGACGATATCGCATCGACCCGACTGGAGCCCTGGCAGGAGCCCGGTGAACTCTAGTGGCACAAACTCCGCTTCGACGCCCAATCGGGACGCCAGTTCATTCGTGAGGTCGATGTCAAATCCGATTGGTTCGGTCGAGTCCTGGTTCTCGAAGTATTCCATCGGTGGAAACGCAGGATCGATACAGTTGGTGAGCACCCCATCGTCGCCGATGTCGGCAAGAACGTCTGCCGAGGGCGTGCTCTCTTGGGCGAGGACGTCGGCAGCGACCCTTCCGCCTGAAAACAATACAGATGCGATGAGGAACACTCGGAGCATTGACACGAGCCGCTGCCCTGCCCGGAACGCATGTACCATCTCTCGCTCCTTCCAAGTTTGGTTGACTATGATCGCCGAAAGGATTTCTCTACCCGGCCCTGATGTTCTGGGTGAGAACGATCATGCTTCGCCAGGCAGGTACTGTCAAGGATGATCTTGCAACAGTCTGCGCCGCTGGAGGTGCGTGGACCCATCGGGAG
>DASYWM010000036.1:0-4319 GCA_035936075.1 Thermomicrobiales bacterium
CGGTGGCAGCGTCCGTGGTGGATTGTGCCTCGTCGTCTGGCGTCTCACCTTCGCCCGCCAGTGCCTCCGCGGTGTGGTGCTGCGCGGTTGCCACAAGCAGATTGAGGCTGCGCAGAAGATCCCCAATGCTCGAATCGTCGAACAGAAAGAGCGCCAGCTCTGTCTCGGCCTCCGTGAAGGAGATCAGATCGGAGACGTCACCAGGTTGGCTGCTGCTCACGGAACGGATGGCGTTGAGCCATGTCCGCGCCTCATCGTTCGCGCTTCGAAGGAGTTTCAGGAGCTCCTCCGCCGCCTCACTGCGAATGCGATCGGTGTCACCGGTTACCGGCAAATCTTCCGGAGCGGGTTCAAGCGCCTCTTCCCTAGTATTCCCAGTCAGCGCCCGGTAGGTCCCCGGTGTTGTTGCCAGGATGAATCCGTGCGTTTCCGTCTCCGCATGGGCCACGGCACGCGGTCCAGGCGTGTTCCGGGTGGCCGCCGTCTGGAGCGTCTCCAATCCGACGTCGAAGAGTTCTTTGCCCGTCCGGCCATCCCCGCCGCGTGTATCAAGCACGTAGGTATAGACCAGGAACGCGGCGGGGCCGACGCTCGATTCAAGCTGGATCGTGAAGATCGCTGCGTTCTGGTCCCGCTTGATGGCGGAGAGATCACTCGCGAGCGTCGATGGGTCATCATCCAGATCAAGGACCTGATTCAGGAACGCCGCGGATGCGAGCGCAAGCTCGGTCGGCCGGTCGTCCTGGCGCGCGGATTGAACGGGTGCTTCGTCGGTCATCTGGATATCCTGAGGGGAAGCCCGGAGCGCGGGGCTGCGCTGCCGGTGGACAATGGCACCGTTTACTACGGCTGAGCATACCAGTTCCCCTAGGCTTCCGCCTCGCACGACGATGAAAGGACATTGCAGATGACACACGTGAAAAGTGATATGGCCGCGGGGTTTGAACGGCTGGATGATGCGCTGGTGGAGAAGCTTGTATCGGTAGCCCGAAAGTTCGCCTGGAATGCGTATGTGCCCTATTCGTCGTTTCCGGTGGGTGCTGCGGCGCTTACCGGGGACGGTTCGATCATCGGAGGTGTGAACATCGAGAACGCCAGCTATGGGTTAACCGTATGCGGGGAGCGGGTCGCGATTTTCACGGCGGCGGCAACAGGTCATCGAACGCTGCGGGCCGTGGCTGTGTCTGCACCCAAGGCGGCGGGAACGACACCATGCGGTGCGTGTCGCCAGGTGATGAACGAGTTTAAGCCGCTTGAGGGAGACTTAATCGTGGTGCTCGACAGCAACGAAGGAGCAGTTCAGGTGCCTCTTCGCGCATTGTTGCCGGAGGCGTTCGGTCCTCGAGATTTGGGCCGGGTGAGTGATCTTGGCCAGGACTGACCTCGCAGACCCTTGCAATTATCGGTATTATCAACATAATCGGTTGATGACAGCGACCCCGGAGGGAGGGAGCTGGAGCTTTTTGGCGTTCCGCCGCCTTGTTGATTGTCGCATGAGGCGAAACCACACAGGCTCGTGCGGCACGCGCTGTCGCACAACGCCACAATATTATGGGTTCTGGAGAAACTGGCTGGGGTCCGGACCCATGCATAACGGTGCCCGTATCTTTCCGGGCGGGATTTTTATGCCCCCTTTGCCGTGGTCACAAGGAGTAAGTAGTGCCGAGGGCAAGACTCGAGGATCTCAAGGGGTATCTGACGACGTCATCCGTCGCAGATGCGCTCGGGCTTTCCGCGTATTTGATCAAGGCGAGGATTGCCGATGGCACCCTGCCGCCCGCGAGCAAAATCTCAGAGGCAGGGGTACTCCTGTTCGACGATTCATGGATGGCACAAGCCCGAGATATTCTCTCCGGCACTCCGTCACGACGTCGCCGACGTGAAACAAAGCGGGTATCCAATGTCCCATCGCCGGAAATGGTGCTTGGCCGGGCGGTGGACGAGGGGGGATGGCTGCCCACCTGGACCGAGATTGTCGGATATTTCAATGAGCTCGATGACGCCTCGCCTCGAGTGAGTGTCGAGGTGCTTGGCGAGTCCACGAGTGGGCTGCCCTACATCGTGGTGGCTGTTTCGGCGCCGGAGAATCTCCAGCCAAATGCGCGGGACCTGAACCGGGATCTGTTGAGCCGCCTGTGGGACTCCCGGGGAGCAGATGAGGGCGCTGTTGAGTCGGTGCTGGACGAGGCAAAGACGGTTGGGGTCATCCTGGCGACGCAGCACTCGACTGAGATCGGGGCGGCCTTGATGACGCTCCAACTCGTGCACGACCTTGCATCCTCGGACGATCCGGCGACACTGGAGATCCTGCAGAACACTATCTCACTGTTTATCCCTAGCCATAACCCGGATGGGATGCAGATGATCCAGGAGTGGTACACACGCGTCAGGGGCACGCCGTATGTAGGCTCGGATCTGCCCTTCCTCTACCACCCTTACACCGGCCACGACAATAATCGCGACTGGTTCATGATGACGCAGGCCGAGACCCGTCACTATGTCAGCCTGCACAACCAGGAACACCCGCAAGCTGTGTTCGACATGCACCAGATGGGCCGGCTGGGCCCGCGGTATATGGTGCCTCCCTTCATCGATCCGCTGGATCCGAACCAGGATCCGGTTATCCAGCAGGGATTCGCGGCACTCGGCACGCATGTCGCCCTGCGGCTCACGGCCGCGGACAAGGCCGGTGTCGTGACGCACGCGATCTTCGACAATTATTCGCCGTCACTTGCCTACGGCAACTATCACGGAAGCGTCGACCTCCTGAGCGAGGCTGCAAGCGCCAAGTTGGCGTCGCCCGTGACGTTGAAGGAAGACGAACTGACCGACGAGTACGGGTTCGACCCGAAGCAGCGACTTTGGAACCAGCCCAAACCCTGGAAGGGCGGCGAGTGGACGATTGGCGACATCGTTGAATACAACCAGATCGCGGCGCGCGCGTTCCTTGAGCATCTTGCGAAGAACCGCCGGCAATGGCTTATCGGTTACTTCGGTATCAATGCCCGGAGCTCCAGTCGAACCGAGAAACCCTTTGGCTTTGTCATTCCCCGGGAGCAGCGTGACCCGGGAACGACAGACGAACTGCTGGAGATTCTTCAGCGTGGACTTGTCGAGGTGATGGAAGCGACGGCAGAGATCGAGCTCGATGGCGTGGTTTGGCCGGCAGGCACACGTGTCGTCTCCCTCAACCAGCCCGCAGGGCCGTTTGCCAAGACGCTTCTGGAGGTCCAGAAGTATCCGGATCTGCGGCGTTGGCCAGAAGGGCCACCCTCGCATCCCTACGACGTGGTAGGACACACATTACCAATCCAGATGGGCGTGCGTGTCGTGCAGGTCGACAAGCCGATCCCGGCCGAGGCGCCACTGAAGCTCGTCGAGGAGCAAATCCATTACGAGGGTGAGGTCACGGAGGGCCCCTCAAGTCCACGGGCGTGGGTCTTCGATGAGCGGTCCAACGCCTCTATCGCTGCCATCGCCGACCTTCTGGTCGAGGATGTGCCGGTGTACCGGGCCAAAGAAGCAATCGGCGAGCTTGGGATTCGGGCCGGGTCAATCATCGTTCCGGCCGACGAGAAGAACCGCGCGCTGATCAAGGAGATCGCACAGGGAACGGGAACCGATGCACGGACCATCGACGCGCCTCTGGACATCCCTGCCTGGCGGCAATCTCGCGTGCGGATGGGTGTCTACAAGCCGTGGACAGCTTCGATGGATGAGGGATGGGCACGCTGGGTGCTTGAGGAGTTCGCAATCGAGTATGAGACGCTGGAAACACCCGACATCCGTCAAGGTAATTTGCGAGACCGGTTCGATGTGATCCTGATTCCAAATATGAGCCCCGAACACCTCATGGAAGGGTTGCCGGAGAAGAACAGGTACAAGGACCTCAATCTCCCCGAATATGTCGGTGGCATCGGTGCGCTCGGTATGGATGAGCTCCGGCGTTTCGTGGAACAGGGTGGAACGCTTATCGGGGTTGATCAAGGAACCCAGGCCCTGATCGAGGGGATGGCACTCCCCGTTCGTAATGTATTGCGTGGCAAGAAGGAGACGGAGTTCTATTGTCCGGGATCACTCCTTCGGGTGGTGATGAATCCGGACCATGAACTCGGCTACGGGCTCCCACGCGAGCCTGCGGTGCTCTTTATGGAGAGCGTTGCTTTCGAGGGCTTTGGGTCCGAGGCGACATCGGTCGCTACCTATCCAACCACAAACGCCAACCTCAGTGGCTGGATCCTGGGCGAGGAGCACTTGCAGCGCAAGAGCGCGCTGATGGAGGTGTCGTACGGGGAAGGATCGGTGGTGTTGCTCGGATT
>DASYWM010000037.1:0-5695 GCA_035936075.1 Thermomicrobiales bacterium
GTAGGCTCCTCGATCGCGACCGCCGGTATCGCGTCAAGATGATTCGGATCCGTGATCGTGCTGCCGATCTTCGCATCGTTGAAGCCGGTAACAGCGATGAGGTCGCCGGCCTGGGCTTCCTCGACATCGCGCTTGCCAAGACCCTCAAAGGTCATTAGCGAGGAGACGCGCTGCCGCACCGTATCCACGTTCTCGCCCGTCAGGGCCAGGACCTCGCCCGCGCGGATTGTCCCGCGATGGATGCGCCCAATAGCGATCCGGCCCCGATGGGAGTCGTAATCGAGCGACGAGACAAGCATCTGGAAAGGTGCCTCGAGATCGGCCACTGGTGCCGGCACGATCTCAAGCACGGTTTCGAGGAGCGGCAGCAAGTCTGGCGCAAGATCATCTGGCGAGAACCCGGCTCGCCCGGCGCGACCGATCGCGTAGAGAATCGGAAAATCGAGCTGGGAATCTTCGATGGCGAGATCGAGGAAGAGATCGTTGATGAGCTCAACAACCTCATCGATCCGCGCATTGGAGCGATCGATCTTGTTGATCACAACGATCGGGCGCAAGCCAAGCTCGAGCGCCCGGGCAAGCACCGTCCGCGTCTGCGGCATCGGTCCCTCGGAAGCGTCAACAAGCAGGATGCAGCCATCGGCCATGTTCAGCACGCGCTCGACCTCACCACCGAAATCGGCGTGACCCGGCGTGTCGATTACATTGATCTTTACATCATGAAACTGGATCGCGGTATTTTTCGAAAGAATCGTGATGCCGCGCTCACGCTCCAGATCGTTCGCGTCGAGGATCAGGTCGCCGGCGGCATCCGGGTCCCGGAAGATATTGGACTGCTTGAGAAGTCCGTCGACAAGAGTGGTTTTGCCGTGATCAACATGCGCGATGATCGCAACGTTCCGCAGATCCGCGCGACGGGCGATAGCCTGGGTTGGTGTCATGGGAGTGTGCACTTTCGGGTGATGGCGCCCGGTCGCAGGAAACTTGCCGGGCCACAGAAGATGACCCGTCCGGTTCGGCCCGAGTCATTTCATGTGAAGAATTTCACTTTCGTGCTGAATTATAGCATGAATGCCGCAAAATCGCTCCTAGGGACCCGAACGAAGCGGCACTTGGCGTGAGGCGACTTGGTCGGCACGCCTGGCCCGAGACAACGTGTGTCATATCAGGACTAGCTCGATGGAGCATGGATCCAAGGAGGCTAGCGAACGCTTCAGCATCCCCTCTAGCTGATCGGGCGACGTACAGTGTAGGGAACGCATCTTCCCGTCATAGCACTCGGTTCCCCATGTGGGGAACCGAGTGCCGGCGTCATCCACCCTGAACGACTTTGCCTATGCGGAGGGTGCCAGGTCGGCAATCAACCGGTCGACGAGACCGCGCACATGGCCCACGACGCCGTCCAGGGGAACGAGCTCAGCATCCGACTCGGTGCGCAACTTCATCTCGACTTCGTTGTTGTCCAATGTGCGTCGGCTGATCGAGAGCCGAACCGGATTACCGATCAGGTCTGCATCATTGAACTTCACGCCCGGCCGCTCGCCCCGGTCATCGTAGAGCACCTCGATACCAGCTGCCTGCAGATCCGCATAGATCTGATCCGTTGCGGCACGAACATCATCGTCCTTGCCAATCGTCAACAGTGAGACATGGAACGGGGCAATCGAGATGGGCCAGATGATGCCGCGGTCGTCGTAATTCTGCTCGACAGCAGACGCGGCCGAACGTCCAATGCCGATGCCGTAGGAGCCCATCACAACCGGCTGGGCCTTGCCGTTCTGGTCGAGATAGGTCGCCCCCATCGCGGTCGTGTATCGAGTGCCAAGCTTGAAGATGTTACCCACCTCGATGGCGCGTCGAGCCTGCATCGGTGTACCGCATATGGGACAAAGCGCACCCTCGGCCGCTGCAGCGATATCTGCGACGATCTCCGCCGAGTAGTCCCGCCCGAGGTTGACATTCCTCACGTGCCAGCCCGGACGATTCGCACCAGCAACCAGGTTCGGGGAGCGGGCAACGCTCTGGTCGGCAACGATCAGAGCGTCGTTCACGCCAAGCGGCGAGCCGTAACCAGGCTCCGCGCCGATCGCCTGGATCTCCTCGGCTGTTGCCGGGGTCAGATCCGACTCCCCGATGGCGTTCCGAAGCTTTGTCTCATTCACATCCAGATCACCCCGGATGACAACGAAGATAAAGCTGCCACTGCCGGACTTGTAGAAGACGGCCTTTGCGGTTCGGCTCAGCGTGACGCCCAGTTGATCTGCCAGCGCCTGGATCGTCGGCGCGTTCGGCGTCTCGACATCCTCCATCGGCAGGAGTTCTTCCTCCTCTGGTGTATCGGCCTGGAACTCCGCCACCTCCCGGTTCGCGGCGTAATCCCCGTTGGGGCAGATAAGAATGACGTCTTCACCGTGCGGCGAGAACGCCATGTATTCATCGGATGCGGAGCCGCCCATCATGCCGACATCGGCACCGACCCGGATAAAATCCAGGCCCAGCCGCTCGAAGATGCGCGTGTAGGCGATCGCATGTTGACGATACGACTCGTCCAGTCCGGCCTCGTCGGCATCGAGCGAGTACGAATCCTTCATCGTGAACTCACGCACCCGGATGAGCCCGCCTCGTGCTCGTGGCTCATCACGGAACTTGGACTGCAGGTGGTAGATGATCTGTGGCAACTGCTTGTAGGAGCTGATCTCGGTGCCAGTTAGGTCCGTGACGACCTCCTCATGGGTCATCGCCAGCACCATGTCCCGATCACCACGGTCCTTGAGTCGCACCATCTCCGGTCCGATCGCGTCGAACCGGCCAGATCGCCGCCAGACATCCGCCGGATGGACGAACGGCATGAGCATCTCCTGTCCACCGATCGCGTCCATTTCCTCGCGGACGATCTGCTCAACCTTGCGGATAACGCGATAACCCAACGGCAGCAGGCTGTAGATACCCGCGCCCAAGGGACGGATCATTGCGGCGCGCACCATGAGCTGGTGGCTGGGGAACTCGGCATCCGCCGGAGCTTCGCGAATTGTCCGTCCAAAGAGATGCGCCATCCGCATGGCTGTGCTGTCCTCCCGAATGCTCATGCATCCATCACTCATGCCCTCGTTTCAACGAGAGGGCTCCTGCATCCGAAAGAATACAGGTTTACATGGGTATCCACTCGCGTAAAGCTGCCAAGGGTTAGCACACAAGGCTGTGGCCGTATAACAAGACTTGGGGTGGATGTGACGGTTGCTAGTGTATGCAGTGGATACCGCCCAGAAGTTGCCCGACAAGAGAATGGCGTTGGGATGGAACATGTGGCACCCGGTAGACGGGCCCTGTTGGCGAGGATTGGCCCCCGGGACTCGAAGGCGGAGTTAGCCGTTCGACAAGCAGCACACGCACTGGGGTACTGGTTCCGTCAGCAATCCCACCGGCCCGTCATGGAATTTCAGCTCAGGCTGAAACGTCGACTCTTCGCTCCAGGGGCATGGTCTCTCACGGGATCGACGATGATCTTGCTATCCGGTCCGAGGACTGGAACCTGTACCCATCGAACGGAACGGTGGGCGCGGCAAAGCGAACCACACTGCCATCACCCCGTATACACACAACTTGGCCACTTGGCAGCCTAACCTCCGCCGCTCCCAGCCAAGGCTGCCAGGTTTCCGTCAGGCGCTCTGGAAACCTGGCCACCTGAAAAATCCTTGTCGTATGACTGAAATTTGCCCGGATTGATTCCTAGATGGCCACTGGCCAAGTTAATTACTTGGCCATCTGGAGATCTTTCGCAAGCGCAGTAATCTCCGCCCTTCGACCAGGGCCGACACTTCCCTCGCCAGCCTGGTATCGATCTCGAGCACAGACCCGGCGCTTCGGGCCTGCTCTGACCTTGCGGAGTATCCTCTCGACTCTAACTACGCTTCGCCTTTCGCCAGCCGAACGTGATCGACCTTCTGCAGATCCTCGGCACGGGCAAGGATGAAGAGCAGCGTGGAGAGCCGGTTGAGATAGCGGATGATCTCCGGGTTCCCCACAACACCCTTTTTCGACAATGCCACGGCATGGCGCTCCGCACGGCGGACAACCGTGCGCGCGACATCAAGCGCGGCACCGGCGGTCGTCTCTCCGGTCACCACGAACTCGCGGGGTAGTTCCACCATCTCCTGAACTGTCGCAATGGTGGCTTCCAGCCAGTCAACGCGTTGGGTTGCAAAACGTAACGAGTCAGGTCGAGTCGTATCAATAAAGGCCAGCTCGGCCATGATCTGGTAGAGGTCGCGCTGGGTGGAAATGAGCAAGTCGTTCGCGTTTTGCCACGTCACAATCGACCGGCCGAACCCTATTGACGACGTAGCCTCATCGAGGGATCCCATCAACTCAATGCGAGGATCGTCCTTGCTGACCCGCTCACCCAGAAGATCGGTCGCTCCCTGATCCCCGAGTGCCGTGTAGATCTTCATCGGTCGTCATCCTTATTTGTCCGCGCCTGTTACGCGGCATCGAATTCAATTTGGTAGCATGGATGGCCAGGCCCGCGCCGGGATTACCAGCACACTCTCGAAACATGGTACCTGCTGGCCATCATCGGGTCGTGCCACGCCGAGCAGTCAGAGGCCCGCTTCATCACTCCTGCCCCGCCATCTGCGATCGGCTGCCTCGACCACACTCGCCGCGTGCACCGGGTACTTGCTACTGCCGGTTGTGCGTTCGACCGAGAATCTGGAGAACACATGTCGACACCGCTTCGTGCCCGTCCCGCTCCCGCACTCGCTCGATCCGAACTCTCGAGCCGGCCCATCCGTGTTGCTGTCATCGGCACCGGGTTTGGTTCCACGGTTCACATCCCGGCACTGGCGCACGTCGACCATACCCAGCTTGTCGCGGTCTGCTCCCGTCGGCAGGAGCGCGCATCGCGTGTCGCCGCCCAGTACGACATCCCGACCGCGTCGACCGACTGGCGGGACGTGATCAATGACCCGGGAGTCGATGCGGTTGTCATCGCGACCCCACCCTACCTGCATCATCAAATGGTGATTACCGCGATTGAGGCAGGCAAGCACGTGCTCTGCGAGAAACCGCTCGCCCGCAATCTTGCGGAGACGCGTGACATGGCGAAGCTCGCCCAGTCGGCGCAGGTCGTCGCGATGGTCAACCACCAGTTTCGCTATCTTCCGATCCGGATGCGCGTGAAGGAGCTGATCGATGAGGGGTACATCGGTCAACCACACGCCGTCTCCATGATCGTCTTCAACTCCCATCTGGCTGATCCTGACGGCAAACGCTTCGGATGGCTTATGGAATCGGACAAGGCCGGCGGTATGCTCCGCGCATCCGGCTCCCATTACATCGACTCCCTGCGATGGTGGCTGGGCGACATCCATGCCGTGGCCGGCATCACAGGAACGATGGTGAAACGCCGCCGGCTCCCGGATTCCACCTCCATGGCCAGCGTGGATGCCGACGACAACTTCGCCTTCCTACTTCGCTTCGCCAGCGGAGCGCTCGGTTCTGT
This sequence comes from Thermomicrobiales bacterium, assembly GCA_035936075.1. Lineage (GTDB taxonomy): Bacteria > Chloroflexota > Chloroflexia > Thermomicrobiales > UBA6265 > UBA6265. The sequence continues at coordinate 5,501 of DASYWM010000037.1, forward strand.
GCATTTCTCCGCCACGGCGCCGACTGATGCGGGAGAATCGATCACCATCACCGGATCGGAGGGCATGCTCATCATGGAAGGCGATAACGAGCTTTTCGGTGCCCGGAAGCGCGACCCTGGCTTGCGTGAGCTGGCTATTCCCGATCGCCTCAATCCGAAACTCCCCGAGTTCAACCATTTCCTGACCCGACCGAC
>DASYWM010000038.1:0-2658 GCA_035936075.1 Thermomicrobiales bacterium
GCGAGTTTGGTGAGTTCCAGCACGAGTCTGACAAGAACGACGCCATGCGTCTGGTCGGTGCAATCCACAACGCAACTGCCCAGCTCTCGGTCGATCGGCTGCGCAAGGAGACGTTGCTGGTACCGAAGCGGACTGAACTACAGCAGGCCCTGAGGGCTCTGGATGTCACCTGGAATGCAGGCCCATATTCCGAACCGGCTCGCCGCCTGCTTCGGGATCACGCACCTGTGCTGCATCAGCGACTGGGTCAATTCGAGCGGTTGGCTGCTGCAGTCATGGGGGACAGATCCGGCTGGGTCGTCTCGCATGGGGAGCCGCACGCCGGGAATATCATCCGTACGCGATCCGGGAATATGGTTGTCGTCGACTGGGACACCGCGGCATACGCGCCGCTCGAGCGCGACCTCTGGATGCTGCTGGATGAGGCGAACCCGGACTGGTCCGCATACAGGGCTACAACCAACGTCGCGTCTCTTTCGCATCGTGCGCTGGGTGCGTATCGACTCCATTGGAGCCTGTCCGAGATCGCCATCTACGTATCGTGGTGCCGTAGCCCGCATGACCGAACAGAGGAGATGGAGATTGCCTGGGCAGGGCTGCAAGAGTATGTGATGGGGTAGGGCTTACCCTGTGCGCGCTTGCTCAAGGCTACCCTGGGGCGAGACGGAGCGATGGGGAATCCCATACGACCACTCCAGAGCGGCGTGGGTGTCTCGCTATCTAAAGATATGTATCCGGCGCGGCACCGACATACGGGGACCTGACGTAATCCAGGAAACCGGGCCTCGGGAAGGGCCGGCTGGCGATACATTGGACGCGGCTTGAGCATCTCAGTCACATGGCGCTGTTCGAGGTGCCAGCGCCAGTCGGCAACGTTACTCTTTGTCTTCCGCCTGATCCATCGCCGGCGTAGGTGTTGTGCCGGGGTGAGGGTGGGAAGAGCAGTCTCGTGATCCTGCGGAAGGAGAGTCGAGACGCAGGCCGCCGGGGACTTCGCGAACCAGGGTTTCATCACCCATGATTCCAGTGCCCGGGGTGTGTTCGTCATCGTCGTTCATCATTCCGGCGTCGGTCGGGTGCTTGTGATCTACGGACTCATGACGCGGGACGCTATCGGGGTCTGGCTGCACAGGATTCCTCCTCAATCGAGGGACGATTGCCGTCCCCGAGCGCGGGTACGCACATTTTGATAGACCCACAATACATCTTCGGAAACCAGGGGGTGCGGTGCTGGCCCAGGGAGCAGGAGAGGTGCCACTGATGTACGGAGCAACGTCGCTCGTCGCGTTGATCCGGGCAGGTGCACGGGAGGGATTTCTTGGATGACCAGCGACATCGGCAGTTGCCTGGTGAATCGACGCTACTGTGCAGGGCCATGAGATCACCCAGGTTACCTGTATGCTGAACCTGCCCCTCGGTCAGCATCGGATGCAATCAGGTGGTCTCCCTTCTGGCGGATGGAGAACATGGGACCGGGAACAGCACAAGCACGGGATGACGAATCGGCTCGACCGGTGTTCCAACGGACCGTGGTCGTACCGGACTGGACGGACCCAAAGGTCTCGTGTGTTTGATGATTGCTTCTCTGTTGCTCGCCGCCACAAGGAGTCACCTTATGGACGGAACGCGAGATGTGACGGATCCAAGGCCGGATGTCCCGCGCAGGATCAATGTCAGGGGTATATCAGGTGCCGGCAAGTCCACGTTCTCCGCGGGTCTTGCCGACCGGCTTGGGCTCACCTATATCGAGCTTGACGCGCTGCACCATGGACCAAATTGGAGCGAGCCGACCATCGAGGAGTTCCGTGCCCGGGTGCACGCAGCGATGGACGCTGCCGCCCAAGGATGGGTAATCGACGGCAGTTACGACTCCAAACTCGGGGAAACCGTCGTTGGTGCAGCCGACACGATCATTTGGCTCGATCTGTCGTTGAGGACGGTATTCCCTCGGCTCTGGAAGCGGACCATGCACCGGATCCGCAACAATGTCGAGCTCTGGAATGGAAACCGTGAGACATGGCGTGACCAGTTTGCCAGCCGCCAGACGATCTTTTTCTGGACCCTCCGGGCTCATCTCAGGCACCGGCGTGATTGGCCGTCTCGATTCGCCTCGGATCCTCGCCTTGTCCGCCTCCGTTCTGATGCGGAGGTGTGTCGTTGGCTCAATGCGCTGGAGCAACGGGTGTCAAAAGGGTAGGGGCTTTTGGTGTTGATTGGCACGATAAGAGGCGGCGCCCATGGATTGAAGGTCTGGCTTGGCGATGAGTCTGAAAGCACATAAAATCCGGTCTGGATGCCCCGACCGGGTTTCGTCCTGGTGTTACTCCCAGCCTTCTGAAGGTGAGCTGCTGAAGGCGCGACCTGCGTGTTCAGGCCGCGCTTTTTGTAGTCATACCCCCGGTCGATGTCGTCCATTGAGACGCCCAAGGCGGGCGCCAGATCGCGTAGGTTGGTCGCGGATGGTTCATTGCGGCCCCGTTCCCAGTTGTAAACAGTGCTTGGTGCACCTGGTGGACGGCACGCACTCCGCAGTCTTTACCTCGCAGGGTGTGGTCAATGTCTCAGGGGATGTGCCGGCAGCCATTGCCGACATCCTGCCGCCATCGTTGCCTAGTGGTTGGCGCGGAAGGCACGCGTCGAGGGCGTGCAGCTATACCG
>DASYWM010000039.1:0-26620 GCA_035936075.1 Thermomicrobiales bacterium
GTCGTTGGCGCGGACGGGCGCAACTCGGTCGTTGCGCGCCAACTGGGGCTCGACCACGCCCTGCGCTGGCCCCACAAAACCGGTCTCGCGACGCATTATCGCGGTGTAAAGGGGCTTGATCGCTTCGGCGAGATGCATATCGCTCCTGGCATTTACGCAGGGCTGGCAATTCTCGAAGACGGGCTCACAAACGTGACGATCGTCGCCAGTGTGCGGGACCTGGAAAGCCGGTCCGGATCGATCGAGGACTTCTTCTCGGAGTCGATCCAGCGCATGCCGGAGGTAGCGAGAAAACTGGAAAGCGCAGAGCGGGTTGGCGGAATTCGTGGTGTTGGATCCATGGCCTGCCGTAGTCGCCGTACCACCGGTGATGGATACCTGCTCATTGGAGACGCCGCCGCGTTCCTTGATCCCTTTGCCGGGGAGGGCGTCTATGAAGCGTTGCGAGGTGCGTTGCTTGCCGCTCCCGTTGCCAGTGCCGCGATTCGGTCCGGGGATGTCTCCGCCGACGCTCTAGACGCCTACCGCATTGCTCGCCGTCGCACCTTCACCGCCAAGCGTTCAGTGAGCTGGATCGTGCAGGGATTTATCAACACTCCCCCGATGATGAACTATGTAACTGGGCGACTGGCGCGTCGTGAAGAGCTCGGTCTGACCCTCAGTGGCGTACTCGGCAGTTTCCGTCCTGCCACTCAGGCCCTTTCCCCGCTTTTCCTGGCCCGATTGTTGCGTCCCTGATGACAAAAGGAGACATGAATGCGGACAGAGAACGTCGTTCAGATGCATGGCGAACTGGACAATATCGTCGCCCTCGCATCCGATGTCGAGCGTTGGCCAGAGATCCTTCCTCATTACCGGTGGGTGACACTGTTGGAGGGTGGCGGCGATCGCAAGGTGGTTGAGATGGCGGCTCGGCGGGGTCGATTTCCCGTCAAGTGGCGTGCGGTCCAGGAGATCGAGCGGGGCAATGGCACCCCGGTCATTCGCTATCACCATATCGGTGGCGTTACGAAAGGCATGGATGTTGCCTGGACTTTCGACGTCAGCGATGGATCAGTCGATGTAAGGATTGACCACGATTTCTCGCCGCCATGGCCGCTTGTCGGCGGACCAATCGCCAATGGAATTATCGGCCCTCACTTTGTTGAGGTGATCGCGGGCCAGACGCTCGCCACGATCAAGGCGATCATCGAGGATCGGGACCCGCGTTTCGAGCCCAATGGGAGAGCACGATCTTGAAGCAACGCGTCGCAATCACGGGCATTGGTGCCATTACGCCCATTGGGAACGGTCCCGAGGGACTCTGGGCGGGCGTGCGCGGTGGAGACTCCGCCGTCCGCGAGATTACGCGCTTCGATGCCTCCTCGTTCTCCTGCCAGGTGGCGGCGGAGATTGATTTTGACCCGCTGGACCATCTGACAGCCAAGCAGGCGCGCCGGCTCGACCGGTTTTCCCAATTTGCCCTCGTCTCCGCGAAGATGGCGTTGCAGGATGCGGGCGTGACGGCAGAGGAAGCAGCGCGGGTTGGTGCCGGCATCTACACCGGGTCCGCGCTCGCGGGAGTCGCCTTCGCGGAGGAGCAGCACAGATCCTACGTGACCAAGGGCCCGCATCACGTGAACCCGCTCCTCGCGCTCGCCGTCTTCGGTGGCGCGGCCTCGTCCAATGTGACCATCGAGCTCGGCCTCACCGGGCCCTCCCTGGCCTACGGGAACTCCTGTGCGGCCGGGATGATCGCGATCGGTGAGGCAGCAAGGCTCATCCACGACGGACGGGTTCCCATGATGCTGGCGGGCGGCGCCGAGGCACCGCTCGCTCCCCTCACCTTCGGCGCATTCACCATGATCCGTGTGTTGAGCACCCGCAACGATGACCCCGGAACCTCAAGCCGACCATTCGATCAGGGACGCGATGGCTTTGTCATTGCCGAGGGAGGAGCAATCCTGGTCCTGGAATCATTCGAGCACGCGACGGCACGTGGCGCGCACATCTATGCCGAGCTCATGGGATACGGGACTTCCAGTGATGCGCACCACATGACCGCCCCCCATCCGGACGGGATTCACGCGGCACGGGCGATGAGTGACGCCATTTCCAGCGCGGGCCTTCTGCCAGACGACATCGAGTATGTGAACGCGCACGGATCATCGACGGTACTCAATGACTCGACCGAGTGTCGTGCCATCCGTATTGCTCTGGGCGGCCAGGCGGAGAAGATATCGGTGAGCGGTACAAAGGGGTTGCACGGTCACGCGCTCGGTGCCACCGGCGCCATGGAAACAGCAATCTCCGCACTTGCACTGGAGCGTGGGCACCTTCCCGGCACCGCCAACCTTGAGAATCAGGATCCTGCCTGCGATCTCGATGTGATCGCCTCAGGTGGTCGCGATACGCAGGTATCGCACCTGCTGTGCAACGCATTCGGCTTCGGCGGCATTAATGCCAGCCTTGCCATGGGCGCGGTGTAATAGCCTCCAAACATTCCACCACGTCGGCAGGACAGGAATAACCTGCTTTAGTGTCGACACTCTGCTCTAAATATTGATGCGGTAAGGAGAGCTGTTGCAGGGCTCTCCTACGATGTCCGATGCTCGCCAAAGACATCCCGTAGGGCGTAGGCAACCTGACCAAGCGTCGCGCCTTGCAGCAAAGCCTGTTTCATTACCGGGAGCAGATTCTCTTTACCAGCCGCAGTCTGTCGTACCTGCTCCAGAGTCGCATCCACCGCCGTGCGGTCCTGGTTCCGCTTGTAAGTCGTCACCCGCTCGATCTGTCGCGCCACCATCTCCGGATCGATCCTGTGCAGCTTCATTGGCGTCGATTCGTCCTCGACATACCGATTCACGCCAATGACAATCTCATCACCGGAGGACCGGGCAAGCTCGCGACGATAGGCGTTCTCGGCAATCGCGTTCTGCATGTAGCCGTTCTCAATCGCGGCGACCGCCCCACCCTGCTCATCGATGCGCTCCAGCCATTCCATCGCCTTTGCTTCCAGCTGATCAGTCAACGATTCAACGAAATAGGACCCGGCCAGCGGATCGACGGTCTCGGCAACACCAGTCTCCTCGGCCAGAATCTGCTGTGTCCGGAGGGCGAGCGTTGCCGCCTCCTCGGTCGGTATTGCCAGTGCCTCATCGTAGCCATTCGTATGCAGGCTCTGGGTGCCGCCCAGCACTGCGGAAAGCGCCTGATACGCGACCCGAACAACATTGTTCAACGGCTGCTGGGCCGTCAGGGTGACGCCCCCCGTCTGCGTATGGAAGCGCAGCATCATCCCCTTCGGGTTTGTCGCCCCGAAACGCTCTTTCAGGATCCTTGCCCACATTCGCCGCGCGGCCCGGAACTTCGCGGCCTCCTCGAAAAGGTTGGAATGCGAAGCGAAGAAAAAGCTGATCCGTGGTGCAAATGCACCTACATCCATGCCGGCCTCAACCGCAGCCTGGATATAGGCGATGCCGTCCGCAATCGTGAACGCAATCTCCTGGGCGGCAGATGCTCCAGCCTCGCGGATGTGATAACCAGAGACGGAGATCGTGTTCCACGCCGGCAGGTGCTCGGCGCAGTACGCAAACGTATCGGTGACGAGGCGCATCGATGGGCGCGGCGGGAAGATATAGGTTCCCCGGGCCGCATATTCCTTCAGGATGTCGTTCTGGATTGTCCCGCCGAGCTTGCGGGCGTCAGCACCTCGCTCCTCCGCCACGAGCTGGTACATCAGCAGCAGCAGAGAGGCAGGCGCGTTGATCGTCATCGAGGTGGTGACAGCCTGCAGATCGATCTGGTCGAAGAGCAGCCGCATATCGTCCAGCGTGCTAATGGCGACGCCCACTCGACCGACTTCACCGAAGGCACGTGGATCATCGGAATCCATACCGAGCTGTGTCGGAAGGTCGAACGCGACACTCAGGCCGGTAGTACCCCGCTCCAGCAAGAGGCGATAGCGCTTGTTGCTCTCTTCAGCCGAGGAGAACCCGGCATATTGGCGCATCGTCCATCGCCGGGACCGGTACATACCCGGATGGATGCCACGGGTATACGGGTACTCACCAGGGGCGGAGAGCTCCACGGGTTCATCCGGAGCGGTATAGACGGGATCGATGCTGATACCGGAATCGGTAGTGACTTCGCGATCAGATGATGCCACTCGACGTCTCCTGCGTTGGTCCAATCAGGTCATCGCCCGGGATCAGCCGCTGATCCACCGCCTGCTGCACCAGCCAGTGCGCAAGGCTCCATAGCGGCGGGAAGGGCTCCAGAAAGGGGCGCTTGCGTGTCAGGATCCTTGTTGGTGTGAGGGTCTTGTTGGCATGTCCCGGTGCACCGGGGAACCAGCTCACCACCATAGGGTGCAGCGCGTCGATGGCACGTGCCCAGCGCGCGTCGGACGTCTCCTGCAACTGGAACTCGCGCCACAGCAGATCAAACCTCTCCTCCTGCGACTCCGGAAGCATCTGGATCAGACGCTCCCCCGCGGCGATCTCTCTTGCATCGACATCATCGATGGCGACATCGTCCCACAACACCGTGTCGCCAGCATAGACCTCAACCAGGTCGTGGATCGTCAGCAGATCACGAACATGACTGTGGTCGATGCCATCGGGTGCTGCATCGGCCAGGAGCATCGCCAGCAATGTCGTATGCCAGACATGCTCCGCCACACTTTCGGTGCGCGCTTCGGAATAGATCCAGTTCGCGCGGGATGTCGTCTTCAGTGCATCCGTAGCAACGAAGAAGGCGAGTCGGTCCTGCAACGATTTCACCTGGTCTCCTGATCTTCCATGCTTGACGTGGGCATAGAGCTACTCACCCTCCCCATCCTACCTGTTTGGTGCCGACAAAGAACTCGGTATCCTGACATCAGGAAGAATTCCGCTCCGCGCCAAGCGGTGTCTCAACTGGACCGCTGGACATCGGTGCGCATAATCGACCTCCGTCACTGAGGCATGCTGCTTCGCAGACGCATTCTCACGCGGCGCAAGGAGATGACACCGGAGTTGTTTTCTATGGCCGGGAACGAGGCAATGGACAAGCCTCAGCCATCGCTCGGGATAGGAGCTCGATCCATCAAGGCAAGTGACCACCTACTCCTGCACCAGCTCGGTGAGGACGCCGTGACATGCTTCGGGGTGGATGAACCCGATCTTCCATCCGTGGGCGCCAGAGCGTGGCGTCTCATCAATCAGGCGAATGCCCGCGTCGCGCAGCCGGTTCATCGCTGCGACGATATTATCCACCGCGTAGGCGACGTGGTGCGTTCCTTCGCCGCGCTTTGCCATATACCGCGCGATTGGTCCCTCTAAAGCGGTCGGCTGGATAAGCTCCACCCATCCCGAACCAGCCCTGAATGTAACAGCGACGATGTGTTGCTCGGGGATGTCGTGTCGCTCTCCCTTGCGAAACCCCAGCGCCTCATACCGGGCAATGGCAGCATCGAGATCAGCGACGACAATACCGACATGATGCAGTCGCAACTCACCAAGGACCGATTCAGGACTCATCACGCTAAGGACGCTCCTATACGGGTTTCGGCTCCGGACTCAGCACCGTACCGCGTGGCCGGCGCCCATTGAGTTCGAACCAGGCCCGCAATGTCGCGTCGGCAACCGGCACGGCGTAGGTGGAGCCCTCGCCACCGGCCTCAATTACAACCGACACGGCGATCTCCGGATTATCGAGTGGCGCAAAGCACGTGAACAAGGCATGTGAATCCCGGGCACCGATCTCGTCTTCGAAGCCAAACTCGGCGGTACCGGTCTTTCCGGCAATGATGATCTGGTCGACTTCACCCTCAGGGTTGGTCAGCTTCCATTTTGATCCGTTGGCATCCCGGAAGGCTGTCCCTGTTTCTGAATGACAAACTCGCCGCATACCTTCCCGAACGATGTCGATGTATTCGGGCGCGATGCCCAGATCCCCGACAACTTCAGGTGTGGCCGCAACTGGCGTAGCTAACTCACCCGCGGTGTCACGAACGAGATGTGGCCTCCGGATGGCACCCCTTGTGGCAAGGATACCGGTGTTCATCGCGATCTGGAGCGGTGTCACGGTGAACTCGCCCTGACCGATCGAGATATTGAGGGTGTCTCCGACGGTCCACCCCTCACCGATCGCCTCCTGTTTCCACTCAGGCCCCGGGAAAAGCCCCCCGATCTCCTCGATCTCGATGCCGGTTTCCTTGCCGAACCAGAACCTGGTGGTCATGTCCTCGTGGATTGGTTCGATACCTAGACCGTTGAAGACGTGCTTCGTATCACTCAGGATTTCGTTGCTGTTCAGGTCGTAATCCCAATAGAAGATGGGGTCGATGGCGTCCCGAGGTTTGATCCTCTCTTCTGCGATGTTGTAGAAGAAGACATCACACGACTGCTCAATTGCACCAAAGACGTCCAGTTCTCCGTGAGGGGTACCGTTGTTCCAGGCCACCCAGCACGCCATCTTCAGCTGGTCGTTGAGATTGTAGGGATTGGGAACGCTGATGCCTCCACGACAAACGTGCGTTTGGGTGGTATTGAGCGTCTGCCGATGCAGTGCGGACGTGGCCAGGAAGATCTTGAAGGTCGATCCCGGGGGATAGAGCTCGCTGGTTGCCCGGTTGAGGAACGCGGCACCGGCCTTCCTGTCCACGTACTCGCCCCACTTCCGGGAGGAGATTCCGTTGATGAAGAGCTGGTTGTCGTAGTAGGGATAGCTCACCATGGCAAGGATTTCACCGGTTCGCGGATCGTAGGCAACGGCACTCCCCGCTTTCGGGATGGTCCACTCCCGCTTGCCCTCGCTCCGCCGCTTCTCATTTTCGGCACGCTTGCCTTCTGCCGCAGCCATAATCTGCTGCTCGAGTACCTTCCCCACAGCCTCCTGGAACTCCAGGTCAATAGTGAGGTGGATATTCTCGCCGGCATCCGGTTCCTCAATAGTTCCTGGCAGTACCCGCATCTCCAGCCCACTCGCATCGCGCTCCACAGACTGCCGGCCCCGCTTGCCCCGAAGCCGCTGCTCCATGCCGAGCTCGATACCGGATCGCCCAATCACATCGTTTTGCTCGTAGATGCGCTCTCCCTTGTCCCCCTTCCAGCGAGGATCGTCGATCAGCGCCGCGGGGATGTTCTGAACGTACCCGACCACGTGGGACATGACCTGACCACCGGTGTACTCGCGGACCAAGGCGGAGTCGTCGAGTTCGACGCCCGGCAGGTACATCCTGTTGGATTCGAGCTTGAGGGCGATCTCGCGAGGAACATCCGTGGCGACCGTCACCGCCAGTTTCGGGTTCCAGATGTTCTCGATCAGGTAGTTAAGGCGATTCATAACCTGCACGCCTGGCAGCTCTGCGCGCGCCGAACGGAATCGGGCAGCATCATCGATCGTCAACCCTCCCGCCGACGTGATATTCACCAGGAATTCAGTCGTGGCCTGGGATTTCCATATTTCAATCAACTCGGCAACGTCGGGGCCCTCAAAGCCGAGCATTGCCGCGATTCGACTGTAGACGGTGTCCTCTGAACCGTCCGGCAAGGCGTTCGGATCCACGACCAGCGTTTCCTCGATTTGCAGTGCGGATATCAGCGTATCGAGAACGCGCTGCCGTTCGGGCTTGCTCTTGGGTAGGTCGGCCGGGACTACCCGAAGCTCCCAGGCGCGTCGATTCTGGGCAAGGCGACGTCCCTGGCGATCAAGAATCAACCCACGCGCCGCAGGCAACGTCACCTCCTTGATGACGTTTTTCGCGGCTGCTTTCTTGTAGCGATCGCCTTCCTGCAACTGCATGACACCAAGCTTCGCGGCCAGGGCTGTAAAGGCGGCCACAATCCCACCCTTCATCACAAGGGTGCGCCGGCTGAGAAAGAACTGATCAGCGCGCAGGTGAGCGCGCGCGCCACGGCGCCGCTTGCGCTTGTGTGGAGGATCGTAGGGAATGCGTTTTCTTCGTCGTGCCATAGGTTAGCCTCTGGGCGAACACTCAGGTGCGGAGCTTGTTCGATCGTTGGATGGGGAGCGTATTGCCGTAGCAGTCTCTGGTAGTGCGGCTCGGTGTCTGCCTGCTCACCCGACGCCTGTTAAAGGGTACGTCGTCAGCGCCCAATCAGACGCAAGCTCATGTAGATGAGAGGAACGAGCAACGCATGAACAACCGCCTGGATTGCGATGACAGAGGAAATAGGAATACCCCGTAACGTGTACAAAATGACGCCGTGAATGACAGTTGCCAGCATAACCAGCAACATGGCACTCATCAGATTGAACTGCCATGGTCGGATCCGCATCGGGTGTGAGAGCACGACCACAATGACCAGTGCGAGCCCGTTGGCCCCGAGTGGATCAATGGCAATAACATCGATCACGATCCCGGTGATGAACACCCAGAGCAACGCTTCGCGCACGCTGTAGTGCGCGGCCCACAAGAAAAGCAGGACCAACACCAAATCCGGCGTCACTTGGAACGGATTGAGCCTGGGGAGAAACGTTGACTGGGCAAACACCGTCGCGAACAAAAGAAGCCCGAAGAGCAAGCGCGCCATAAGTTCGTCAGGTGTGCTCCCTCGTCAATCCGGCGTCACTGTCCCACAGGACGTCCCCGGCTCGTGCTACCGATTCAGTCTAGCATCATGGTGGGGAGAGTCTGTTGCAGGAACCACGAATCGGGCAAGAACCCTATCATTGACGAAGAGACTCACAGATGTAAATACACGGCCGCTGGCCTCTATCCACGAAGCATTCTTTGCGGGTGGCAAATTCCCTTTCAACCACCCGCGAGCCCGATGTGCTTGGCGTTCCAGGTCAGCGGCTAAAGGCGGTTTTCGACAGCTTGGACATTATCCAGCGCAGGGCTGCCAATATTGCCCCGATGGATCACGGGAACATGCATCAATCCCGGCGCTCGGCTCGTGCATCACGGCATGCTACCCACATGCCCAATCGCTGCAGAAGCATGCTGATCTGCCGTATGATCCGCAGATGATATTCGCATCGCCTGTCGGTCCACGCTTGCAGCGTCAGACAGGCAATTCTCGAACAGATATCGTGAATTCCAGGAGTCCAGAAAGGTGCTCGGATGTCCGCTCAAGAGACGTTCATTCCACGCCGTGTCGTTGTAACTGGTATCGGCGCCATCTCCTCACTCGCGAGCAACGCCAGGGAAACCTGGAACCGTGTGCTCAATGGGGAAACCGGCATCAAGCGGGCCGCCAATCTGGATCCCGCCAAACACAAGTGCCTGCTGCGGAGTGATGTCGACGATAACACTATCCCGCAGAGGTTCCTCAGCGGCAAAGCCCTGCGCAATGCCTCCCGCTACGCGAGAATGGCTGTTGAGGCAGCCGGCGAGGCGCTGATGGACGCCGGCCTCCTTAATGCCGATCTACGGCCAAAGATCGATTTAACGGACGCCGGAGCGGCGCTCGGAAACTGCATCGGCGGAACCTACGACGACATGATTCCGGCCCATGATGTCGCCGTGGAACGTGATAGTTACGCCCGCGTCCCCCCGCACCTCCATGTCACCTTTCCACATAATATCGGTGGATACACCATTCAGCAGCGATTCGACATGCATGGACCCAGCTCGACAGTGGTTACCGCATGCGCCACTGGCTCCCAGGCGATTGGTGATGGCTTCCATGCCATCAAATTCGGTCGCGCACCCCTGATGATTGCCGGCGCCATGGAATCGACCCAGCATCCCCTCTTCGAGGCCGGCTTCGAGGCAATGCGAGCCCTCTGCACTGATTCAAACGATGAGCCCGAGAAGGCAAGCCGACCGTTCGATGCGACACGTGCCGGCTTTGTCCTTGGCGAGGGCGCCGGCATGCTGGTGCTGGAGGATCTGGAGCATGCGCAAGCGCGTGGTGCGCATATTTATTGTGAGATCGCGGGATACGCGACCTCCAACGATGCATATCATCCAATCGCCCCACAGCCAGAAGGATTTGGTGCGGCCAAGGCTATCCGAGACGCACTAAACGATGCCGGTGTTGAGCCCCATGAGGTGGACCATGTCAACGCCCACGCAGCGTCCACACCGGCCGGTGATCTGGCGGAAGCCAAGGCCATCAAACTGGCGCTCGGGGATCGTGCAGAGGAAATCCCGGTGACCTCGGTCAAGGGTGCCTTCGGGCACAGTATGGCCGCCGCCGGGGCACTCGAGGCCGTCATGGCCGTCTTGACCCTCCATGAAGGGAAGATCCCGCCAACGCGGAACTACAACAACCCTGATCCCGAAATCGGGCTCGATATTGTCGGCGAGGCCCGGGATGCCAAAATCAGGGTAATGACGAAGCATTCCTTTGGCCTGGGTGGCCAGAACGCCGTGCTCGTCCTCAAGGCCTGGGATGAGGCCATTGCCTGACCGTGCGTCGCAATCTCAGCCTGGGCCCGCCGAAATTGGCTTCTTCTTTCTAGATATTGCTGCTCTGGCAGGTCTTGCCCGTTGGGGATGGCATCTTGGCGGTGGGGGATTGGTGGGCCCGGCTCTCGCCCTGCTTTTCGTCCTCCTCTTCGGTACGGTATGGGCCGTTTTCCGGGCCCGAGGTTTCGTCCCCAACGGAGGAGACCCGGTCGTTGCCATTCCTGGTCCTGCACGGCTCGGCATCGAACTGCTCTTGTATTTGCTCGCCGCGTGGAGCTGTTGGGTTTCCGGTTGGCAGGTTGCCGCTGTGGTGCTCGTCATCTGTGCCATTGCCATCTACATGGCCATGCGCAAACGCACCATTGGCCTCTTGCGGAATACACCACCTGCCGCATGAGCACCAGGTGAGGCCTGCTGTTACCTTCGTTTCCGGGTGGATGCGACAGGGTCCGGGATCAACTGAAAAACGAACGCATTACGGTGGTCTACGCCTTGGAGGAATGAGGTAAATATGAGCCTGAACGAAACGCTCGGATCAACCTACGGTCTGATCTTCCCTGGCCAGGGCAGCCAGGCGGTTGGGATGGGCAAGAATCTCGCTGACTTCTCGGACGCAGCCAGGCAGGTCATGGAGCGAGCGGACGAGATCCTTGGTTTCCCCTTGTCGACGCTCTGCTATGAGGGCCCTGCCGAAGGGCTCAATGACACCTACAACTCCCAGGCCGCGATCTTCACCGTCAGCATTGCCGCCCTCCATGCGCTTGAGGAGGAGGCAAGGCAACACGATGAATACTTTGTGCCCATGATGGTCGCCGGTCACTCACTCGGCCAGTTCTCCGCGATGGTCGCCGCCGAGGTGATCGAATTCGAGAATGCCCTGAGACTTGTGCGGGAGCGTGGACGACTGATGAAGGAAGCCGGTACTTCCCATCCCGGCGGGATGGCAGCAGTCATTGGAATGGACGACCTCAAACTCGCCGAACTCGTTGATCAGGCCGCGAACGGTGACGTCCTTACGATCGCCAACATCAACTGCCCGGGCCAGACAGTGATCTCCGGCGAACTAGCGCCATTGGACCGGTTCATGGATCTGGCAAAGGATGCCGGTGCGCGCAAGGTTGCCCGGTTACCGATCAGCATCGCTTCCCACTCCTCACTTATGGCAGAAGCCTCTGCGACGCTCAACGACCTCCTCGACAGCATGACGTTCCATGAGCCAAAAATGCCGCTTGTGGCGAACACAACCGGGAAGGCGCTCAATACCGCTGAAGAGATCCGTGAGGAACTTCGTCATCATGCCGAACGGGGTGTCGACTGGACTGGAACCATCCAGACCATGGTTGATAACGGCATCACGACCTTCGGCGAGCTTGGCCCCGGATCTGTGCTTGCTGGACTCAACCGGCGCATTGATCGCACGACAAAGACAGTCGGCTTGAAGGAGCTGGGACTTCCGTCGGCATAGGCAAGGGCGCGACATGCGGCTAGAATGGTCGTTTAGAGGGGATGCCCCGAAGTATCTCGGCGCTCGCATGCTCAATGTTTCGCGGACGCGACGGCACCACACCGGGCGCTTGTGTTGTTTCTATGCGTGCTACCCGTGACCGTGAACACACGGTGTGTTGGCAGAATCACGACGAATGCCCCGCGAGTCTTCCAGATGCGACGTAGCGCTGACGCGGGAAACGATCGAAGGAAAGGACGTCATCGGTGACACGAGTGGTAGTAACTGGCGTAGGAGCGATTACTCCGCTTGGTATCGGCCGTGACGCCTTCTGGTCAGGTCTCACAGAGGGGCGTTCAGGTATCCGATTAATCCAGAACTTTGACAACTCCGGCCTGGAGGTGAAGATCGCGGGAGAAGTACCCGACTTCCGGGCCAAGGACTTTATGGACTTCAAGGCGGCACGACGCATGGATCGCTTTTCGCAGTTCGGTGTCGCAGCCGCCCGCGAAGCGATAGAGCACGCCGGCATTGAGATCACCGACGACAATCGGGACCGCATCGGCATCATGATTAACACCGGTGGTGGCGGCATCCCAACCATCGAGCATGAAGTCACGGTGATGGCGAAGAGTGGAGGCAAGCGGGTGAGCCCGTTCCTCATCCCCCTCTTTGCCCCGAACATGGCCAGCTGCCAGGTTGCGATCCAGTTCAATATCCATGGACCGACCGTTACCTCCGTCGCCGCCTGCGCGGCCGGCGTCCAAGCGTTCGTTGATGCGGTTCACATGATCGAGCGCGGCGATGCCGATGTAGTGATCACCGGTGGAACCGAGGGCGGCATCACCCCGGTGGCAATCGCCAGCTTGACAAATATGGGCGCCCTTTCTCGACGAAACGACGACCCGCAGAGAGCCAGCCGACCGTTTGATACCGCCCGCGACGGCTTCGTCTTCTCGGAAGGGGCCGCGGTAGTGATCCTGGAGTCGGAGGAGCATGCCGCCCGTCGTGGCGCCAACGTGCTATGCCAGGCAAGTGGCGGCGCCTATACGTCGGACGCCTTCCATATCACTGCGCCGGATCCGAACGGCCGCGGCGCCACCACGGCCATGAAGCGAGCCCTCCAACGGGCGGAGCTCGATCCTACCGATGTCGATTATGTGGCGGCGCACGCCACGGCAACCCAGATCGGCGATATTGCGGAGACAACCTCGATCAAGAACGTCTTTGGGGACCACGCCTACAAGCTCTCGATCTCGGCGAACAAGTCAATGCTCGGGCACTTGCTCGGGGGCGCTGGAGCAGTTTCGTCACTCGCCTGTATTCTCGCGATCCGGGACAACATCGTGCCGCCTACGATCAATCTGGATAACCAGGATCCCCAGTGTGACCTCGACTACACACCCAACGTCGCAAGGAAAGCTGAAATCAAGACCGCCCTGGCAAACGGGTTCGGGTTCGGCGGGCAGAATGCGGTGACCGTCTTCCGGCAAATCTAGCGCCAGCCACAATCTCATCCGTGATCGACCCGGAATCTTCCATGCAGGATTCTCTATCGCCCGTTTACCCTCATGTACCCGATCGGACTCCGTAAAGACCGCGCCTGTTCCGCTCTGCACGCCAATTGAAGGGATCCTACCTCATGGCTCATGATGTAGCGCTCGTCACCGGGAGCGCAAAGGGAATCGGTTATGCGATTGCACGTCGACTCCTTCGCGATGGCATGACGGTGATTGTCGCGGACATCGACAGCCGCGGAGCCGAGTCCTCGGCGGCAGAACTCGGTGATCGGGCACATGCGCTGCACCTGGATGTCACCTCCCACGAGAGATGGGAATCAGGCGTAACATCTGTAGCCAGGCAGCATGGTACAGTCTCCGTCCTCGTCAACTGTGCCGGGATTGCTGGCCGCTCCGCGCCATGTTGGGAATTGAGTCCGGAAGAGTGGCATCAAGTCATCGGGATCGACCTGACCGGTGTCTTTTTCGGGTGCCGTGCCGTGCTCCCCGCAATGATCGACGCCACATACGGACGCATCGTCAACATCGCGTCGATTGCCGGCAAGGAGGGCAATCCCAATGCAAGCCCCTACTCTGCAGCGAAATCCGGCGTCCTTGGGCTGACAAAGTCAATCGCCAAGGAAGTAGCGGCCAAGGGCATCCTCGTCAACGCCGTGACACCTGCCGTAATCGAGACGGAAATCCTCAAACAGGTCACGCCGGAACATATCGCCTACATGACGAGCCGGATTCCGATGGGCCGCGTTGGGCAACCGGAGGAGGTAGCAGCCCTCGTCAGCTTCCTTTGCTCGCGCGAGCTTTCCTTCTCCACCGGTGCCGTCTTCGACATCTCTGGTGGCCGAGCCACGTATTAGTGCCACGGAGATTCCTGAATGACTCCCCGATTAAAAAACGGACACGCAACGGGAACGGTCCACCTCCTCATACACGAATCGGCCACTGCTTCCATGGCCGTTACGCGCTCGCTCACCAGTTGACGGTACAATAGGCGCCAGTATCGCCTGATCCATGAACGGGCATCAGGCACTCGACCCACACCCCGCTGGAGGATCACCAGGAATGAGCTTTCCATGGAGTCGCAAGTCCCGACCAAGCAAGGAATCCATGATGGTCGAACCGCGACCGGAAATCTCGGGCCACCAATTCACCCTCAAAGGCTCCCCCCGCCACTACGATGACGTGGAGAAGATCATCGAGCAAGGCGGTGGTGCAACGGTCTATTTCGGTGAGGCACTCACATACGAGCGAGGGGCCGGGGTCGCCCAGTGGCGCGTGAAGGCGAAGAGCCTGGATTGGCTTCCCTCGCTGTATGACTGGTGGGCTGAGGCGGAACGCGTTGAACCGATCAACTTCACGTTCCATCTCTACCACCCTGAGAACCTGGGATACCCTGTTTTGGACCTCAGTCAGCACACGGCCGAAGAAGTTGCAGAATACATCGCCGACAACATGCCCTGGGTCGGCAGTGATCCTGTCACGACCAAGCCGTCTCGGATGTCCTCCGGCGAGCCCACGATGAACGCCCACTAACCGCCAGCAAGAACAGTACGCAATACGGGATGGCAGGAATTCAATCTGCCATCCCGTTACCCTTGCCCTGCCTAGTTACCAGGTGTGGGCAACCCCTGGACTGACGAGCCCACAACTGCCCTTCAAATCCAGCAGGACACCCGGGGCGCAATCCAATCAATCGGCGGCGGTCTCTTCTCCCTTGAGCTCCGCCTCGATCAGCGGCCGCAGCGTCTCAATCAAATCCTCGAGATGCTCAGGGTGTTCCTTCCAGCACTGATTACGGGTAGGCGTGTGCATACACAACAGGACCTCGTCCTCGTCGTGCACTGCCCATCCCACCGAACAGCGCGGCACATGTTGGCCACCTCGAAACGGCATGCCCAGCCTGGTTCGCGTCAACATCGGGCACCCAAAGGTGGGCTCCGTTGTATCTTCGGCCTCACTCAGGGGCCGCTTCCGCATCGGCTGGATGGGAGCATCGGCCTCCGCATCCCTCCGGATCACTTCTCCCGGGATTGGCTCAGTCGGCTTCCGCCGGCCTCCCCGTCGACGGTTGGTACGACCGGCCCCGTCACGCTGTTGCGGCTGAGGCGCACGGTTTTCGGCTACCGGCAGTGGCTGGATCGGCTCCTGCGGCTGCGCTTCGCGGCGTGGAGCACCCCCGCCAGATTGTCGCTTCCGACTCCGGCGACGCGGCCGGCTAGAGCGGTTTTTCTGACCGCCCGGCGTTTCTGCGTTTGAGTTGCTCACGAGCGAACCCGAACGCGGCTCTGCTGACTCGTTCAAGAGCCTTTCCTCCGACTTTGATTGATTTCTTAACGGCCATGCGAACAACATCCCGCACGGCTTGAAGATCGGCGTCGATTTCCTCGCGGCTCACGTGCGCCAATGCGAGATTGCGGTTAGCAATCTCCGTCGGCATCATCTGCAACGATTTCTGGATCGCCGTGAGCAGCACATACATGTCGTCTATTTGACCGGCGACCGGGATCACGCCCGGCACCAGATCGATCGGCGAAACCGCATAGCCACCACCGACTGCGAGGACGGTCTTGGCCTGTTTCGGCACATCGGGATCCCTGGCGATGCGTGCCACCAGCTTGATGTACGCAGGTAGTCTCTTGACCGCCTCCCAGAAACGCTGCATCGCATCGGACGAGGTTCCGTCAATTGGCTCGTCCGGCTGCTCCTGAGGCAGGATCCCTGGCGTGCGTTCGTTTGTTGATCGCCCGGGGATATTCACATCGGGAGTGCCCTGCACGGGTTGTCTACCCTGCGACGCTTCATCCATCAATGGCCCTCCTTCCGCTGAAGCTCAAAACATTCCGGTCATATAGGGAGGTATTCGCTCCCCATACCTCTATTGTGCCACCCGCATGCCAATGCCCTGAGGCGACATAGCTGCCATTGGACCGCGATGAGACACAACCGGAACGCCGCTTCAGGCACGTCCGGAACCCCGTCAGCTGTGAAAAAGACCAGACAGGACGTGGGTGGGAGAAGCACGAATCCGGGCAACTACCGATCGAACACCTGTCGCAACACGAAGAATGCGTTCGATGGCCGCTCCGCGATCCGACGCGTGAAGTAGGGATACCACTCGGTTCCGAATGGCACATAGACGCGCATGCCATACCCGGCCCGCTTCAGACGCAACTGCTCGTTCCGCCGGACACCATAAAGCATCTGGAACTCGTACCTGTCCGGCGGGATCGTGTTTGCCCGTGCATACGCGATGGTTGCCTCGATCAACGCCGGGTCGTGCGTGGCGATTGCCGGGTAGTTCCCCTTATCCAGCAAATGCTGCATCAACCGCTCGTAGTTCTCGTCATTCTCGGTTCTGGACTGGATAGCTACCGATTCTGGCTCTGCATAGGCACCTTTTACGAGTCGCACCCGTGCGCCACGATTGATCATATCTACGACATCAGAGGCGGCACGATGGAGGTAGCTCTGGATAACGATGCCAACCTCTTCCGGAAACCGGTCATGGAGCTGTCCAAAGATCTGCATGGTGCGTGTCGTGTAGTCCGACCCCTCCATGTCGATGCGAACGAACCCGCCCACCTCCCGCGCGGCTTCGAGGATCCGGGTCATGTTCTCCCGGGCAACATCGTCTCCCAGGTCAAGCCCAAGCATCGTGAGCTTGACCGAGATGTTCGGCTCGAGATCGTTCGCCTTCATCTGACGCAGCGTTTCGGTGTAGCTTCCGACAGCGGCTGCGGCTGCATCCCTGGTGGAGACATTCTCACCAAGCAGGTCCAGCGTGACGGTAATGCCCTCCCCTGCGAGCTCCCGGGCGACTGTCAGCGCAGATTCCAGCGTATCTCCGGCAACAAACCGGTTCACCAACTGGCGGGCATACCGGTTTCGCACAAACAGCCGGTGTACCGGAGGCAGGTCTGCCACCCCCAGCACCGCTCGCCGCATCAGGTTCATTGTCCTTACTCCATGGCTGCTATTCACCCGCCGTCAACAGGCTACATCGCCCGGGCGGGTATCCCTGTGGAGGGATGTCTTTGCTCTGAATTATCCCATGCGGGAAGAGTTCCGCGATCAGGAAGCAGCGAGCCAGTCCAGCACCACAGCAGCCGTCCATGACTGGTCGTCGGATCCCAGTGCCTCACCCGTAAAAGGCTCCACGTACTCGGCAAATCCAGCAGAGGAAATCTGGTCGAGTGCGTTGCCACGCAGGGCCGCCGCGATCTCACCCTCGCCGATGCGTTCCCATGCCCACCAGAGCAACCAGTTCATCACCGGCCACACCGGACCTCGCCAGTACCGGTTTGGAACAAAAGACGGCTCGCCAGGGCTCGTGCTTGGCGGCAATGCCCAGCGCAACTCAGGGTGGCCGGTGAAGGCTTCGGAGCTCCAAACCCGGTTGAGGGCCGTGAGTGTATCGGCGGTTAATTGGCCGGCGAGGAGCGGTGCAAACGTAGCAATAGTCTGCACCTTGATCCATGAGTTATCGATCACATCAAGGTCACAGCACAGACCCTCGTCGGGGAGCCACTGTTCGGCGAGACCACGACGGCCCCGATCAATCCACGACTCGATGATCGTCAAATCGTCGAAGTCACCATCCGCCAGGGCGGCGATACGGATCAGGGCTTCGTTGGCGGCGACCAGCATGGCGCTCATGAAGATGTCCTTCACCCGGAAGGGCAACTCATCATAGATTTGGTCCACGCGGTAGCTGCCTCGCTTCAGCACCTCCACGATCCATATGAACCGTTCATAGTCCTCGTTGGTCGGGCGCTGGCTCGCATCGGAGACATGCGAGAGATCTCTGCGTTCGAATGGAGGCACTCCACCCTCGGGAACCTGAATGCGTGCCATTGCCTGATCCCAACGGGGTGAGTTGTCCATCCCGCTCTCCCAGGGATGCACGATCGTAATCAAACCCGACACCTCAGGGTCCCGCGCCGAAACCAGGTACCGGTGCCATTCCAGGAGCGGACCGTAGAACTCCGATGCGATGGCTCGCGCCTGCTCGGGATTCGCCTGGTCACAGATGCGACGTATCGCGATTGCGTGTATCGGTGGTTGAATGATGCCGCTGGTCGCAATGCCTTCAGGCACATCCGGTGAGACATGTGCGACATCCCAGCGATCCGCGTCGGGGAAATACGCGTCCTTGGGGACGTCGGCACTGTAGACGATGTGAGGGAGCATTCCGTTTTTCCACTGGCCTCGGAACAGGGTGCGCATCTCCTGGATGGCACGGTCCAGGGAAAGGTGCACCAGGCCGATCGAGACAATGGCCGCATCCCAGCTCCACTGATGCGGATAGAGCGCAGGCGCCGCCTTGATCGACGTACCAGTATCATTGGCCCGAAGGATAGCCGCTGCGCGTGCAGCCATGGGGTTGTCCTGGTCCACACTCATGGAAGCCGCATCTCCTCGTTACCGTGGAAACAGATTCGAACGTTCCGATTTGACGGATTCCGTATGGAAGAGGATACAGTGAAACCCCGCTATCTCATACAGGAATGGCCAGACCTGAACGAGGCAACGTTTCACCCTTGATCGAGGATATTTTGGAATACCGCGACGTTATCGGCACCTCACCAGCTCCCCAGGAGCGCTATACCAGTGTCATCAGGGATGGGCTGTATGACCGCATTCCGATGATCGCCCCCGCCATTGCGCTCATCAGCACGTTGCCCTTCCTCCGACTGGATCGCATCCAGCAACTTGGCTTTGTCTCGCGCGTTTGGCCTGGCGCCAAGCACACCCGGTATGAGCACTCACTTGGCGTGATGCACCTTACCCGGCTGGCGGTAGAGCACCTGTGCAGTACGCCCGAAGGCACCTGGATCACACCGGAGGACGCCCGGACCGTCGTGGCGGCTGCCCTCCTGCACGACATCGGACATTACCCGTTCTCCCACGCGATCGAGGAGATCGGGGCGCCCGTGGCGACACATGAGGCGGTCGGTCAGGTAATTATCGAGAGCGGCGAGATTGCGGAGATTCTCAGCCAGGACTGGCTCGTCGACCCGGCTCGTGTTGCCGGCATTATCCACGACGATCGGTCATTGCTTAATGAGGCGGATCTCGTACTCGGTGGGTTGCTCTCCGGAACACTCGATATGGACAAACTCGATTATCTGCCAAGAGACGCCCGCGCGTGCAACGTTCCCTACGGTGGAGTAGACACGGCCCGGCTGATCGAATCCCTGACGATCGTTGAGGTCGATCTTCCTGGCACCAGAACCTCACAGCGAATCGCGATCACTGAAAAGGGCATCAGCCCGTTGCACTCACTCATCAATGCTCGCCAGGAGATGTTCGACAACGTCTACTGGCATCACACGAATCGCGCCTGTATGGTCATGCTCTTGCGGGCTATCCAGGATGCCCTGCTTGCTGATGCGATCTCACCAGGTAGTCTCACTGGCCACGACGACGCATCGCTCCTGGCATTCATGCGCAGTGTCGACATGCCTGCCGCAACCCGGCGGCTCGCCGATGCACTCGCCGGGCGCCGGATTCACAAGCGCGCCGTGGAGATCAGCGCCCGTGCCGAGTCACTCTACAGCCGCCTCGCACAACTCTGGTACGATCAGCGCGCCCGGCGTGAGGTCGAGCTTCGCCTTGTCGCGGCCCTCTCCAACACACTTGGGGAACCCGTCGAGGATACCGCGATCCTCATCGATATCCCGAAGCCGGAGAAGTGGAAGACAGACGTCTGGGTGAGTTTCAGGCAACCGCCCGTTGGCATGCAGCCGCTCATGCACTGGCAGGACGTCGTGGGCCTCGGGGACGAGGACTTCAAGCGCTATGAAGAGCATCGACGCATGATCCGGATCGTCACAGAAGAACCCTACCGGCACGTTCTGGCCGAAACGTGGGAGGCCCTCCTTTACCCCGCACTCGGTGGGGCACTGTAACCCAAAGAGGTACCATGACCGACCAACAACAACTCGCAGATCTTCAAACCCCGGAACCGTCACAGGCAGAAACCATCATCCGACCGGCTCGCCCGGATGACACCGTGCAATCGGATAGGGAGCGGGCAGACACCGACCTTCCTGAAAACGACCCACATGGCACCGTCTCTATCGTTCTGATGGGCGTCCTGATGCTGATGCTCGTCCTCCTCGTCCTGGTCATCGTACAGGCAGCGTAAGGTGAGCAGACCTAATCGCCTGCCATCCGTTCCTACGATTCCTTGCGCCGGTCCTCCTCAGCGATGCGTTCACGCGTGTGGCCCTCGACCTCTGTACCGGCCGCCACTGGCTCATTCACGCTGCCCGAGGTCACACCGGCCAGGGGTGCTTCCTCCATCAGGGTGTGGTGTATCAACTTTGCGGATGCCGCTTCCGTGAGGCCCGGCGCCAGATGACTTCCCAGCGCCGTGCCCTTTGACTTGACCCCGACATCGACCTCGTCCTTGGGATCATCGATCAAGCCAACGATGGCATCCACGACAATCTCCGGGTCATCGATCATCGGCATCCGCAGGCTGTGCCGCGTGTAATTGCTTCCATGCTCGAAGAACGACGTATCGGTCGCCCATGGGTTCACGACGCATACGTGAATATTATCTTGCCCATTCAGCTCAAGCTCCCGCCGGATCGAGGCACTCATTGAGAGAATGGCGCTCTTCGTTCCACCGTAGACGGCGAAGTACGGCATCGCGACCTTCCCCGCAACGGACGCCACATTGATCAGCGTGCCTTCACCATGCTCGACGAACTGCTGCATCGCGACATAGGTACCGTTGAGCGCACCGATCAGGTTCGTCTCCACGACGCTAATCTGGTCCCTGAGCGGAAGGTCGGTAAACCGGCCGATCGTCCCAACCCCGGCGTCATTGATCCAGACATCGATTCGGCCATATTCCGCTTTCGCCCGCTCGCCCAGATAGTGCACCTCGTCCGGGTTCGCGACATCGGTCGGGACGGCAATCGCGTGACCGATTTCACGCGCCAGTTCTTCGAGAAGCTCACCTCTTCGCGCCGCAAGCACGAGATTATGCCCCTGCTCCGCGAGCCTCTGCGCCACTCCCTTGCCAAATCCGCTGGATGCTCCTGTAACAACGATCGTCTTTGCCATCATGTTCTCCTCTTACGCGCAGCCGGAAAGTTAGGGAAGATACGCAAACAGCGGGCCCACAGGGGCCCGCTGTTGAGCACGATCTGCATTGTTGTAGGGATTATTGCAGCATCGTTACTGCGCCCTCGGAGGCCTGCTGGACATGCGCAGCGTACTTGGCGAGCACGCCCTGCTTGTAACGCGGCTCCGGCTGGGCCCAGTCACGCAGCCGAGTGGCGATCTCATCCTCGCTCAGGTGCACGTTCAGCGCTCGATTCTCGATGTCGATCTCGATCAGGTCGCCTTCCTGCAGGGCGGCAATCGGGCCACCGACAAACGCCTCCGGCGCCACATGACCGATCATGAGGCCGCGTGTGGCCCCGCTGAACCGGCCGTCCGTGATGAGCGCGACCGAGCCGCCAAGCCCCTGCCCCACGATGGCCGCGGTGATCCCGAGCATCTCCTGCATCCCTGGGCCGCCCTTCGGTCCCTCGTAGCGGATCACGACGACGTCCCCCGGAACAATCCGGTTGTGAAGCACCGCGTCGCCCGCCTCATCGGCCGAATTGAAGACGCGCGCTGGCCCGGTCAGATGCATCGGCTCATACCCGAAGAGCTTCACCACGCAGCCGTCCGGTGCGAGGTTCCCCTTCAGGATGTTGAGACCACCGGTAGCCTTCATGGGATTGTCGAACGCATGGACGACATCCTGGCCTGCGGTCTCCGTGGCCGTCGCTGCCTCGTCTGCAAGTGATCTGCCGGTCGGCGTGGCCTGTGACCCATCGATGTACCCGGCGTCGACAAGACGCTGCGCCACCAGTTGGGTACCGCCAGCGGCATCGAGGTCGGCGGCGGCATATTTGCCGCTTGGCATCAGGTCGGTGATCAATGGCGTGCGACGGGAGATGACGTCGAAATCCTCGATGGTCAACGGCACTCCGGCTTCCCGCGCCAGCGCGAGGAGATGCAGGACCGAATTGGTCGATCCGCCGCTTGCCGCGACGCCGGCGATCGCATTCTCGAACGCCCCCCGTGTCAGGATGTCGAGCGGGCGCTGATTGCGGCGAAGCATGTCTATGATCAGCTCGCCAGCCTTGAGACCGACCTCTTCCTTACGCGGATCGATAGCGGGCGGCGAGGCGCTGCCAAGCGGCGAAAGGCCGATGAACTCCATAGCCATCGCCATGGTGTTGGCGGTGAACTGGCCGCCGCAGGCGCCAGCGCCAGGACACGCGTGGTTCTCGAGATCCTTTAGATCCTCATCGCTCATCTTGCCGGCAGCGTTCGCACCGATCGCCTCGTAGACGGTCTGGATGGTAACTTCCTTGCCCTGCCAGTAGCCCGGCATGATCGTTCCTCCGTAGAGGATGAAACCGGGAACGTTGAGACGCGCAAGCGCTATCGAGAGGCCAGGCAACGTCTTGTCGCAGGCGCCGAGAGCGATGATGCCATCAAACATATGCCCCCGGCCGACAAGTTCCACCGAGTCCGCAATCACCTCACGGGAGATAAGTGAGGTTTTCATCCCCTCAGTGCCCATGGTCACGCCATCGGAGATTGCGACAGTGTTGAACTCCATCGGCGTGCCGCCCGCCGCCCGCACGCCCGCTTTCACCTGCTCGGCGAGGCGCCGCAAGCCGAAGTTGCACGGCATCGTTTCGATCCAGGTATTCGCGATACCGATGATCGGCTTCTGCAGGTCTTCATCCGTGAAGCCGATGGCCTTGACCATCGAGCGGGCACCCGCGCGATCGTTACCGTCGTACAGCGTCCTGCTGTTGAAGCGCATGTCGACCTGTTCGCTTTGGCCGTTGCTGCCGTTTGCCTTGCCATCCGTGCTCATGAGTACAGTCTCTCCATCGTACTTCGTCGTTATGCCGCGCCGCCGGGACCGTTCACCTCCCGGAAGCGCGACTACACAGGTTATCCATCACCACAGTGCAGGCTTCATTGTCGGCAGTTGGTCGACATCGTTGTCGGAAATTTCCCATCCAGTGTCGGGTCTGGCGCGAATATTGGCAAGTTGCGAAACTCGTCAATACGGGTAACAATGCCGCCATGCAACATCCGAAGGAATGCTCTCAGGAGACCTACCTCAATGACTGACCGGGGCGTCCGTGAATTTGGCATGCAGACGATTCAGTACTGGACATGGGAGGAGACTCGCGAGCGCTGGATATGGTTCGAGGATCTGGGATTCGAGAGCCTCTGGCTCACCGATCACTTTGTCCGGACTGCGCAACCGGAGAGCCCCTATTTTGAAGCTTGGACACTTCTCAGTGCGCTCGCCGGTGTAACCAGGAACGCGCGCCTCGGCGTGCTGGTCAGCAGCAACACCTTCCGTCATCCTTCGCTCCTCGCGAAGCAGGCCGTCACCCTCGACCACATCTCTGGCGGTCGTCTGGAGCTCGGGATCGGAGCGGGATGGTTCCAGCCCGAGCATGAGATGTTCGGGCTGGAGTTTCCTCCCACGGGCGAGCTCGTGGATCGCTATGAAGAAGCGATCGATCTCCTGGACCGCTATCTTCGCAACGACATCACGAGCTTCGAAGGTGCCTACTATTCGCTCAAGCACGCCCCGAACCGGCCAACACCCGTGCAGCAGCCACGGATCCCGTTCGTCCTCGGTGCCCACAAGCCGCGAATGATCCGGCTCGCCGCACGCTACGCGGATACCTGGAACTCACGGGGCACCCCGGGGGAGATTCGCGACCGAAACGACCTGCTGGACGAGTCCTGCGTCGAGGAAGGGCGCGACCCAAAGGAGATCAAGCGCTCCCTGCTTTACGTCATCGCCCAGATGACCGACGAGCGCCCCTGGGACTCCATCGATGCCTTTGAGGACTTCGTGGGCCGATTCACGGAGGCAGGCATGCAGGAGTTCATCTTCCAGCCGCCGGACCCGGAGCATTATGCGATCGTCGAGCGCATCGCCACCGATGTGATGCCCCGGCTACGCGGGTCAGACACGGCATAAATTTGGCGATACATCTGTTGGCTGGGCCGAGGTGTGGGGTGTGCATGTATCCAGCGCCCATCAGGGAAGCGTCACCGGCAGCACGACCACGCACTATACTTTGGGCACAATGGCCATCATCGCCACATCGCTCCCATTCATGAAAGCAGGAATATCGTTGGGCATCACAGAGCTGCTGCTAAACATTCTCAGTATCTATTCATTCGTCCTCTTTGGCCGTGCCATCATGTCTTGGTTTGACCCCGGTTTCAGGTCCACCATCGGAAGAATTCTCTACGACATCACGGAGCCTGTTGTGGCCCCGGTCCGTCAGGTCGTCCCATCGCTGGGGGGCCTAGATCTCTCGATCATGGTCACCCTGTTTCTGATCCTGATCCTGCAGCGCCTGCTTTCATCGGCACTGTAAGAAAGCGCAGGCGCTGCCGTTGCTCGGGTCATCCGGCTGGACCGGCCCTGAGAAATCTCTTACATTGTGTTCCGTACCGGTTGTCCGCATGCGCACGCACGGAGAACCTCTGTCACAACACGATGATCGCGCCGGCTGGGTTGCCCGCCAGCTCGATCCGACCAGGAGCCACATATGTTGCTGAGGCTGCTCTTTCTGATTTCATTACTGGGATATGCAACCGGCCCCGATGCCCGCGAACGGGAAGAGGACGACAAGCTCGGTGGTGAAGGCTTCGGTACGATCGTCATGCTCTTCGTCGGTCTCGGCTTGTTGCTCCTGTTGGCACTGGTTGTTCTGGCAATTCTCGCGGTAACTGGCCAGTTCGATTCCGAGTTCATGGATCCGATCACCTGATCCAAAATCCAGCGAATAAAGCGGCCGGGAGCCTCGCCCCCGGCCGTGCCTGTTTCCTCACGTTTTAAGATCAAACCCAAGCATCTCCATCAGTGCCAACGCATTGCTGGATGTTGCCAACCCCGGTCGCAGCCGGTAGTCGAAGGTCATCGTCGGCAAATCCGGACCAGGCAAGAAAACCTCCGCGAAATGCACCAGCGTTGCCGAATCTTTTAGGGTGCTCCCCTCGATCAGCTCCAGATCATGGCTTGAGATCGCCCCGAATGCCCGTTGTTCCACCAGCGAAGCCAGGACACGACGAGGGGCGATCTGACGCTCGGCGGTGTTCGTGCCCTGAAGGATCTCGTCCAGCAAGTACAGGGCAGTGCGGGAGGGATCGGACGCGACTCCATCCACCACAGCCTTCAGCCGCTGCAACTCCGCCATAAAGAACGAAACACCTTGCTCCAGCGAATCTTCCACCCGCATGCATGTCCAGAGCCGGACAGGTGGCATGGACAGCGACCGGGCGAAGACCGGTGCCCCGGCCTGCGCGAGAACAACGTTCGCCCCGATAGCCCGGAGCAGTGTGCTCTTGCCCGACATATTAGAGCCGGTGACGAAGAGGAAGTGTGCTTCTGGCCCTACCGTGACGTCATTGGCGACTGCTTCCTGCTCCCGGAGCAGCGGATGCGACAGCTCTGCCGCGAAAAGCGAAACTGCCTCGGGCGTCACCCGCGGGAATGCCCAGCCGGGATGATCGCGGTGCAGGATGGAGAATGAAGCCAATGCTTCCCACTCTCCGGCGGCCCGCAACCAGGCATGCACTCGGTCACCTGCCTTGGCTTGCCATCCCTCCAGCAACTCGAGCACGTGAATATCCCAAAGGAAGGCAAGCTGAAGCGGGAAATAAATAATCGCCCCTGGTGGGATCGCCAGGGAGACAGCTCGAGCAAGTTGGGCCGTCCGTGCCAGCGCACCATCATGCCCGCCTTCAAGCGTGTCATCGATATGCCGAAGCAGGGACGCCCGCGACCTGGCCGTCGCAATGGTCCAGAAGATGTCGCGGTACCCGGCGATTGCATCCCGTAAGGGAACGATCGCTTGCACCCGCACCGCCGCCTGCTGGCCCCATAGCGCAAAGATGAGCCCGTTCAGCGCCACGGGGATCACAAAAAGCGGCGAGCTGGTAACGCCGAGAGCCCATAACGCCAGCAAGATCACGAACACAACCGGGCTGACCCAACTGACCGCGCGCAAACAGATCCTGGGACGAAGCCATGGCGTGGACCCCGCCCAGTGAACGAGCGCCTGGGGGTCTGGCAACGGCTCATCGTCGCGAAGCGCAGCCGCCTCCACCGCCTGCTGCACATCCACCTCGCCGGCCAGCTCGGCAATCGCCTCCTGCCGCACAGCAAGGTCGTCAAGGGACGAGGTAGTTAACACCGAGCGGTAGAGCGCATCCCACCCGTAGCGAGTCGCTGGTATGGCGATTCGC